>JAVTWJ010000041.1:0-43875 GCA_032229785.1 Propionibacteriaceae bacterium
GG
Source organism: Propionibacteriaceae bacterium (assembly GCA_032229785.1). Classification (GTDB taxonomy): domain Bacteria; phylum Actinomycetota; class Actinomycetes; order Propionibacteriales; family Propionibacteriaceae; genus Propioniciclava. The sequence continues at coordinate 3 of JAVTWJ010000041.1, forward strand.
TTGCACCCTGGGCGGCGGTGCGTAACCCGGGCGACAGATCGGGCGTCGGTGCGTAACCCGGGCGTCGGTGCGTAACCCGGGCGCCGGTGGGTAACCCGGGCGGCGTCGGGCGCCGGTGGGTAACCCGGGCGGCCTCGGGTGCCTGCGGGCTACTCGGCGATGTCGCGACGGCGGAACAGGACCCAGGACGCCAGTGCGCACAAGGTGGCGATCACCACGAGATAGAGCAGCCCCTGACCGAAGGTGATCGTCTTCTCGACCGTCGACCATTCGACGCCGGTCGGGCCGACGCGGGTGAGCGGCACCTGCAGGGTGTAGCCGTGCCTGAGGTAGGCGATGACGTTGTTCTCGGGCATCCACGTCACCAGGTGGTGGGCGCCGGGAATCGACGAGACGATCCGGAACAGACCCTGGAAGAGCAGGTAAGCCAGCGGCAGTGCCACCGCCGCCACCGTGTTGCGGAATCCCACCGCCAGCGCACCCCCGATGACGGCGAACACGGCGCCGAGGCCGGCCGCACGCGCCAGCATCTGCACCGGCTCGGTCCAGACGCCCACGGCGTCCGGCCCCTGATGCGCCACCACCGACACCCAGGCGGCCAGCAGTCCGACGGCCGCACAACCGAAGGCCACCAGCGCTCCCGCGACCGCGGCCACGCCCATCTTGGCGCCCCACACGCGGCCCCGCCCGGGCACGAAGGTGAGCCACGTCGAGAGGCTCCCCTGGCGGTACTCGGCGCCCCAGAAGCTCGCCGCCATCAGCATCGCCCCCAGGCTGCCCACCACGGCGCCGGCGAGCGGACCCTGCCCGGCCGCGTCCTTCCAGCTCATCGGTGGGGCGACGAAGTGAGACTCCTCGGGCCGCATGCTCTGGCAGCCCTCGCGGTCGGCGTCCGTGGTGGCGTCGGCGAGGCACTCCTCGAGGTACCGCTCCCCGTTGATCTCCCAGTCGGCGACAGCCTCGGCGTACCACTGCTTGGCGCGGTCGAGTTCCTCGCCGGACGGCGGCCTGGTCGCGAACCAGATCGATACCGCGAACAGGCCCATCACGGCCAGCAGGGCGAGAGCCGCCATCCACAGGCCACGGCGGGCCACCCACCGGCTGAACTCGGCGCGGAGCACGTTGATCATGCCGCGCCCCCGTCCTCGCCGAGGGCGCGCGGCGTCCGGAACTGGCTGGCACCCAACTGCTCGTCGCGGGTGAGGTCCAAGAAGACCTGCTCCAGGCTGTCGGCGGTCACGCCCAGCTCGGACGGCCAGATCCCGGCCTCGCCGAGCGCGCGTGCCACCACCGCGGGATCGGCGACCTCACCCGGACGCCGCAGCACCAGCGCGCCGTCGGGTTGCGGCTGCACCTCGTAGCCGTCCGCCAGCAGGATCCGCACGGCGGCATCCACGTCAGGCACGCGCAACCGCACCCGCGAGTTCCCCCCCGTCAGCAGTTCGGGGACGCTACCCGAGCGCAGAAGGCGTCCGCGGGCGATGATGCTGACCGTGTCGGCCACCTGTTGCACCTCGGCGAGGATGTGGCTCGAGATGACCACGGTCTTGCCCTCATCCGCGAGCGCCCGCATCGTGGTGCGGACCTCGTGGATGCCCGCCGGGTCGAGCCCGTTGGTCGGCTCGTCGAAGATCAACAGTTCGGGATCCTTGAGCAAGGTGGCCGCGATCGCGAGGCGCTGCTTCATTCCCAACGAATAGCGTCCAGCCAGCTGTTTCGCGCGGTCGGCCAGGCCGACCTGGTCGAGCACCTGCCCGACCCTGCCGATCGGGACGCCGATCCCCTGCGCGAGGAGCGCCAGGTTCTTGCGAGCACTCATCGTGGCGAAGAACTTCGGCGACTCGACGATCGCGCCGACGCGGTCGACTACGTCCGGCAGGCGGGCGGGCACCGGCGCACCGAGGATTTCCATCGTCCCGGCGTCCGGACGAACCAGTCCCAACAGCATGCGCAGCGTCGTCGTCTTGCCCGAGCCGTTGGGACCGAGGAATCCGTGGACGCCGCCGCGCGGGATCGCCAGGTCGAGGCCCGCCACCGCCATGACCGCGCCGCGCTGGTAGGTCTTGGACAGACCGCGGGTCCTGATGGCCCACGCGTCATCGGTCGGGATTGTCATGGTGCCCATCCAAGCCCGGGTCCTGCGCGCTCGCCAGCATCCTGGGGTTGGTTCGCGCCGGCGCGTCTCCGCCCGCGGGTGGAGGAGGGCGCGATCGGGCGCCCCGACGACTTCGATGCCCTCGACCCCGAGATCGTGGCGCTGTTCGAGGGCAATGCGGAGCAATGAGCGACTACCTGCTCGATACCAACGCCCTCTACTGGCTCATGACCGACGATCCGGCGCTGGGTCCCGCGACCCGCGCTCGCCTCGCCAAGGCCGCCTCGGTGTACTACTCGGCGGCATCCATCTGGGAACTCGAGATCAACCGGCTCCGGGGACGCCTCGGGGACATCAGCCCCTTCGATCGAATCCCACCCACCACCGGACTGCTCGAACTCCCCATCACCGCCGAGCACGCCCGATCCATCGGCCAGACCGCCGTGCCGCACCAGGACCCCTTTGATCGGCTGCTCCTGACTCAAGCAACGGTCGAACGGCTGCCCTTCATCACGGCGGACAGGGCCTTGCTCGGCCTCGGACTCACCGACGTTCTCGACGCTCGCCGCTGACCGGCGGTGGAGATCGGTCGCCCCATCGGCAGGTTCACCGCGATCGCCGTCACGCCGATCAGGCGGACGCCGCCCGCGTCCGGCGCGCGGCGCGCCAGGACCGGACTCGGCGCAGGACCGCCGTCACGGCGACCCTCAGCGGCGAATGCCGCGAGAACAGCACCAGCAGACCCGCGGCCACCAGGGCGACCGCGGGCAGCGCCATCCGGCTGTAGTGAGCGGCCCAGCCAAAGATCCCCCACGCCGCGTACTGACCGGACGCCGGGCCGATCTTGGCGCCGACCTGCAGGGCGGGCGTCCACAGGTAGGCGCCGGCCACGACGCCCAGGGCGAGCGCCACCACGACGACGACCCGGCTGCCCCAGGCGGGCGTCCCGTGCCCGGCGCGTCGCATCGACCAGCCGAAGAACACCTGCGAGCCGTAGGCGAGCACCAGGCCGACCGGGATCACCCACGGCTGCGGCAGGCGTCCGGTGTCGAACGCGAACTCGGAGTTCATCAGCATCCGGCGCGCCACGTCGAGCGAGCCCATCACGGCCAGCGTCGTCAGCACCCACGAGAACCCCACGCACAGGTGCGCGAGCAGGGCCAGCGCCCAGTCGAGGATCCATGGAGACCTCGACCGCTCGGTGGACGGGTCGGCGGTGCCGGTCGGCGGCGTTGCTGTCGCAGGTGGGGAGGTGCTCACCCCGTCATCGTAACCCCGGGCGGGTTTTCGCCGAGTGCCCGCACTCTAGCCCGTGACCTTGGCGGAGGACTCCGCCGCCGCCGTCGCGGCGGGCTGCGCGGTGGCGGACGTCGCGGGCGTCGCCGACGCGGCCGGGGTCGCAGCCGGGGTGGCCGCCGTCGCACTGGCCGTCGGCCGGGCCGTCCGGGTTGCGGACGCCGTGGGCGTCGCCGACTCGCCGGAGGGCTGCGCGGTCTCGGTCGTCGCATCGCCGGTGGTCGTCACCCCGCCCGCCTGCTGGATCTGCTGCACGGTCGTACCCGAGGTGCCCGACAGCGTCGACCCGGTCGCCTTCTCGATGCCGGTGATGGCCACGAGCGCGATCAGGAACGCCACGACCGCGGTGGCCGCCACGCTGACGATCAGCATCACGCGGTTCACGCGGCGCTTGGTGCGCGGCCGCGCATCGGCCTCGAGGTCGAGCTCGGTCACCTCGTCGGCGGCCGGATCCGTGTCGTTCCCGCGTCGGGGCAGCCGCGCATGACTCACCGCGTGCACCGTGCGCTGGATGCTGAACGAGTAGAGGGCGGTCGCCACCGCGCCGATCAGCGAGCCGAGCGCCGCGCCCAGGAGCGTGCCGGCGGTGCCGAGCTGGGAGCCGACCACCGCCGAGGTCACGGCGGCCATGGCGCCGGCCACCAACCCGGACGGGGACAGGCCGAGCGAAGGCTTCTTCTGGGAGGTGTCTTCAGAGGTCGCGCCGGAGGCGGACGCGTCGCGGGGCAGGTCAGTAGCGGTGGTCTGGGCGTTGCTCATGGTGACATCCACTGTAGGTCGCGTATCGGGGCACGGAGCGGGCCGAGGCCCGAACTTGGGTGGCGATTGCTCGCCGCGCACCCCTAACTATAGTCGCGGCGACTAGTTTTCTCGAACGCGAATCGTCCCTCGCCCTACCGCGGCTCGCCGCGCACGGTCACCGACGGCGGGCGCTCCCCGCGGATGGACGCCACCATGTCCAGCACCCGCCGCGTCGCCGCGACGTCGTGCGTGCGGAAGACGGTCGCGCCGAGCCAGGCCGCCACGGCCGTCGCGGCCAGCGAGCCCTCCAGGCGCTCGGACGCCGGCAGGTCGAGGGTCTCCCCCACGAAATCCTTGCGGGAGATCGCCTGAAGCACCGGATAGCCCAACCCGGCGACGAGCCCGGTGGCTCTCAGGACGCGCAGCGAGTTCCGGGTCGTCTTTCCGAAATCGAGGGTCGGGTCGATCAGGACGGACTCGGGGCGGACGCCAGCCTTCACCGCCCGCCGGGCACCCGCCGCGAGTCCGGACAGCACCGAGGCGACCACGGCGTCCGGGCCCTCGCCGTAGGAGACGTCCACCGGGTCGGTGCGCGGCGGCAGCCCGCCGGTGTGGGAGACGACGTAGCCGGCACCCAGCTCGGCCGCGGCGCGCGCGAGGTCGGGATCGGCGCCGGCCCAGGTGTCGTTGACCAGATCCACGCCGGCGTCCGCGCAGGCGGCGAGAACGTCCGTCCGCCAGGTATCGAGGCTGATCACCAGGTCGGGGTGCGCCTCGCGCGCGGCGAGCAAGAACGGACGCACCCGCGCGATCTCCTCGTCGGCGCTCACCCAGGCCCCGTCCTGGCCGGCCCGGACGCCGCCGACGTCGATCAGGTCGGCGCCGTCGGCCACGGCGTCCGTCAGCGTCGCGAGGGCGTCCTCGATACCGGAGGTGCCCGACGTCATGTAGAACGAGTCGGGGGTGCGGTTGATGATCGCCATCACGGCGGGGCGTCCGGCATCGAAGGTGCGTCCGCGCAGGACCAGCGCCGGTGTGCGGGCCAGCGGAATAGCCAGGTCGGAACCTGCGTCACGGGGCGTCATGGACCCATTGTGTCTCGCCGACGGGCTTCGGCACGGTGGCAAGATGGGCCACGACGCCACCCATCGGAAAGGACGCACCCATGCAGTTCCGCTACCTGGGCAACTCAGGCCTGAAGATCTCCGAGATCATCTACGGCAACTGGCTCACCCACGGCTCGCAGCTCGAGAACGACGCGGCGCAGGCGTGCGTCCGCGCCGCACTGGATGCCGGCATCACCAGCTTCGACACCGCGGACGTGTACGCCAACACCGCCGCCGAGACCGTCCTCGGCGAGGCGCTGGCGGGCGAGCGCCGCGAGAGCCTGGAGATCTTCACCAAGGTCTACTGGCCGACCGGCGCCAAGGGGCACAACGACGTCGGGCTGTCGCGCAAGCACATCATGGAGTCGATCAACGGCTCACTGCGGCGGCTCAAGACCGACTACGTCGACCTCTACCAGGCGCACCGCTTCGACGTCGAGACGCCGCTGGAGGAGACCATGCAGGCGTTCGCCGACGTGGTCCGGCAAGGCAAGGCGCTCTACATCGGCGTCAGCGAGTGGTCCTCCGACCAGATCCGTGCCGGGCAGGCGCTCGCTCGCGAACTGGGCGTGCCGCTGATCTCGAACCAGCCCCAATACTCCCTGCTGTGGCGGGTGATCGAGGAGGAGGTCGTCCCGACCTGCCGCGAACTGGGCCTCAGCCAGATCGTGTGGTCGCCCATCGGACAGGGCGTGCTGACCGGCAAGTACAAGCCGGGCCTGCCGCTGCCCGCCGGCTCGCGGGCGACGGACGAGAAGGGCGGCGCCCGCACGATCGCGCGGCTCCTGAACGACGACGTACTGACCCGGGTGCAGCGGCTGGCGCCGATCGCCGACGAGGCCGGTCTCACGATGGCCCAGCTGGCCGTGGCCTGGGTGCTGGCCAACGACAACGTGGCGGGCGCGATCGTGGGCGCCTCGCGTCCCGAACAGGTCGCATCGAACGCCGCCGCGTCCGGGGTCAGGCTGGACGCCGCGACGCTCGCCGCGATGGACGAGGCGCTCGGCGACATCGTGCAGCGCGACCCGGCGCTCACCGCGGAGTCCACGCCGGCGAAGCGTCCGGCATGAGCCCGGGACGTGCCTAGCTTTCGACGCGTGGCTGGTCCGTGCCGCCCTTTTCCCCGCGCAGCAATCGGGCGGTCACGTTCTGGCCCAGCGACTCGAGGGCGAGGCGACCGACGAGTTGCTGGTTGGTGGTCACGCGCTCGGAGCGGCCACGCCCGATGAAGCTGAGCACCCAGTGCAACAGCGTCGTGATCCGGCCCTTGAAGCCGGCGATGTACAGCAGGTGCAGGCCCAGCCAGGCGATCCAGGCGAGGAACCCGGTGAACTGAAGTTTGCCGACCTTGACCACGGCCGAGAACTTCGAGATCGTCGCCATCGAGCCCTTGTCGCGGTAGACGAACGGCTGATCGGCGAGGGGGCGTCCGGCGACCCGGTCGGCGATCCTGGCGGCGACGTATCGCGCGCCCTGAATCGCGCCCTGCGCGACGCCCGGGATGCCCGGCACGAATGCGAGGTCGCCGATCACGGTCACCTCGGGGTGGCCGGGCAGCGTGAGGTCGGGGTTGACGACCACGCGGCCGGCGCGGTCGAGTTGGGCCCCGGTCTGCTCGGCCAGCGTCTTGCCCAGCACGTTGCCCTGGACGCCCGCCGCCCACACCTTGCAGGTCGAGTCGATGGTGGTCAGCTCGCCGGCGGCGTTCTTGTAGGTGACCGAGCGCCCGTTGAGGTCGGTGACGATGCTGTTCAGCACTACCTCGACGCCCGAGCGCTCCAGTGACTCCTGGGTCTTGCGGCCCAGGTATTCCCCGAACGGCGGCAGCACCTGCGACGAGCCGTCGATGAGGATCACCCGCGCAGAGTCGGGATCGAACATCTTGAACTGGTTGCGCAGCGTCAGCGAGGCCAGCTCGCGGATCTGCCCGGCCATCTCGACGCCGGTCGGGCCGGCTCCGACGACCACGAACGTCAGCAGACGTCGCTGCCGATCGGGGTCGGTCTCACGCTCGGCGCGCTCGAAGGCCCAGAAGATGCGGGCACGCAGTTCGAGCGCGTCATCGATCGACTTCATGCCGGGAGCGAACGTCGAGAAGTGGTCGTTGCCGAAGTAGGACTGCCCGGCGCCGGCGGCCACGATGAGCGAGTCGTAGCCCGTCGTGATCTGGGCGTCGTGCATGCGGTGCGTCACCGTGCGCGCCTCGATGTCGATGTGGGTGACCAGGCCGTGGAGAACCTTCGCGTTGTCCTGTTTGCTGAGGATCTCGCGGGTGGCCGGCGCGATCGAGCCCTCGGACAGGATTCCCGTGGCCACCTGATAGAGCAGCGGCTGGAACAGGTGATGCGAGGTCTTGGCGACCAGGGTGACATCGACATTGGCCTTGCTCAGCGCTTTGGCCGCGAACAGTCCTCCGAAGCCGGATCCGATGATCACGACGTGGTGCTTGGGCATGAGCCCCCTTCCGTCTGGGTGACTCGCTCATTGTGGTCCTTTCAACTACTCAGCACCAGCCATGAGGCTTCTTTTCGTGCGTGGGCGTGCGCATAAATAGGCGCAGGCCGCCGACCAAGCCACGAACGCAACCAGCCCCAGGTTGCGGGCCGCCAACAGTGCCAGTGCGCGCTCGGTGTGATCGCCGCGGCCGGTGACGCCGCCGTAGTACACCGGGTAGACCGCGGTGGTCAGCGCCGCAAGCACCAGGATGCCCACGAGGGTGATCAGCGCCGGCACGAGCTGCGGAACGTCCGCGTCCGGCCCGCCTCCGGGTGAGGTCACGGCGTTCGGCGGGGAGACGCCACACCAGGCGTAGCCCAGGATGACGACGGCGGGCGCGGCGAGCCACAACAGGTACTGCGGGCTGAGCGCGCGTGAGGTGACGACGAAGGTGCCGACCAGGGTGATCGACAGCCAGCCGATCGCGGAGGCGGGCGCACCGACCCACCACCAGCGGGCGACCAGCGCGAGGCAGCCGATCACGCCCACCCAGGACGCCGCCTGCGCGACCTGGAGCCACGTTTCGACGGACGGCCCCGTCACCTCGAACGCGTGGAAGGTGGAATACCACACCCGGTAGGCCTCGTCCTCGGCCCAGGCGAGCATCGGCACGGTGGCGGCGACGGCCTCGATCTGGAGGCCCCGGTCCCGCTGATAGCTCAGCGGGGACAGGAGCCGGTCCGCTCCTCCGGTGGCCAGGCTCAACGCGATCAGCCCGGCGCCGGTGCCCGCCAGCGCGATCAGCGGGCGCACGAGGCGTCCGGGGCGCAGCATGAGCGGGGCGAGCACGATCGGCCACAGCTTCAGGCCGGTACCCAGCGCAAGGAAGACGGAGGCGGCGGTGCGGCGTCCGCCCATGGCCAGCAGGACGGCGATCCCGGTGACCGCCGCCGGCAGCATGTCGAATCGCAGCAGGCCGAGTTGGCCGAGGCTGGTCGTGACCGCGATCCAGGCGAGTACGGGAATGGGGCCCAACCGGCGCCCCAGCAGCACCGCGAACACCGCATCGGCGATCGATGTCATCACCACGATCGCGAACCGGTAGCTGGCGTAGTCGTCGGCGCCGAGCATGGAGGGCAGCAGGAGCAGGAGCGCTGCGGGAGTCGGGTACTCGCCCAGGACGTCGCGGACGCCGCCGGACGCCCGCTGCGCCTCCAGGAAGTAGTAGTACGTGTCGCCGTACTCGCCGGGGACGATCACCCATGCCCACACGGTCACCAGTTTCATCACGACCCACAGCGCCGCCACCGCGACGACAAGCGCGGCGGTCGAGGCGGCGTCCGGCCCCCATCGGGGCTTCGGTGCGGTCATCCGGGCTGCAGGCACGAGGTCCATCTTTCCCGACGCTCGCCTCGCCCGCTAACCGGGGTCAGTGCTCGCGGTCGGCGTGAAGACGTCCCGAGTCGATGGCTTCGATGAATCGGGCGTAGTCGACCTCGTTCTGAGCGGCGTAGGCGAGCGCGAACTCGGCCATCGCGCTCTCGAACGCCGACCCCTTGCCGAGGTAGCCGGCGATCAGGGCCGGCTCACAACTCTGGGCATGCGCCCGGGCGAGGACGGCCCCGCACAGGCGTCCGTAGTCGGCGAGCAACTCGGAGGAGAGCCGCTCGATCTCGAAGCCGCCCTTGCTGTCGCGGAACTGACGCACGTAGTAGTCGCGGCCGCCGAGGCTGGCCCAGCCCAGGAACGGATCTGACACCGCCTGCATGATGCGCTGGCCGCGGACGACCCGCTGGCCGGCGTTCTCGTACCGGCTGGCCCCCGCTGCCGGCTCGAGGACCGACGCGGTGGCCTCCTTGACCTGCAGGATCAGGGGCGCACCCGTCGAGTCGACGAGCAGGACGATCGCGCACCGTGTACCCACGCTGCCGACACCGACCACGCGCATCATCTGATCGACCGGGACGAAGCGTGCCAGCAGCGCGGCGATGTCGGCCGGCACGGTGTCCAGGTAGCGCAGCGGGATCTCGGCGATGGCGTCCGGCAGGTCATCGGCGTGGAACATCACCGGCGGCTGTTCGACCAGGTGCAGCACGCCCTCCTCGCAGACGGTGGCGAGCTTGCGCAGCGCGGTCTCCGAGGTGCGCCCGCGCGCCTTGCGCTTGGCGCGCTTGAGTTCGCGGGCGGCGTCCGTCTTCTCGAACTGCTCGGCCCGCGCCAGGAGTTGCTCGGCACGCACGAGGGTCCAGTAGTTGTCGAGGGCGCTGCGCCCGGCGAGCACCGCCATGGCGGTGTGGTAGGCGGACGCCGTCTCGGTGGCGATCGCGAACGCCGCGTTGTCGCCGAACCCGCCGGCCCGGGCGGCCACCGCCATGGACGCGACCAGGCGCTCGACGTCCCACTCCCAGGGTGCGGGCGCCGTCTCGTCGAAGTCGTTGAGGTCGAACACGAGCGTGCGCTCCGGCGAAGAGTAGAAGCCGTAGTTCGACAAGTGCGCGTCGCCGCACGCCTGCACGCGGAGACCGGACACCGGCGTCTGCGCCAGATCGTGCGCCATCAGCGCGGCTGCACCTCGGTAGAAGGTGAACGCCGACTCCGCCATCCGCCCCCAGCGGACGGGGATCAGGGAGGTCAGCCTGCTGGCGTTCTGGGCGTCCAGCAGGGCGACAGGGTCGCGGTCGGTGCGGAAGCCGCGCCCCAGCTCTCTGCGGGGTGCCTGCTGACGGAGACCTCTTCCTTGCTCCCTCAACGCTGCTGTGGTGGCCATCGGCGCTCCTTCCCGGCGTCAGCCTGTCATGCGGGCATGGTGCGCGGGAATGCCCGGCCGACGAGAGCCACCCGAGTTACATCGCTGTAGTTCTCCCCAGCTGTGGATGGCGCTGTGGATAACCTCGGGAGTGGGTGGCGATCCGCCCCGCCGACGCCCGGATGGACTCGAGGTCGGCCATCGCGGGCCCCGCCCCTCACGCGGCACGGCGCCAGCCACTAAAGTCCTGCCATGGACTCCCACGTCATCGACGACATCGTGGTGCTCAAGCACGCGGCGGGGGTCCGCACCGAGGACGCGGCGGCGCGGCAGCTGGCGGCGTCCACCGACCCGGTCCGGACCGTGTTCGCCCCGCCTCTGTCCGCGACGCCGATGCGCGCACCCGACGGACGGCTGATCTTCCTCGAGCCGCGCCTCGACCTGGCCCAGGACGCCCATCCCATCCCCTGGCGCGAGATCGGCGGGCTCGTCGGACGCCTGCAGGCCATCCCTCGCGCCGACGTGGTGGCACTGCCCGAACACGGCGGCCGCTCCGGGGTCATCGCCGCGTTGACCCGGGCAGACTCCTTCCATCCCGGCGGATCGACCGACATTCTGCGCGAACTCGGCCGGACGCTGCTGCGCACCTGGCCACCCATCGGCCGCAAGACCCTCGTGCACGGCCACCTCATGCTCAACACGGTCGGACGCGCCCCCCAGACGCCCACCTGGCTGTTCCGCGACGCCCGCACCCTCGGCGTGGGCGACGCCTCGTGGGATCTGGGCCGACCCGCCGGGCTGTGGGCCGCCGGGCTGCTCGACGACCAGAGCTGGAAGGCGTTCGCCGAGGGCTACGCCCAGGCCGGCGGCCAGATCCCGCTCACCGGCGATCCACTGGCCAGCGTCGACCACCCCGCCCGCTGCGCCGTCTTCATGGCGGCCGTGCGCGAAGTGGCCACCTGCGGCGACTATCCCGACCTTCAGCTCACCGAGAACGCCGAGATCCTGCTGGCGGCCTGCGTGCGGATCAACGGACGCCGCTGGTGAACGCCTGTCCGCACTGCGGGGCGAGTCCCCCACCGGGACGCCCGCACCGCCACGAGTACCCGGATCACTACCCGCAGGTCGCCACGGGACGCCCGCGCGCCCCCACTGGATTCACGCCCGCCTGGGGGCTGGTGCGCCGCGACCCCACCCCCGACGCCCGGGGCGTCCTGCGTGGGTGAGCCCGCCGCGCTGTACGGAGGCCGCCGGCGCGCAGGTGGCCACCGCGCGGGAACCGTCTGCCGCTACTGGCAGAGTGAACGGTGATGGACGAGCAACCTGATACGTCGGCCCTGGAGCTGTTCTCGCCCGCCACCCGGGCGTGGTTCTCCCGCAGCTTCCGCGCGCCCACACCCGCGCAGGCGGGGGCGTGGGCGTCCATCAGCGCCGGGCAGCACACGCTCGTCGTCGCACCGACCGGTTCGGGCAAGACGCTGGCCGCATTCCTGTGGGCGATCGACCGGCTCGCCGCCGAGCCGCCGCCCACCGAACGGCTGAAGCGCTGCCGGGTGGTGTACGTGTCCCCGCTGAAGGCGCTCGCCGTCGACGTCGAACGCAACCTGCGCTCACCGCTGGTCGGCATCGGGCACGCCGCCACCCGCCTGGGCCTGCCGCGGCCTGACGTGAGCGTCGGCGTCCGCTCGGGCGACACCCCCGCCGAGGTGCGGCGCAGGTTCGCGCGCGAACCCGACGACATCCTGATCACCACGCCCGAGTCGCTGTACCTGCTGGTGACCTCGCAGGCCCGCGAGGCGCTGCTGTCGGTGCGGACCGTGATCCTCGACGAGGTACACGCGGTCGCCGGCAGCAAGCGCGGCGCCCACCTCGCGCTCACGCTCGAGCGCCTGGACGCCCTCCTCCCCTCCCCCGCGCAGCGGATCGGCTTGTCGGCGACGGTGCGTCCGCTCGACGAGGTCGCCCGGTTCCTGGCGGGCGGGCGTCCGGTCACCACCGTCGCCCCACCGGCCGAGAAGCGCTGGCAGTTGGAGGTGGTCGTTCCGGTGGACGACATGGCGTCCCTGGGCCGGCCGGCGCCCGCGACCGCACCGATCCCGTGGGCCGGGGACTCCGCGTTGCCGCACGGCGACGAAGCGGCCGCCCCCGCAGCGCCCAAGCCGTCGATCTGGCCCCACGTCGAGGAACGCATCGCCAACCTGGTCGCGGAGCACTCGTCCACGCTGGTCTTCGCCAACTCCCGGCGCCTCGCCGAGACCCTCACGTCGCGGCTCAACGAGATCGCCGAAGAGCGGCGCACCGGCGTCGACCCGCGCTCCAGCACGGCGCACATGGCTCCGCCGGCGCACTCCACCGGGTACGGCACGAGCTGGTACACCGCGGGCGTGACCGGCCCGGCCGTGATCGCCCGCGCGCACCACGGCTCGGTGTCGCGCGAGCAGCGCGCCGAGACCGAGGAGGCGCTCAAGCAGGGGCGGCTGCCCGCGGTGGTGGCAACGAGTTCCCTCGAGCTCGGAATCGACATGGGCGCGGTCGACCTCGTCGTGCAGGTAGAGGCTCCGCCGTCGGTGGCGTCCGGGCTGCAGCGGGTGGGCCGCGCCGGCCATCAGGTGGGGGCCGTCTCACGCGGGGTCTTCTTCCCGAAGTATCGCGGCGATCTCGTCGCCACCAGCGTGATCGTCGAGCGGATGCGCGCCGGCGCGATCGAGGCGCTCGCCGTGCCCGCGAACCCGCTCGACGTGCTCGCCCAGCAGATCGTGGCCATGGTCGCGCTCGACGAATGGACGGTCGACGAGGTCGAGGCGCTCGTCCGCCGGGCCGCGCCGTTCGCGACGCTCACCCGCGGCGTCCTCGAAGCGGTGCTCGACATGCTGTCGGGCCGTTACCCCGCCGAGGAGTTCGCCGAGCTGCACCCCCGCCTGGTCTGGGACCGCGCGACCGGCACCCTCACCGGACGCCGCGGCGCGCAGCGGGTCGCTGTTACCTCGGGCGGCACGATTCCCGACCGGGGCCTGTTCGGGGTGTTCATCGCGGGCGACGGTCCGGGGCGCCGGGTCGGCGAACTCGACGAAGAAATGGTGTACGAGTCGCGCGCGGGCGACGTGATCACGCTCGGCACGTCGACCTGGCGGATCGAGGAGATCACCCACGACCAGGCGCTGGTCACGCCCGCACCGGGCCACCCCGGGCGGCTGCCGTTCTGGAAGGGCGACACGATCGGCCGTCCCGCCGAGCTCGGGGCGGCGCTGGGCGCGTTCGTCCGCGAGGTGTCCTCGCTGGCCCCGGACGCCGCCCGCGACCGCCTGGCCGACGGCGGCCTGGACGCCCTCGCGGCGTCCAACCTGCTCGGCTACCTCACCGAGCAGCGCGAGGCGACCGGGGTGGTGCCGACCGACCGGCAGATCGTCGTCGAGCGGTTCACCGACGAACTGGGCGACTGGCGGATCGTGCTGCATTCGCCGTACGGCGGACGCGTCCACGCGCCCTGGGCGCTCGCGATCGCGGCGCGGTTGCGCGAGCGCTACGGCGTCGAGGTATCGGCGATGCACGCCGATGACGGGATCGTGCTGAGGCTGCCCGACATGGGCTGGGCCGACGGGTTCGACGCGGACGCCGGCGGCGACGGCGCGGCGTCCGGGCGTCCGGCGGATCCGTTGGACGGGCTCCTGGAGCACCTGCTCCTCGATCCCGACGACGTCGCCGCCCTGGTCACCGAGCAGATCGGCGGCTCGGCACTGTTCGCGGCGCGGTTCCGCGAGTGCGCCGCGCGGGCGCTGCTGCTGCCGAACCGGCGTCCGGGAAGGCGGCAGGCCCTGTGGCAGCAGCGGCAGCGCTCGGCGGCCCTGCTCGAGGTGGCGAGCCGCTACCCGGCGTTCCCGATCGTGCTCGAGGCGGTCCGCGAGTGCCTCCAAGACGTGTTCGACCTGCCCGCCCTCGTCGCGCTGATGCGCGCGATCCGGTCGCGCACGGTGCAGGTCGTCGAGGTGACGACCCGCAAGCCGAGCCCCTTCGCGTCCGGCCTGCTGTTCGGCTACGTCGCTCAGTACCTGTACGAGGGCGACCAGCCGCTCGCCGAGAAGCGGGCGGCGGCGCTGTCGCTCGACCCCGATCTGCTCGCCGAACTGCTCGGCACCTCCGACGGGCTGAGCCTGCGCGACCTGCTCGACCCGTCCGCGCTGGCCCGCACGCATGCCGAGCTGCAGCATCTCGCCGAGGGCTACCGGGCCCGGGACGCCGACGACCTCACCGACCTGCTGCGCACGCTGGGCCCCTTGTCGGGCGGCGATCTGGCGGCCCGCGCGATCGATCCGGACGCCGTACCCGCGCAGCTCGCGGCGCTCGCGCAGGCGCGGCGCGTGTTCGCGGCGGGCGACCGCTGGGCGGCGATCGAGGACGCCGGACGCCTGCGCGACGCCCTGGGCGTCGCCCTGCCGCCGGGGGTGCCGCACGCGTTCGCCGAGCCGGTCCCCGATCCGTTCGGCGACCTGCTCGTCCGGTACGCCCGCACGCACGTGCCGTTCGCGCTGGACGACGTCGCCGCCTGGCTCGGCATCGGGCGGGCGCTGGTGCGCGACGGGCTGAGGCGCCTGGTCGCCGGCGGCCGCCTGGTCGAGGGCGAGTTCACCCCCGATCGCAGCGGGCGCGAGTTCTGCGATCCGGGCGTGCTGAGGATCGTCCGGCGCCGGTCGGTGGCGGCCCTGCGCGCCGAGGTCGAGCCGGTTCCCGCCGAGAGCTTCGCGTCGTTCCTGCCGGCCTGGCAGGGGGTGGGCGGGGCGTATCGGGGCCTCGACGGGGTGCTGCGGGCGGTCGAGCAGCTGGCCGGGGCGGTGGTGCCGGCGTCGGCGCTCGAGTCGATGATCCTGCCCGCGCGGGTGCGCGACTACACGCCCGCGATGCTGGACGAGTTGTGCGCCGCGGGCGAGGTGATCTGGCGCGGGCACGGCTCGCTGGCGGGCAACGACGGCTGGGTGTCGCTGTGGCCGGCCGACCTGATCGCGCTCGCACCGCCGCCGGCGCTCGATCCCGAGGGCGAGGCCGAGCTGGCGCTGGTCGCCGCGCTGGGTATGGGCGGGGCGTCCTTCTTCGCATCGTTGGCCGCGGGGGATCCCACCGGGGCGGCGACGGCAGGGGCGTTGTGGTCGCTGGTCTGGAAGGGCCACCTCACCAACGACACGTTCGGGCCGCTGCGCGCGAGGTTGGTGGGCGGCCGGGCTGCGCACCGGTCCCGGGCCGCGCTCGGCCCGCGCACCCGGCACGGACGCCCGCGCCTGCCTCGGTTGCCGCGCATGGACGCCCCGCGCGAGGTCGGCGGACGCTGGTCGCTGCTGCCGTCGCTCGCCGTCGAGCCGACCGAGGCGCTGCTGGCCACCGCCGAGGTGCTGCTCGACCGCTACGGCGTCGTCACCCGCGGCAGCGTGCAGTCCGAGGGCGTACCGGGCGGGTTCGCCGGCGTGTATTCGGTGTTCAGCGCGGCCGAGAGCGCCGGACGCCTCCGGCGTGGCTATTTCATCGAGGGGCTCGGCGCGGCGCAGTTCGCGACGGTGGGCGCCGTCGACCGGCTGCGTGCCGGGGCGGACGCCGCACGCCGGCGCGCCGAGGCGTCGGATCTGGTGGCTTGGGCCGGGGCGGGGGCGCGGAGCGAGACGTTCGTGCTGGCGGCGTCCGATCCGGCGAACCCGTACGGCGCCGCGCTGCCGTGGCCCGAATCGGTCGGCCACAAGCCCGGACGCAAGGCGGGGGCGCTGGTGGTGCTCGACGCCGGATGGCCGGTGGTGTGGTTGGAGCGCGGCGGGCGGACGGCGCTCACCTGGTCGGACGACCCCGCGGTGCTCGGCCGTGCGGCGTCGGCGCTCGCCGAGCTGGTCCGTTCCGGGCGCCTGGACGGGTTGAGCGTCGAGAAGGTCAACGGCGCGGCGTCCCTGGGCTCGGACGACCCGTTCGTGGCCGCGCTGCTGCGGGCGGGCTTCCATGAGGTGCCCCGCGGCGTCCGCCTGCGCCGTTGACAGCGGCGACCTCGCCGCTCAACCCTCCACGCGGCGCCGGCCGCGAAGTGCGCCGCTGAGGTAGACGGCCGAGCCGATCCAGACCAGCACAAGGCCCGCCCAGTAGGACGCGTCGACATGCTGACCGAGGACCGTGATGCCCAGCAGGAACTGCAACGTCGGGTTGAGGTACTGCAGGACGCCCACCACGCCGAGCGGCAACCGGGGCGCGGCGACCGCGAACAAGAACAGCGGCAGCGCCGTCAAGACGCCCGCGAACACCAGCATCCCCGACAGCCGGGCATCGACACCGAACTGGCCCGTCCCCTGCCAACCGAGCCACATCAGGTAGGGCAACGCCAGCGGCGTGAGCAGCGCCGACTCGACGAACAACCCCTCCAGGCCAGGCAGCGGCGCCCCCTTCTTGACCACCCCGTAGATCCCGAACGAGAACGCGAGCACGAGCGAGATCCACAGGCCCTGCCAATGCTCCCAGGCGATCACGGCCACGCCGGCCAGGGCGAACAGCACCCCGATCCGCACACGCGTACCCATGCGCTCACCGAAGAGCAGCACCCCGAGAACGATATTGACCAGCGGGTTGATGAAGTAGCCGAGGCTGCCCTCGACGACATGACCGTTGTTGACCGCCCAGATGTAGGTCAGCCAGTTGAGGGCGATGAAGACGGCGGCGACCGCCATCCGGGGCAGGCGCCGGTCGCTGAGCAGTGAGCGTATCCACGACCACGGACGCCGCACCGCCACCAGCACGAGCGCGACGGCCGCGAGCGACCAGACGATCCGGTGCGCCAGGATCTCGAGCGCCGTCGCCGGCGTCAACGACGTGAAGAAGAGCGGGAAGAAGCCCCAGATCACGTAAGACGACGCTCCGGCGATCATCCCGAGCCGTCGTTGCCGGGAGGGGTCGGAACTCGCGGAGGCGGGGTTGGCGGTCACCTGCCTACCCTACGGCCAAGCCGATCGCGAGGCACAAGCAGACCGCCGGAGCTCACTTTATTTATCCACTTGTTCACGCCAACCAGGCAGCCACTGCACACGACTGTGCGCCCATGATCTCAACTAGCGGGAGGTCGTTAGTCAGTAGGAGGCTTATTCAGGCGGTGGCCCAGAAGTGGAGTGCGGTCACGGTGGAGATGGTGTTGGCGAAGGTGGGCAATGGACGTCGGTAGTCGGTGCGCATGATGGTCCAGTTTTTGAAGTGGGCGATGACACGTTCGATGGCGGCGCGGATTTTGTTGACCTGTTTGTTGAAGTCACTCTCCGAGTCGAGGAGTTCACGGTGGAGGGGTTTCTTGATCGGGGTGATCATGTCGCGGCCGATGTAGCCCTTATCGCCGATCCAGTTGCTGGGGTCCATGCCGTCCAGGACGCCGGAGGCATCCAGGCAGGCCACGTCATGACGTGAGCCAGGAGCGGCGTCGGCCATTATTGGCACTTCACTCGACCTCGGCTAGCTAAGCCGACTTCTGGGCGAACACGCTTACCCCTCAGCTCGTACTGACCCCGATCTGCACTTGTGAATCGCATTGGTTGATCACCCATTTGTCATGGGAGGCCACGAGTATGGTGGCACCATCCGCGCATCGTTGCCTCAACAGCGCGTAAACGAGATCGCGGTTCTGCTCGTCCAGAGAAGCAGTCGGTTCGTCGACGAAAAGAGTGTCGGCCCGTTTGGCCATCGAGCGCGCGATCGCCACCCGTTGGCGTTCTCCGCCGCTTAGCAGTGAGGCCGGATCATTCTCGCGGTGCCGGAGCCCGACCGTACGCAGGGATTCCAAGACCAGGGAGCGGTCTTGGCGCCGGCGCTCCAGGGCCAGGTAGACGTTGTCTATCACGCTGTCTTCGAGCACGAGGCCGAGATCTTGAAAGACAAACGATGCGTTGGTGCGCCAGAATGCCCGCTTTTGACGTTCAGTCCACGAGGTGGCGACCTGTCCTCCGATGATGACTTCGCCGGCCGACGGCGTGATCAGCAAGGAGGCGACATTGAGAGCGGTGGTCTTTCCGCATCCACTCGGCCCAACCAATGCGATCATCTCGCCCGGAGCAGCCGTGAAGCTCGTTGGTGGAAGAACCGTTGTCGCCTCCAGCCTCACCGAGACTTTCCGCAATTCGATATCCATAAGTTGAGTGCCCTACCTCTCTCGCCATAGCCGACGGCGAAACTCGCCCTCGACGAGAAGCCGGTGTGTTAAGAGGGACGCAGCCATATAGGCGAGCGTGCAGCCAAGGATGAGGCTGAGGGGGATGGAAACCGTGGGCCAGGCGAGAAGGGTCCAGGAGGCGCACGCCAAGGCAGAGATGGCGACGGCCCCTGTTAGCTCCTGAAATAGCCGTGGCCGAAGGGTCTCGAGCCAAGTCATTCCTGCGGTCCGGCGGATGAACAGAAGGTCGACGTCCTGCCTGAGTCTGATGTGGGTGTTCAGCACGAGACTTGCGCTCAAGGCCGTACCGATGAGTGCGAGACCGATGGTGCGCACACTGACGGATAGCGCGGCATTCTGGGCGCGCAAGATTCCGCTGTCGGATGCGGAGTCCACGGACAGGACCAGCGGACTGGCCTCACTGGCGACGATGCTCTCGCGTAGCGAGAACGCGTCACGGAATAGTATGTTTCCGGTACTGATCAGAGAAACCAGCGTCTCATCACTGAGTTGCCTGCTCGGATTGTCCCAAAGTACGACGATAGGATCGCTCAGCCAGTCCAGGCTTCCGCTGACAGGAGAGATGGATGGGACCGTGCCCTTGATCGTCATGATCTGCGGCGCATCGGCGTCGTCGGACATCCACAGAGGTAGGTGGTCGGCCAGGAAGGAAGCGTCTTCCGGTGGAAGGTCTTGGAGTGTGGTGATGGTGGCGACGCCGTCGGCTGCGATGATCTCGAAATAACGGGCATCACACAGCAGCATGTTCATTTGAAGGCGACCGCGCGGACCTTCGATCGTGCTGGGGAACGCGTACGACATCAGAATATTGTCCGCATCTGCTTCGCGCTCGAATACAGATGCCAGGCGGTTGTCCGCGCGGGCGTCGAGTTCCGTCGCTGCCGACGCACGTATCGTCACATATTCACCGAAACGTTCCCAGGCCCTATTCTGAGCCTCCATCTCGCGGTAATCCAGGAGTCCGTGCGCCAGGAATGGAAGCACAGATAATGTCGCCGATAGTGCCAGAAGCTTCAGCGTGGCGCTCGCTCGCGCCAAGTCGCTAATCGGTGGGTGTCGAGCCACGATTGCTCGGGCTCGTGGCCATGATGCAAACAGCATCGCCCAGCTAAGGGTCAAAACGATGGCGCTGCATCCCAAGGTGGAGGGCACCAGGAGTCTCAGACCGGGGAGATATAGGTCGTTTCTATTGCGTCCCGCCGTTATCAGAGCGAGCGCTAGGATCGATACGAGTGACGATAAGCCGAGGCGGGCCATCAATGGGCGAGAATCTCGCCATGTCACCTCGTTGAATGGCACACCCTCCAGGTAGGCGACCCGGCGGGCGTCGCTCCGTCGTGAAAAATGCGTGATTGCGATGGCGACGGCCAACAGCGCGCCGAGCGCTGACGACAAGATGACCCCCGACTCAAGCAGAGTGGCGGTGGCCAATGACCCCAGCGGGAGATGACCGATATTGTCGACATCGACACCCAGCAGGCGAACTTCCTGAAAGAGAGCCGTCACCTGGTCACTCGTGCCATCAACGCAGTAGGGGGCCGTCAATGAGGCTGTGGAGCGAGCGTCCGAGGGCGTGATGGTACCGGTCAGGTCGCGCGTGAACCAGTCGGCCGGGCGCGGGCCTTCGGGAGAGGGTGGGCCGAACTCGATCAGGTCTCGGCGCGCTGTTTCTCCGTCGCTCGGAGCGTGGATGAGGAAAAGCGAAGTGTGCTGAGTGTCGGCCACCCAGGAATCCAGTGTCGTCTGGATCTCCTCGCGTGCAGCTGGACTCTTCTCCACATTCAATGTAAAGGTTGTTGTGCAGGACCGAGGGAATTCGCGGTCCAGTTCCTCAAGCGAGGCGGTGACTCCCATGATGATGACCGCATTGAGCAGGAAGCAGGAAAGAGTGAAGAGTCTCAGCATGCATATTCCTTGGTCGGTAGGTGGCGGCCAGAGCAGTCGGCGCGCTACCGACAGCGAGGATGGCAGCGACGATCACAGAACTGACAATCCTGGTCGTTTTCATGCTCTTTCCCTATCAGATTGGGTAAACCTCCGATGGATGCATCGGTGCTCCTGTGTACTGATGCATCTGTGTCGTACCGACGATAGTAGGCCGCCCGGTCGTCCGACAGTGTCGATCGGGCAGGACTGATGATCGACTGGACAATGTCCGCTGACTTGTTGGTCATAAGGAAGCCAGTTGGTTGCCGGAGCTGGTCCGAGAAGCTCTCAGTCGGGCGCAGCGCGAGCCCGTAGGCGACCAGCGTGCGCGCGTACAGCGGCGCGTACAGGCCGGTCAGCGCCCGCTCGTGTTCGAGCCTGGCCTGGCGCACGGGCGGGTAGTCGGGCCACAGGCACTGCAGCGCCTCGGCGATCCTGCACCCAGACCGCAGCCTCTTCCCCCGGGACGCCTTCGAGCACTCGTCGCACGCGGTCATCGTGGCACTGCGGGCTGGGCGAGGCAGGGCAGCCGGAGGTCAGGCGGGCGGGGTTCCCTGACCCGGTCGCGGCCCAGGCGGGGAGGAGGCAGGCACGGGGTCCGGACGCCCCGGCCACCCGGCACCCGCCGGGTAGCGGAGGTACGCGCTCGGCGGCTCGCCGTTGAGCTGGCGCAGGCGATTGACGTACATGCCGGCGACGTAGATCGAGCCGACGGGCGTCAGCAGCGCGAGCAGGATCGTCTGCCCGATCAGGAACACCGCCCACGACGCCGGCGTCACGAACACGCCCTCGTCCATGGCGGTCAGGGCCATGGCTCCGAGGCCGAGGGCGGACGCGATGCCTCCCACGGCGCCGACGAACAGCGCGCAAACGGCGAGCGCGCCGAGCGTCGGCAGGAAGACGCCTCGGGTGAGCCCCCACGCCCGCCGGATCGCGGCCATGCCGGACTCGCGCTCGATCGCCATGACCGGGACGACGTACGCCAGCCGCAGCATGACCACGACCAGGGCGACCTCGAGGAAGAAGAGCACTGACGCCGCCGGGCCGCCGAGCAGGCTGTAGGCCTCGTACGCGACGTCGGGCACCAGGGTCGGCAGCCAGGTCAGGGCCCCGGTCACCAGACCGATGCCGACGATGGCCCCGATCAGCACCCCTGCGCGCCCGGTGAAGCCCTTGTTCCGGGCGAGCATTTCGGCAAGCACCGGGCGGTGGCCTGCCGCGAGCGCGCGGGTGGCGAGCGACATGAGCGCGTGCGTCCACAGCTGGACCATCATCATGACCGCCGTCGCGGCCATGGAGCCGAACATGACGAGAAACACGACGCCCAGAACGGCCAGGTCCTCGCCGAGCGGCGTGCCGGCCGCCGCCTGCTGGCGCTCCAGTTCGGACATCGCGAACGCCGTGACGCCGGCCATCGCCGCGAGCCAGGCCGCGGCGGGCACGGCGCCGAGAAGCAGGAACAGGCCGAACCGCGCGCGGTAGGTGGCCATCGTGGCGGAGAACAGCTCGCCGACAGACAGGGTGCCTCGGGGAAAGGTGGGGGCGATCGTCACGCGTCCGATCCTAGCGATCGGCCTGATGCCGGCGCAGTCGCGGACGCCCGGCGTCCAGGACGCTACGCGTCGAGGCTGAGGCCCAGGCGGTCGAGCAGCGGGCCCACCTCGGGATCGCGTCCGCGGAACGCCCGGTAGGTCTCGCTCGGGTCCACCGACGCACCGGGGGCGAGCAGCGTCCGCCGGAACCGGTCGCCGTTCGCCCGCGTTCCGCCGCCGTTCGCCTCGAACCAGGCCACGGCGTCGGCGTCCATCACCTGCGACCACGTGTAGCCGTAGTAGCCGGCCGCGTACGCGTTGGACCAGATGTGCGCGAAGAACGAAGACCGGTAGCGCGGCGGCACCCGTTCGGACGCCACCCCCCACGCCTCGAGCGCCCGGCGCTCGAAAGCCTCGACCTCGTCGGCCGAGACCGGCAGTTCGTCGAGGGACGCCTGATGCCAGGCCTGGTCGAGCAGGGTCGCGGCGATCATCTCCAGCGTGCCGAACCCCCGTCCGAACGCGGCGGCGTCCCCGAGGCGGGTGAGCAGGTCGGCCGGCAGCACCCGGCCGGGCTGCCACGCCCAGTGCTCGTTGACCTGGCTGGGGAACTCGACGAAGTCGCGCGGCGCGGACGCCGTGCCCGAGCGCGAGGAGTAGCGGCTGTCGGCGAACAGGCCGTGCAGCGCGTGGCCGAACTCGTGGAACATCGTGATGACGCCGTCCCAGGTCATCGTCTGCTGGCCGGGCGTGTAGTTGCAGTTGTTCGTGACGACCGGCAGCTGCCGGGTGAGGTGATTCTGCGACACGACCGACGTCATCCAGGCGCCGCCCTCCTTGGTGGGACGCGCCCAGAAGTCCATCAGGAACAACCCGAGCGGGGTGCCGTCGGCGTCGTGGATCTCGTACACCTCGGCCTGCGCGGTGTGCCCGACGAGGTCGTGGCGACGCGTGAACGTGATCCCGTACAGGTCGTGCGCGGCCGCATAGGTGGACTCGAGCACGTCGCTCACCCGCAGGTGCGGCTCGACGTCGGCGTCGGTGAACGCGAACGTCTCGGCGCGGACGATCTCGGCGACGTAGGCCCAGTCCCACGGCGCGAAGGTCTCGCCGGGCGCGAGGGCGGCGAACCGGGCGGTGAGCGTTGCGGCCTCCTGCGCCGCCTTGGCGTGCGCGGCCCGCCCCAGCGGACCCATGAGCGCGTTGACGGCGTCCGTCGTCTTGGCGCAGCCCGCCTCGGCCACGAACGCGGCGTGGTGGGGGTAGCCGAGCAGCCGCGCGCGCTCGGCGCGGGCGCGGGCGATCTCGACGATCAGCGCGCGAGTGTCGTGCTCGCCGCCCAGGCCGCGCGCGACGGACGCCTCGTACAGCCGCCGGCGCAGGCCGCGGTCGTGGATCTTGGCCATCAGCGGCTGCTGGGTGGTGTTGACCAGCTCGATCCGCCACGTGCCGTCGCCGGCCGCCAGCGCCTCGATCTCGGCATCGCTCAACCCGGCCAGTTCGGCGCGGTCGACCACCCTGACGGCCCCCGCGACCCGCCCGTCGCGGTTGGCCCGCGAGAACGCCGCGCCCAATTCGGCCAGCCGCGTGTTGAGCGCGCGCAGCCGCTCCCGTTCGACTCCGGCGAGGGCGACACCCGCCCGCGCGAACGAGCGCAGCATCTCGTCCAGCATCCAGGCGTCCTCGGCGTCCAGCTCGATCTCGCCCGCCCGGACGCGCGCCTCCAGCGCCTGCACGCGGGCGTGGAGCGCCGCGTCGAGCCAGATCGCGTCCTCGTGCTGGGACAGCCGTGGCGCGAATTCGGTGGCGATGGCGTCCAGTTCGTCAGAGCTGTCGGCCCAGCGGACGCTGAAGAACGGCAGCCAGGCGCGCTGCAGCACCTCGCCCGAGCGCTCCCAGGCGTGCAGGACGTTCTCGAGCGTCGGCGGTGAGGGATCGGCGGCGAGCGCGGCCAGCGCCGCGAGTTGTTCGGTCATGCCGGCCTCGATCGCCTGCCGGTAATGGGCGGGCGTCAGCGCCGCGAAGTCGGGCAGCTGGTAGGGCAGGTGGGAACGTTCGGCGAGCGGGTTCGACGCGGGCAGGCTCATGGCGTCAACTTAGCCGCGCTCAGAGGACGCCCTCGACGGCCGCCAGCGCCACCCGGATGGCGGTCGCCTCGGCGACACCGATCTCGCCGCCCTCGAGGCCGTCGTCGATCACCGCGCGGAACCCGGTCAGGGCGCGCGCGGGACTCTCGCCGGCACGGATCTTGTCGGACGCGTCGCCCCACTGCTTCTTGATCGCCTTCGCGGCCTGCTCGGCCTCGGCCGTGTCGGTCGGCAGCGTGGCGAGGACGGCGTCCACGCCCGCGATCGCGCCGAGCAGCGGCAGGTCGCCCAGGCCCGGCAGGCCGAGCCCGCCGCCGCTCACTCCCACGCGGTCGCCCAGGATGGACGGCAGGGCCGCCTTCGGCGCGCTGCGCGAGACGTTCGTGCCGACCGCCCACGCGACGCCGAACAGCAGCAGCGCCAGGATCAGGATCGACACGCGCCCGAACAGCGCCCCGAAGCGGCGTTGGTCGGGCGCGGCGATGTCGCGGCCCGGGTCGGCCGGGGCCGGTGCGCGGTAGGCGCTCGGCACGGCATCGCCGGCCGGCAGCTTGGCCGTGGCCGCCGGCTGGACCAACGTCGCCGCGGGCTGCACGAGGGTCCCCGCAGGCTGCACGAGGGTGGCTGCGGGCTGCACGAGGGTCGCTGCGGGGGCGTCCGGACGCCGCAGCGGCGGGACGGCCGACTGGGCGAGGGTCGCGGCGGAACCGGACGCCGTCGGCGGCGGCCCCCAGCGCATCGGCGCCGTGGGCGCGGCACTCATGGACGCCGAGACAGCCACGGGCTCCACCAGCGTCGCCGGCGGCGTGGAGGGCGCCGGCGCCGCGTCGGCCGCCGGGAAGACCGCGGTGGTCTCGGCCGACGGATTGACCTCGAGGTGCGCGAGCGCCGCAACGACGATTGCGGCGCTCGGACGCGCGGCGGCGTCCTTGGCCATCATGCGGGTGACGAGGTCGTCGAGCGCCGGCGCGATGCCCGGGACGCGGCCGCGCACGGACGGCGGGGGCTCGGACAGGTGCAGGTGGGCGACCTGGATCGCGTTGTCGCCCGCGTACGGCGGCTCGCCGGTGAGCATCGAGACGAGGACGCCGCCGAGACCGTACACGTCGGACGCCGGGCTGGCCCGGAAACCCTGCGCCTGCTCGGGCGACATGTAGGCGGCCGTGCCGAGCGCGGTCGCCGGGGCGGTCAGGTTCGCCTCGGCGTCCAGGGCGACCATCGCGATGCCGAAGTCGAGCAGCTTCACCGAGGTGCCGTCCACCATGATGTTGGCGGGCTTGAGGTCGCGGTGCACGACCCCGATCTCGTGGGCGGCGACGAGCGCCTCGGCGACGCGGCGTCCGATGAACACGGCCTCGCGCTGGCTCAGCCGGCCCTGGTCGCGCAGCATGTCGGCGACCGGACGCCCGCCCAGCAGCTCCATGACGAGGTAGGCGAGGCGTCCGTCCGTGCCGGAGTCGAAGATGGTGACGATGCCGGGATGGTTGAGGCGTGCGGTCGCGATCGCCTCGCGGCGGAACCGCTCGGCGAGCGTCTTGTCGGTGGTCTGCGAGAGGTCGACGAGCTTGATGGCGACGTCGCGCCGCAGGCGTTCGTCGCAGGCCCGGAACACTCGGCCCATGCCTCCGCGGCCAAGTTGGGTGCCGAGGCGGTAGCGGCCGCCCACCAGCAGTCCCTCGTGCATCGCGGCCCTCTCTGGTCGACACGTCCGTGGGGCACGGCGCCAGCCGGACACACCCATCGTACGCGGCGGCCTCCGTGAGGCATCGGGTGGAACCCTGGACGTGGCACGATCGGAGCATGACCGCCTTCGATCGCGCCCGTGACCTCATCGCCGGCTCGTCGCGCATTCTCGCGCTGACCGGGGCAGGGATGTCGACCGCGTCCGGGATCCCCGATTTCCGCGGCCCTCAGGGGCGCTGGACGACCGATCCGGACGCCGAGAAGATCAGCACGCTGTCGTACTACCTCGACGACGACGCCATCCGCCGCAAAGCATGGCAGGCGCGCGCCCACTCCGCGCACTGGGCGGCCGTCCCGAACCCCGGCCACCACGCCCTCGTCGCGCTCGAGCGCGCCGGCAAGCTCGCCGGAGTGGTGACGCAGAACACCGACGGGCTGCACCTCATCGCCGGCACCTCGCCCACCCTGCTGCACGAGATCCACGGCAGCGCGCGGACGTGGCGCTGCGAGGACTGCGGCGCCACCGGGCCCATGGCCGACATGGTCGCCCGGGTGCATGCCGGCGAGGACGACCCGCGCTGCCCGCACTGCGACGGCATCACCCGGGCGACGGTGATCCTGTTCGAGGAGCCGCTGGAGGTGGGCGTCCTCGACGCGAGCGTCGCCCTCGCCGAGACCGCCGACCTCGTGCTCGCCGTCGGCAGCACGCTCACCGTGCATCCCGTCGCGGGGCTCGTCCCGTACGCGTTCGGCCACTCGGCGCGCGTGGTGATCGTCAACGCGCAGGAGACCCCCTACGACTACCTGGCCGACGCGATCCTGCGCAACCCGATCGAGGTCGTCCTGCCCCGTCTGGTGGACGCCGCCCTCGGCGTCCGGGACACCCCGGCCGGCTGACGTGCCCGAGGGCGATGCCGTCTGGCGCGCGACCCGGCGGCTGCACCGGGCGTTCGCCGGGCAGGTGCTGACGCGCACCGACTTCCGCTGGCCGACGCTGGCCACCACGACGCTGGTCGGGGCGACGACGCTCGAGGTGGTGCCGCGCGGCAAGCACCTGCTGCACCGCGTCGAGGTGAGTGGACGCGGCACGCTCGACGGCGCCTGGACGATTCACAGTCACTTCCGGATGGACGGCACGTGGCGGGTGTCGGCGACCACCGTCCCGCCGCGCCCCTGCCGGGCGCACACGGTGCGCGCCGTGCTGGCCACCGCCACCACGACGGCCGTCGGCGATCTGCTGGGCATGCTCGACGTGGTCCGCACCGCCGACGAGCACCTGCTGGTCGGACACCTCGGCCCCGACCTGCTGGGACCCGACTGGGACGCCGAGCGGGCGGCCGCCAACCTCGCGACGGCGCCCGGCACGATCGGCGCCGCGCTGCTCGATCAGCGCCACCTGGCCGGGCTCGGCACGATCTGGACCGCCGAGTCCCTGTTCGCGACCAGGCTGAGCCCGTGGCGTCCGGTCGCCGACCTCGCGCCCGCCGAGCTGGTCGCTCTCGCCCGCCGCGCGCAGCAGTTGCTGTCGACCAGCCTGCGCTACCCGATGCCGTCGAGCACCGGCGACCCGCGCCGGAGCCACGAGATGTACGTCTACCACCGCGAGCGCCAACCCTGCCGCCGCTGCGGGACGCGCATCGTCACGGGCATGGTGGGCACGCCGCCGCAGCACCGGAAGCTCTTCTACTGCCCAGCCTGCCAGCTATGATCGCGACAGCGCTCATATCTGCACCCTTGCCACCAGCCTCACGAATTGGGGGGGGGCGAACGTACAATTGTACTAATAATCCGAGAGGAACGGCGTTCGAATGGATACAACACACTTTCCATTGCCCATGGATACGCAATTTGGCCCCCTCATAGACGGACACCCTGTTGAGGTAATGGTTCTGGCAAGCGTGGTGATTCTGACTGCCGGAATCACCTCCATCGCATGGTGGCTGACATGTCTCCGTCGACGAAAGTAACGCGAAACGTGGCGGGTGGGACTGGAAGTGGCCCGGATTACTCAAGGTGGATACGGATGCATTTCGGGACAGTGAGGTCTATTCACGAGGGCTGCGCGACTGCGATGCCCAACGCGTCGTCTGGGATGCCTCGTCGGGCGCGTTGCCGCCCGGGTTCAGCACCGCCGCCCGGGTTGCACACGCTCGCCCGCCACGCCGCCCGGGTTAGTCACAGTCGCCCGGGTAGGAACCTGGGCGGCGGTATCTAACCTGGGCGGCACGGATTCGCGGGTCCGGGACCACATCGGCGATCGAAGCTGAGCAGAGGGTCGCCTCCGCCGCATGAGGACGTGCGTCCGCGTCCGTCGTCCTGGAATGACCTCACGTGCACGGAGCGTGGACGCCGAGACTCGCGCCGGTCGGCCACACACCGGTTGATCGTGCACGCCTCTGAAAACGGGGTTTGGCCCTGCTGGGCTACCTGTATTGGGGGACAGATAACCCAGCAGGGCCTGCTGCGAGGAAGCCACACGAGCGGTCTTGGGGGTGCCCCTCGTTACCTCGCAGCTCTCCCTGCACGCGGGGGCGTACTGAGAGTTCTCATGGACGCCTTCTAGTCGACGGCATCCTCGTCATCACGGCGCTTGCCGCGCACCTTGAGCAGGAACAGCCCGCCGATTAGGGCCGCTCCAGCAGCCGCTGCGAGAGGCAGCACGCCTTCGGCACCGGTGTTGGGCAACGCCGACCCCTTCGAGGTCGTCGTGGTCGTCGGCCGCTGAGTCGTCGTGGTCGTCGACCCAGGCTTGGTTTGCCCCGGCTTCGTCGGCTCCGGCTTCGTCGGCTCCGGATGGGTCGGCCCCGGATCCGTCGGCTCC
The DNA here is from genome assembly GCA_032229785.1 of Propionibacteriaceae bacterium. GTDB lineage: Bacteria > Actinomycetota > Actinomycetes > Propionibacteriales > Propionibacteriaceae > Propioniciclava. The sequence goes on from JAVTWJ010000041.1 coordinate 28,639, forward strand.
GGATGGTGCCCCGGATGGGTCGGCCCCGGATGGGTCGGCCCCGGATCCGTCGGCCCCGGATGGGTCGGCTTCGGAGTCGGCGGGGCCGGCGGCGTCGGCGTCGGCGTCGGAACCGGCGGCGCCGGCGTCGGAACCGGCGGCGTCGGCGTCGGCGTCGGTTGCGTCGGGTCCTGGGTGATGGTCACGCTAAGCGTGCCCGAGTCCTTCAGACCGTTCGCGTCCGTCACCGTGTACTCCTGCGGAGTCACCGCACCGGAATAGGTCGGATCCGCCGACGCGAACGTCGCCGTCACCTTGCCCTCGCCATCCAGCGCGAGCGTCCACGTACCCTCACCAACAACCACCTTCGTGGTCTGACCGTTATCAAACAGCGCAGACTCGATCACACCCGAACCCGCAGTCACCACCGGATCCAGATTCGCAGTCTCACCCGGAGCGATCGTGACGGTGTCATTGCCAGCCGCCGGCGGGTCGTTGATCTCCACCGAGAGGCTGCCGCTCGCCGACTCACCATTCTGGTCGGTCACCGTGTACTCCTGCGGAGTCACCGTGCCGTAGAAATCGGCCTCCGGAGCGAACGTCGCCACAACCTCACCCTCAACCAGCGCGATCGTCCACGTACCCTCACCGGCAACCACCTTCGTGGTCTCACCGTTGTCGAACGTCACACCGCTCAGCGGAGCACCGCCCGGAGTGGTCTCCGGGTTCAGCGTCGCCGTCTGGTTCGGGTTGATGACCTTCGAGGCATCACCCGCGACCGGCGGCTGTGCCGCGGCCGGCTCGGTGATGGTCACGCTAAGCGTGCCCGAGTCCTTCAGACCGTTCGCGTCCGTCACCGTGTACTCCTGCGGAGTCACCGCACCGGAATAGGTCGGATCCGCCGACGCGAACGTCGCCGTCACCTTGCCCTCGCCATCCAGCGCGAGCGTCCACGTACCCTCACCAACAACCACCTTCGTGGTCTGACCGTTATCAAACAGCGCAGACTCGATCACACCCGAACCCGCAGTCACCACCGGATCCAGATTCGCAGTCTCACCCGGGTTGATCGTCGCCGAGTCATCGCCTGCGACCGGGGGCTGTGCCGCGGCCGGCTCGGTGATGGTCACGCTAAGCGTGCCCGAGTCCTTCAGACCGTTCGCGTCCGTCACCGTGTACTCCTGCGGAGTCACCGCACCGGAATAGGTCGGATCCGCCGACGCGAACGTCGCCGTCACCTTGCCCTCGCCATCGACCGAGATCGTCCAGGTGCCCTCGCCGGCAACGACCTTGGTGGTGTCGCCGTTGTCGAAGACGGCCTCGGTGATCGCACCAGTGCCAGGAGTCACCTCCGGAGCCAGATTCGCGACCGCATTCGGAGCGATCGTCACCGAGGCATCGCCCGCGACGGGCGGGTCGTTGATCTCCACCGACAGGCTGCCGCTCGCGGACTCACCATTCTGGTCGGTCACCGTGTACCCCTGGGAGGTCACCGTGCCGTAGTAGTCGGCCTCCGGAGCGAACGTCGCCACAACCTCACCCTCAACCAGCGCGATCGTCCACGTACCCTCACCGGCAACCACCTTCGTGGTCTCACCGTTGTCGAACGTCACACCGCTCAGCGGAGCACCGCCCGGAGTGGTCTCCGGGTTCAGCGTCGCCGTCTCGTTCGGATTGATCGTCGCCGAAGCATCGCCCGTCTTGGGGGTGATGACGACATCGAGGGTCGAGGACGCCTTGAGGCCGTTCTCGTCGGTGACCGTATAGGGCTGCTGCGTCACGGGACCGGTGAAACCGGCCTCCGGAACGAAGGTGGCGGTCACCGCGTGAGTGGTGGGGTCGACGGCGATCGTCCAGGTGCCCTGACCCGCAACCGTCTTGGTGGTGTCGCCGTTGTCGAAGGCAGCGCCCGTGATGGCCCCGTCGCCCGGCGTGACCGTCGGGGTCAGCGTCGCCGTCTCACCCTGGCCGACCGTCACCGTGTCGGGGCCGGCCGTCGGGCCGTCCTTCGCCACGTTGGTGACGGTGCAGGTGATGGTCACCGGGGCGATCTGGGGCTGGGGGTCCGTCGTGGTCGCGGGGTCGCCGTCGTCCACGATGCGGTACACCGCAGAGGCGGGCGTCGCGACCGTCCACGTGCCGGCATCGCCAGCAGTGGCCGTGACGGACTCGTTGCCGGCCACACAGGCGAGCGTTCCGGTGTAACCCGTGAGCGGGTTCGTCGAACCGTCGGCCATGACCTCGGACAGCGTGTACGTGCGCTCAGGCAACACCCCGGTTGCACCGGTCGTCGCGCCGGTCCCGCCGTCCTGGGTCGTCGCCGTGGCGAGTTCCGTGTTGGTGGCGGTGCTGATGGCCAGCCTGAACTGGTCGTCGGCGTCAACGCGACCGTCGACCGCCTTGATCAACTCGACGGTCGGCAGCGGGCCGAGCTCAATGCTGTAGGGGCGACCGTCATAGGTCTCATAGGTCCAGTCGTCGATGCGACGAACGTCGCCCCACCCGCCCCGGATGCCCGAGTTCGAGTTGTTGTTGTAAACGACACCGCCATCGGTGAAGTTGCCGCTGACCTGGTATCCGTCTCCACAGTGTCCGGTGGCCCAGCCGTGCACGTAGCTGCCATCGGCGGCACCTGGTCCGGTGAGCGCTGCGGTCGAGCAGGAGCGGTGCGCGCCTTCTTCCTGGCCGCTCAGGCCGCCGGCGAGCAGTTTCTCGTCATCCCACTGCAGGGCGACATACCCGGTGTTGGTTCCGTTGAGACGCTGGACACGAAGACCACCCGAGCGTTCGACATCGTCGCGGATGAAGTGGATCTCGCCCATGCGAGTGACCTGCAGTGTGGCCGCGATCCTGCCGGTCACCGCAAGCGGGTCGCCGGCTGCATCTTTGCCGTCCCAGCCGGCGTTGAAGGTGCCGTCCGCCGCCAGCGCACCGGTGACGGTCACATCGGACGCGCCGTCGCCGTCCACATCGATCTGAACGTCGACCGGCATGGCACCGACGCCGCTCATTGCGCCGCTGAACGTGCCGGCGAAGCTGCCCTCCGCGTTCGGCGCCCATGTGAAGCTTTCGATCTTCGGCGTCTGGATTGCGGGGTTCAGGAAGACCGTGCTGCCGCCGGCGAGCGATGCGCTCTCCGGCATGGTGGTGTCCGGGCTCTCGAAGAAGAGGTGATAAGGCGTGCCGCAGCGACCGTTGCTGAGTCCTTGGAAGCCGTTGCTCTCCGGCAGAAGACTCAAAGCCTTCAGGTAGTCGGCAGAGGTCTGACCGGCGTACGGCGAGGAGGTGTCGGTGTCAACGCGAATTTCACCCGCGGAGGTCTTGTTACCACCCGAACTCGCATAGGCCACGGTGCAGCCGTCCTCGGTCGTCGTCACACCGAATGCGTCGGACAAGAGGGTGCTATCGATTCCGTTGAAGTTCTGGTAGTCGGCCTGGTAGAGGTAGCCGTTCTCACCGAGGAACCACACCGAGGTGTCGACCCCGGAAGGCTTGCCGTCGGATCCCGCCGCACGCCCGTACTGCGTCATCTTGTATTCGTCACTCCACACGCGGCCCGGCTTCACGGTCGCCCCACTGTGGGCAGTGATCTCCCACTTGGCGAACGTGACGGCACCGGTGCCGGTCCAGGGGTTGCTGTTGGCAGGGTTCGTACCGATGTCGCCGCGGGTGAAGTCGATCTTCCAGATGCCGGCGTCCGCGCTGGTGAGGGCGGTGAAGTCACACGTGGTCGTGCTGTTGTCGACCACGGCGCCGTTGGCGATCGCGCAGTTGTTCGAGGTGCCGTCGGGAGCCGTGATCGTGGCGAACATCTCTTGGCGCACGGTATCCCAGTTACTGGGGCCCTCGTATCCCGCGTCGATCAGCGAGGTCTTGATCGGCGTGAAGTTGACGTCGAGCGATTCGCCCGCTTCGGTATAGGCGTAGAACGTGTTGGCGGCGTTGATCCAAAGACCCAGGTTGGGAGCCGTTGCCGCGGCCGCGGGCATCGCACCCAGGGCTACGAGGCTACCGGTGGTAGCGAGGACCGCGGCGCATACGGCGCTCAACGCGCGAACGAATCGGCGGCCTCTCGACTCAGGTGGTGTGCGTCTCCCGGCGCGCCACCGCGTACGACTAGATGTTTCCTTCACGAGTTTCTCCCCCGCCTCTCGGTCACCGACCCGTTCCCTATCGAAGAACGGCATCTCAGGTGGTGCCTGGCGAAACATCGCTCGTGCACGCACCGCCGGCGAGGCTACAAGCCGGTTTCGCTCGTGCAGCCCGCGGGCCTGACAAAATCGCCCGCGGGCTCACCCGCGATCACCCGACCGTCACCCGACGGCCCGCTCGGTCACCGAGCCGAGGGGTCAGCCTCGGTCGTCGAGCAGGTGCCAGCGGCGGCCACTCGCCGCGGCTTCGGCTCGGGACGAGACCCCGAGCTTCTTGTACATGGACTTGAGCTGAGCCTTCACGGTGTTCACGCTCACGTGTTCGTGCGCAGCGATCTCTTGATAGCTGAGTCCCTGGTCGATATGCCTCAGCAACACCATCTCGCGGGGCGTCAGCTGGAACGCCTTCTCGCCGTCGGCGGCGGACCACCCTCGGATACGGAGCTTCGAGCACTCCCATTCCGCGTATGACTCCGGGGACATGAAGGGCCGGAGCGCTTCGCGAAAGACCGGCGGGAACATCAGTGCGATTCTCATGTGTGGGCGCCGGCTCAGTGCAAACCCGATTCCTGGACTCAGGTGTTCCGGGATCGCCCCGAAGCGAGCCAGAAACGACAGTGCCCTGAACGCTTTCGCCTGGACCCGTTGGGCGGGAGAGAGCGCGGGATCCTCGAGCACCTCGCTGGTGGCCTTCTCGAGTTCGAGGAACTCGCGCTCGGCGCACAGCAATCCGAGAAGTGCCAGCCGGCAGTGCGGCGTGTCGGTTGCTCGATCCTCGTAGACGGCGCGGGCAACGGCCACCTTGCCGATGATGACCAGCGCCTCGATCTTTCGTGCAACCAGGATGTCGTGGGCGAGCGACCCGATTTCGGGTCGGTAGCGCTGGTCGGCGGCCTCGATGAGTGAGAGAGAGTCCGCCGGAAGTCCGTGGAGTTCGAGGTATCGGGTGCGTGCAAGCAGGCTGTAGACCCAGAATGAGTCGCGGTCGTCGACGAGGTCGAGGTCAGCGATCGCGTCGTGGCTGTGCGGGTGATGCTCCTCGACGTCGATGATGGCGCGCGCCACGGCGTTGAGGCTCCACCGCAAGCCGCCCGCCGCGTCCGAGTGTCCGCCCGCACGGTCGAGGTGTGCGGCGGAGGTGGCGGTGGCGCCCGTCAGTGCGGACGTGAGGGCGCGATATCCGAACGTCACCCGACTGGCGGCGCACATGGTGCCACGATCGGCGCGCTGCGCGTGTTCGGAGGCGGTGCTCAACTCTTCGGATGCTCTTTCGAGCTGGCCCGATTCAAGGCTGGTGAGCGCCAACTGGAACGAGACCAGCCATTCCCGGCTGGGCGACTTGTAGCGCGCGCCCGCCCCATCGTCGCCGACGGTGCAGTGGCGTGCCAATCTGCGAGCAACCTCGGTGCGGCCAGATTCCCGCGCCAACGCCATCGCGTAAACCCAGCTCATGCGGTCGGCCGGGTTAGGTGCGGGGAACGTGAAGTTTCGGGCCAGGACTTGCAGCTGACGACGTTGCGGGTGGACGACGGCGAGCACCGGGAAATCCGCCGCCGCTGCGATGTCGACAGTGGCGGCAGCGTCGGTGACGGAGTCGGCGTCCTCGATCAGGAGTTCCGCGAGATGCTCGGTGAGCAATTGCGCCGTACGAGCAGCATCACCGCGAGCGGTCGCATCGCGAAGTTCGCGGGCAACCCCGCTGACATCGGTGGTCGCCACGATTCCCCCCAGGATCTTGACATCGACGCCGGTGGCCGGACGGGTGGGTGTTGGTCAGGTGGGCGTAGGAACCGGCTATGCACACTCGGCCCGTCTGGCCGGTTGTCGCTCGTACTGTAGCGGGCAGAGGTTGCAAAGGCGGGGTGACCAGGTCGGGTCTGAGACCAGACGATCGCAGTGACTCGATTCACCCAGCCGGGAACACCTCGATCGCGCGGTGACTGGCGCGTGTGCCCGGGGCGTCGCGCCGGATCAGGCGATGCCCTCCAGCAGCGCGGTCGCCTCGGTGACGTAGGCGTCCGGGTCGAAGTCGGGATCGAGCGTCGACTGCGCGAGGAAGCCCATCGCCTGGCCCAGCGTCACACGGGCCACCGGGTCGACGCGCGCGGAGGCGTCCGCCACACCCCGGGCGACGAGCCAGGCCTCGATGTGCGCGTACATGGCGTGACGGGCGGCCTGGAACTGCCCGTTCAGGATGGTGCGCAACGCCGGCTCGGACGACGACCCCGCCCACAACTGCACGATGAGCGCCGACTCCACCGCGCCCGAGCGGACGGTCGCCACGATCACGCGGAAGATGTCCGGCGGCCCGAGCACGCTCGCCTCCTGCGCGAGCCGCGCCGTCTGCAGCGGATCGACCAGGCCCGCCCGCGCCACCGCCAGCACGATGTCGCCCTTGCTGGCGAAGTGATGGTAGATCGTGCCCGCCGACGTCCCGGACGCGGCGATGATCTCGGAGATGGACGCCGCATGGACACCCTCGGCGCAGATCAGCCGCGTCGCCGCCGCGACGATCTCGTCTCGCTTGCTCACCGCCCCATTCCACACCATCGAGGCGACCGGGAGCGACGTGCCCGCGTTTGGTCGGCGGATCGCCGCGCGAGCTCCCCCACGGCCGAGCCACCCGAGCCCACACCAGCGCTACCTGTGCACGCCGCCGCCAAGAGGACTACAGTGTGTCGTAGTAGAACGATCGTTCTGTTGGGAGTTGGTCCATGAGCACGCCCCTGCGTCTCGGTCTCGACATCGGCTCGACCACGGTCAAAGCCGTCGTCCTGGACGGCGAGACGACCCTGTTCGCGGACTACCGCCGCCACCACGCCGACGTCCGCCGCGAGGTGCGCACCCTGCTCGCCGACATCGCCACCGACCTGCCCGACCGACCGGTCGTCGCCGCCGTCACCGGCTCGGGCGGGCTCCAGGTCGCCGAGATGATGGGCGTCGGCTTCGTCCAAGAGGTGGTGGCGGCCACCGAGGTCATCCAGCAACGCCACCCCGAGGCGGACGTCGTCATCGAGCTCGGCGGCGAGGACGCCAAGATCACCTACCTCAAGCCCACGCCCGAACAGCGCATGAACGGCACCTGCGCGGGCGGCACCGGCGCGTTCATCGACCAGATGGCCACCCTGCTGCGCACGGACGCCTCCGGCCTGGACGCCCTCGCCGGCGACTACCACGAGCTCTACCCCATCGCCTCGCGCTGCGGCGTGTTCGCGAAGTCCGACGTGCAGCCGCTGCTCAACCAGGGCGCCGCCCACGCCGACATCGCCGCGTCCGTATTCCAGGCCGTCGCGACGCAGACCATCGCCGGTCTGGCGTGCGGGCGTCCGATCCGCGGCAACCTCGTGTTCCTCGGCGGGCCGCTGCACTTCCTGCCCCAACTGCGCGCCGCCTACGAGCGGGCGCTGTCCGGCCACGTCGACAGCTTCACCACGCCGCACCACGCCCAGCTCTACGTCGCGATGGGCGCCGCACTGCTCGCCGACGGCGCACCCCTCACCCCCGGTGCGCTCGTCGACGCCCTCGACCACCGCGCCGGCGACGCAGCCATGGTCACCCCGGCCATGCGGCCGCTGTTCGCCGACGACGCCGAACGCGCCGCCTTCGCGGCACGGCACGCGCAGGCGTCCATCCCGCAGGGCGACCTGGCGTCCGCACGCGGCCCGCTGTTCCTCGGCCTGGACGCCGGCTCGACCACCATCAAGTGCATCGTGCTGGACGCCGACGGCCAGATCGTCTTCAGCCACTACGCCGGCAACGAGGGCGACCCGATCCCCGGGGCGGTCGCCATCGTCCGCCGCGTCCGCGAACACCTGCCGCCGGACGCCTTCCTCGCCCGCTGCTGCGTCACCGGCTACGGCGAAGGCCTGCTGCAGGCCGCGCTGCGCATCGACGAGGGCGTCATCGAGACCATGGCCCACTACCGGGCCGCCGACCATCTTGCCCCGGGCGTGACGAGCGTCATCGACATCGGCGGCCAGGACATGAAATACCTCACCATCAAGGACGGCGTCGTCGACTCCATCGCGGTCAACGAGGCGTGCTCGTCCGGCTGCGGCTCGTTCCTGCAGACGTTCGCCGAAACCATGGGCACCGACGTGCGCTCCTTCGCCCGCGCGGCGCTGGACGCCGACCGCCCTGTCGACCTGGGGTCGCGCTGCACCGTGTTCATGAACAGCTCGGTCAAGCAGGCGCAGAAGGAGGGGGCCGGGGTCGGCGACATCTCCGCCGGGCTGTCGTACTCGGTCGTCCGCAACGCCCTGTACAAGGTGATCAAGCTGCGCAGCGCCGAGCAGCTCGGCGAACGCGTCGTCGTCCAGGGCGGCACGTTCCTCAACGACGCCGTCCTGCGGGCCTTCGAACTGCTCACCGGACGCGAGGTCGTCCGTCCCGACATCGCGGGCCTGATGGGCGCGTTCGGCGCGGCACTCACGGCCCGGCGCGCCTGGAAACCGGGCGAATCGACCTCGCTGCTCGACCTCGACGAACTCGACGAGTTCGCGGTCACCACCGAGCGCCGCACCTGCAAGCTGTGCCAGAACCACTGCGGGCTCACGGTCAGCCACTTCCCCGACGGCAGCCGGCACGTGTCCGGCAACCGGTGCGAGCGCGGGGCGTCCGACGAGGCCCGGCCGGCCAAGTCGGAGGTCCCGAACCTGTACGACTTCAAGTACCAGCGCCTGTTCCGCTACCGAAGGCTCACCGACGCCAAGGCGACCCGCGGCACGATCGGCATCCCGCGCGTGCTCAACCTGTACGAGAACTATCCGCTGTGGTTCACGATCCTGTCGGCGCTGAAGTTCAAGGTCGTCATCTCGGGACGCTCGAACCACGACCTGTTCGAGACCGGCATGGAGTCGATCCCGTCCGAGAACGTCTGCTACCCCGCCAAGCTCGCCCACGGCCACCTCGAATGGCTGCTCGACAAGGGCATCACCACGATCTTCTACCCGTGCGTGAGCTACGAGGCCAAGGCGTTCGAGGCGTCCGACAACCACTTCAACTGCCCGGTGGTCGCGTTCTACCCGCAGGTGATCGAGAAGAACCTCGACCGGCTGCGCACCCCCGGCGTCCGCTACCTGGCGCCGTTCGTGAACCTGGCCGACCCGGCCAAGCTCGCCGAACGGCTCGTCGAGATCTTCGAGAAGTGGGACGTCACGCTCGACGAAGCCCGCGAGGCGGTCCGGCTCGGATTCGCCGAAGACGCCGCCGTCAAGGCCGACATCGCCGCCGAGGGGCAGCGCGCACTGGAGTACATGGTCGAGCACGGACGCCGCGGCATCGTCCTCGCGGGGCGTCCGTACCACGTCGATCCCGAGATCAACCACGGCATCCCCGAGATGATCACCCAGCTCGGCCTGGTGGTGCTCAGCGAGGACGCCGTCGCGACCGTCCCCCGCCTGGAGCGGCCGCTGCGCGTCCTGGACCAGTGGTCCTACCACTCGCGACTGTACGAGGCGGCCGGCTTCGTGCGCGGCGAACCCGCCCTGCAACTGGTGCAGCTCAACTCGTTCGGCTGCGGCCTGGACGCGGTGACCACCGACCAGGTGCAAGAGATCCTGGAGGCCGCCGACGACGTCTACACCGTGCTCAAGATCGACGAGGTGTCCAACCTGGGCGCGGCCCGGATCCGGCTGCGTTCGCTCGCCGCCGCCACCGCCGAGCGGCGCCGGTCGGCCGAGATCCTCACCTACGATCCGGCCGCGGTCGGCGACCGGTTCCCCGTCTTCGACAAGGCGGCACGCACGACGCACACCCTGTACGCGCCGCAGATGGCGCCGATCCACTTCCGGCTCATCGTCGGGGGTCTGCGGCGGGCGGGCTACGACGTGAAGCTGCTCGAGCACGCCTCCCCCGCCGACGTCGAGACGGGCCTGCGCTATGTGAACAACGACGTGTGCTACCCCGCGATCATGGTGATCGGCCAGCTGATCAACGCGTTCATCGAGGGGGGCGCCGACCCGGACGCCAGTTCGGTGATGATCAGCCAGACCGGCGGCATGTGCCGGGCCACGAACTACGCGGGCATGCTGCGCAAGGGCCTCAAGGACGCCGGCTTCGCCCAGGTGCCGGTACTCGCGGTGAGCGCGCAGGGCCTCGAGGAGAGCCCCGGCTTCAAGCTGACCCTGCCGATGGCGCACCGGCTGATCCAGGCCGTCGTGGTGGGCGACGTCCTCCAGACGGCGCTGCTGCGCACGCGCCCCTACGAGGTGGTCACCGGTTCGGCGCAGCGGCTGTACGAACGGTGGGACGCCGTGGCGTCCGAGTTCTTCGAGAACGGCGGCTGGTCGCCGACGCTGGGGCGCAGCGTCCGGTACCGCTGGCTGATCGACCACATCGTGGCCGAGTTCGACGACCTGCCGCTGCGCGAGGTGCCGCGGCGTCCGCGGGTGGGCCTGGTCGGCGAGATCCTGGTGAAGTTCCAGCCGGACGCCAACAACGACGCCGTCCGGGTGATCGAGAGCGAAGGCTGCGAGGCGGCGCTGCCCGGGCTGCTGGAGTTCTTCATGATGAACATGACCTCGGCGGGCTGGCGCAAGGAGAACCTGGGCATCGGCACCCGCTCCTCGATCCGGCTGCAGCAGACCCTGGTCTGGCTGATCGAGCAGTACCAGAAGCCGGCCCGGCAGGCGCTCGCGCGGACGGGAAAGTTCGCGGTGCCGCACCCGATCGTGCAGCTGGCCCAGCGGGCCGAATCGGTCATCTCGCTCGGCACCACCGCCGGCGAGGGCTGGCTGCTGGTCGCCGAGATGATGGAACTGATCGAGGATGACTGCCCCAACATCATCGTCGCCCAACCGTTCGCCTGCCTGCCCAACCACGTGGTCGGCAAGGGCGTGTTCCGCGAACTTCGCCGTCTCTACCCGCAGGCGAACGTCGTCAGCATCGACTACGACCCCGGGGCGTCCGAGGTGAACCAGCTCAACCGGATCAAACTCATGGTCGCGACGGCCCACAAGAACGCCGGCCGGATCAAGCCCGAACCGGCCGGGCCCCGGGCGCTGTCGATCACTCCGCTGCGGACCCCGGCCCGCACGTAGGCCGGTCTCGGCTTGCTCACCGCCTGGCTCGACCAGACCGCGCTCGCGCCGTTCCCGCGCGGTTGGGTGAGCCGGCGAGTTGGCCTCGGGCTCAGAAATGGTCGTTCTCAGCGCACTGATTGGTGCGAAGAACGGTCGGGGCCAACAGATGGTCGTTATGGCGGTCTGCCACCCAGCGCACAACGACCATTCGTGAGCCCTCGCCTCGTCAGGCGCGTCTGACCCCGCTGGAAACGACAATTTGCGAGCCCGCACGATCTGGCCGCAGCGCGCCCGCACGAAAAGGAGCCGGTTGGCCAACGCATCGAGCATGCGGGCCCGAAGTTCTGGCGCGACCATGTCCGGCAACTCTGCGAGCGCGTGGGCGACGGTGTCCGGGAGCTGAGCGCGGTAGGCACGGGCGACGGTGATCAGGAACGCCTCGTCGAACGAAGTCCCTCACACCCCGATCCCGATCACGCGGATCAAGCACACGCTGCAGCAGTTCGACGACCGTTCTCGCCGACGGCCCACCATCCGCCTGGTCCTTCATCGTCCGCCGCAGCCCCAGGGACTGACCGAGATCCTCTCGATGGATTCGCCGCGTCGGTCCCATAGATGCGCGTGGAGGCGGAACGTCCGCCGGCCGGTTGAACGGGGTCACGCACCGCTCGCCGAACTGAGCAGCCCAGCGGGCGCGGACGTCGTCGTCGGGCAACAGGTTGTCGAGCCAGGGCATGACGACATCGGGGCGGTGAAGCTCGGTGGCACTCCGCATCAACACCGACAGCGGCCCTGCCGGGGAGCGATCGAGGTAGGTGAACCCGACTCCGAGCCGGCCACGGAGGGACGTGCGGTTTCGCGACCGTGACCTGGCCGGCCGCCTGGGCGAACTCGACCATTCCGGCGGCTCGGCCTCTGCCTGCTCTACCTGCCCGCCGCGGGCAGGGCTCCGCATCCACACTCTCGATCAGGATCCCGCCCGGAGTACGCAGACAGGGTGCCGTCAAAGTCGCGTGTAGCGATGTTTGACAAGGCGTTTTACGGGTTGCGCGGCGTGGTGAACGCGAGGGACGCGGTCTTGCTGGCGATGATGTGGGTGTTCAACGTCCGCACTGCCTGAAAGACCGCGTCCAGTGACATCTTCCCCTGTCACGGCGTCGGCTGTCGACCCGAAGGTCCTGCACGCCGCTCGCCTGTCCCAACTGTTCACCCACGTCTACGACCCTCGTCAAGCCCGCGGCAAAAGACACCCGCTCCCGGTGATCCTCGCCCTCAGCGTGGCCGCGGTAGCGGCAGGGGCCACGTCGGTGTACGCGATCGCTGAACACGCCACTGATGTCGGCCCGTTCCTGCTCGAGGCCCTGGATCTTGGCCACACGACAGTGCCGAGCGAGCCCACCCTGCGGCGGGTGATCGAAGCACTCGATGCGGAAGCATTCTCCCTGATCTGCGGCGCCTGGCTGAGGATACGAGCCCACACCACCGCAGGCCGGTTGGTCATCGCTCTCGACGGGAAAACGGTCCGTGGAGCCCGTGATGGTGAGGCCCGGGCACCGCACCTGGTGGCCGCGTTCACCCACCATGACGGCCTGACCCTGGGCCAGACCCAAGTCGACGCGAAGACTAACGAGATACCCGCAACAAGGCATCTACTAGCATTGATGGACCTCCACCAGACGGTGGTGACGATGGATGCGATGCATACCCAACGCGACACCGCTCAACAGATCAACGACCAAGGCGGCGACTATCTGCTGTGTGTGAAAGCGAACCAGCCCCACCTCTACCAAGCGTTGAAAGCACTGCCCTGGCGAGACGTCCCCGCTACCTCACAGGCCGATGTCTCGCACGGACGACGGGTCCGCCGCACCACCCAAGCCGTGAGCGTGCCCGCCTGGATCAACTTTCCCGGCACCCAACAAGTGGTCAAGATCCGACGCACCCGGACCACCGACGGAAAGAAGACCGTCGAGGTCGTCTACCTGATCAGCTCCACCCCGATGACCGATGCACCACCGACCACGATCGCCACCTGGATCCGTAGCCACTGGCACATCGAGAATCAGCTCCACCACGTCCGTGACGTCACCTTCGACGAGGACCGCCAACGACTCCGCACCGGCACCGGACCAGCCATGATGGCCACCCTGCGGAACCTCGCCATCAACCTCCACCGCCTCACCGCCACCAACATCGGCAAAGCCCTCAGACACACCACCACAGACCCCAACCGAGCCGTCAAAATACTCCTGACAACCTAAGACACGACTTTGACGGCACCCTGAGTACGCAGACGCCACCGCACCGGCGGCAAACTCCCTCAGCCCTCCTCGACCCAGGCGTCAGATGTTGATATGGCACGAATACCCGAACTGAAAACCGCAACCCCCGCTGCGACCACGATAAGGCCGCCGAAAATCGCAATCGCTGACCCTGAGGCTTCCGCATCCACAAGGACGCCCACCACTACTGGCGCAATAGCGCCAAATCCCATCGAAACCATGCCTGCCGCCGACCATACTCGACCCTGATAATCGCCCGGAACAAAGGCCATCAAATACCCTCCCGCAGCTGCGTTAATGATTGGTAAGGCCACGAACGCCAGACCATAACAGGCGAGGACGAAAGGAAGAGATCGGTCGAGTGCAGTAGCGGCCAGAAGAAGGCCCAGAAAGAAGCTCCCAAAAATTATCAACCACGATCCCCGAATCATCCGCGACAGCTTCGCCGCAAGCAGCGACCCCAGAAGGGCGCCGAGCCCAACCATCGTCTCCAGCAATCCTATCGTTGCCGCGGGCACTCCGGACTTCGTCCAATCAAGTATGTTCGCGAGCAAGACCCCGCTGACGCCGCACATCACCAGAGAACTAATGAGAATCAACTGCCAGACCGTCGCCCGATTCCATATCCACACCCATCCGTTCGAAACGTCACGAAACAAGGATAGAGTGGCCTGGGGCCTGGCGCACCTCGATGGACCTAAGTCGCACTTGATTCGTTTAGCGAGGTAGATGAGACCCAAGTAGCTGGCCGCATCCACCACGAAAGGAATGATCCGCCCGACGGAGAACAACACACCTCCGACCGGACCGCCAACGAGACCAACAGTCGAATCGCGCCCAATATTCACAGCAAATGCGGAACTCAAATCCCTCGCAGGAACGACCGACTTCAGGCAGACATCAGTGATACTGCCGAACAAACCGGCACGAATCCCTGAGACTCCTGAGATCAGTAACAGCGCGGGCACAGATAGTGCATCCAGCAGATATAGCGCCAACATTCCCAGATAGGTCGAGGCGCCCGCCACGGCGGAGACCAGCAGCAACAGTCTGCGGTTGTACCGGTCCACGACCGCACCACCAGGAATCTGACCGATGGACTGACAGACCAACGCCACCGTTGCCGAAATCCCCGCTACCAACGCGGACCCCGTAACATCCAGTATCAGCAATGGCATGCAAAAATTTCGGATGGCCGATCCGAGCACATTGGCGGTGTCGCCAATCAACCATACACGGTAGTCGGACCGACGAAGCAGCGGCATTGACGCCACGCCTCCGGCGCCCATCAGTGGCGTACCCATGTCATCATTCCAGGTGATCCCGAAGAAATCCATAGCTCAACAACGACACCCGGAATACTGCGTCGGAAAGTGCTGCTTTGTGCCCGCTCGTAACCCTCTCACTCCGCACCGCCGCACCATGACAAGCAAGCACGTTCGCGAACCTTGTCGCCTGTTCCTCGTCGACACGATCATCACTGGATGAAGTCACCAGAAGAGTCGGCGGAATACGACTCACGGGAGGCAATGGCGCGTACAGCGGCGAGATCTGCTTCAGCCACCGTGCCCGCGAAATGCTATCGGAGCATGTACTCGTCATACCGCCCCCGCGCAGGAGTTGGGCCGCGAGGAGTCGACTCGCGAGCCGGTGCGCTTGCTTCATGAGACAAGCGTCGCAGCTGCACACGCCGACGGGGTCATGGAAGCACTCTAGTGTCCGCTTGGATGACCTCGGAGGGTGAGATCGAGGCTTATTCACAGGCCAGCGGAAGGTGGGTCGATCCACAAAACCTGATCATGA
>JAVTWJ010000042.1:0-6702 GCA_032229785.1 Propionibacteriaceae bacterium
GGGCCCGTCGTGCAAACCCCTTTGTGTTTTTGCGGGGTTTTGTGGGGGGGGGGTGGGGGGGGCCCCCCCGGGGGGGGGGGGGCCCCCCCCCCCCACCCCCCCGGGGGGGGGGGGCCCCCGGGGGCCCCCCCCCCACCCTCGTCTTCGAGAAAAAGGACTCCCGCCCATGACCCGACGCCTGCTGGCGACCGACCTCGACGGCACGATCGTGTTCGATCGTGCCGTGCCGCCCGCGGCCAAGCAGGCGCTGGACCGCTGGCGGGCGGCGGGCCACCTGCTCGTCATCTCGACCGGCAAGTCGATCTTCGCCACCGACGACGTGATCGGCGCCTGCGGCCTGCGATTCGACTACTGCGTCTGCTATTCGGGCGCGGTCATCACCGACGGTGCCTACGACGTCGTGGACGCCTCCTACATCCCGGTCGAGTTGGTGGCGGACGTCCACGCCCGGCTGAAGGATCTGCCCGGCGTCGCGACCTACGCCACCACCCTCGACAACGACTACCTGCTCAGCGACAACGCCGAGCGGGTGGATTCGATCCTGTCGAAGTTCACCCCGCTCGCCCCCGACCACTACGGCGAGCACCGCTTCATCGGCATCCCGATGCTGGTCACCGACGACGCCGAGCGCGACCGCATCGAGACCATGCTGCGCACCGCCTACGCGGGCCGGGTCGAGGTGCATCGCAACCAGCACTTCCTCGACATCGTGCCTCCCGGCGCCGACAAGGGCACCGGGCTGCGCCGCCTGCTGAACGGCGAACTCGCCGGCGCCGACCTCGAGTTGTGGACGCTCGGCGACTCGTGGAACGACATCTCCATGCACGCGATCGCCGACCACGCCGTCTGCTTCCCGTACTCACCACCCGAAGTGAAGGCGGTCTGCGAATCCGAGGTCGACCGCGCCGAGGAGCTTATCGACCGACTTCTGGAGGAGACACGATGAGCCGCCTGTCGGATTGGATGAACCGCAACCGGACTCACGGCCGCGTCGACGTCAAGGAATGGGCGTTGGGCACCGCCGGGTCGGCCGGGTTCACCTACGGCACCCACTATGTCGTCACCGGCCTGATGGTGGCCGCCATCATCCTCTACCCGTTCACCGCCGGCATCGGTTCGATCGTGGCGGTAGCGGTGGCGATCGTCGTCATGGGAGGACGCCGCATGCTCGAGGGCCAGGTGCGCCGCGACTTCTCCGACCTGGAGGAGGCGAAGAGGCAGTATCAGCGGACGCGGAACGCCGAATACCTGGAGTTCATCCGGCTGCGCGTGGCGCAGATGCTGAACGACAACAAGATGCTGCGCCCCGAGACGAAGGAGGCCCTCATCGGCTATGTCGAATGGGCCGAGAAGCGCGCCAACCGTGAGGAGCGCAGGAACGGCGCCTGAGGCGCGCCCCGACGGGTGAGCACAAAGGACGCCCCGAGCCTGCCGGCTGCGGGGCGTCCTGCTGTGTGGGTGCGGCCGATCAGATCACCCGCGCCGACAGGACGCCGGGCACGGTGCGCAGTCGGGCTACCAGGGCGTCCGGGACGGCGCCGTTCACGTCGACCTGCGTGTACGCGAGTTCTCCGCGGGAGCCGTTCAGCAGGTCGGCGATGTTGAGGCCCGCCTCGCCCAGCAGCGCCGAGATCTGAGCCACCATGTTCGGCACGTTCGCGTTCGCGATCGTGATCCGCCGATGGGCCTCGTTGCGGGGCAGGTCGGCGCGGGGGAAGTTCACCGCGTTCCGGATGGTGCCGTTGAGCAGGTAGTCGCGCAACTGATCGGCGGCCATCAGCGCGCAATTCTCCTCGGCCTCGCGCGTGGACGCGCCCAGGTGGGGGAGGGTCACCACGCGCGGGCGCTTGTTGAGCGTCGGCGTCGGGAAGTCGCACACGTAGCCGCGCAGCTCGTTGCCCTCGAGCGCGGCGATCAGCGCGCTCTCGTTGACGATCGCGCCGCGCGCGAAGTTGATCAGCACCGCGGACGACTTCATGGCGGCGAACTCGGCGGTCCCGATCAGGTTGCGTGTGCCGTCCACCAGCGGGACGTGCACGGTGACGATGTCGGAGCGCTTGAGCATCTGTTCCAGGGTCGTCACGCGCTCGACCTTCGCCGACAGGCTCCACGCGTGTTCGACGGTGATGGCCGGATCGTAGCCGAGCACGCGCATGCCGAGCGAGATGGCCGCGTTCGCGACCTCCACGCCGATCGCGCCGAGGCCGATGACGCCCAGGGTTCGGCCAGGCAGCTCGAATCCCACGAAATTGCGCTTGCCGGCCTCCACCATCTTGTCCATGGTGGCGTGGTCGCCCTCGAGGCGGTGGGCGAAGGCCGCGGCGTCCACGATGTTGCGGGCGGCCAGGAAGATGCCGGCGATCACCAGCTCCTTCACGGCGTTGGCGTTCGCGCCCGGGGTGTTGAACACGGGGATGCCGCGCTTGGAGAACTCGTCGATCGGGATGTTGTTCGTCCCGGCGCCGGCGCGGGCGACGGCCAGTACGGACGTCGGGACGGGCTGGTTGTGCAGGTTGGCCGAGCGGAGCAGGAGCGCGTGCGGGTCGGCGACGTCGGGGCCGACGTTGAAGCGGTCGGCCGGAAGGCGGGAGAGCCCCGCCTGGCTGATGGCGTTGAGTGTGCGAATGCGGTAGGTCATGGTCTGTGGTGAGCGGACGGCCTCAGCCGTGCGTGCGCTCGAACTCCTTCATGAAGTCGATGAGGGCGGCGACGCCCTCCAGTGGCATGGCGTTGTAGATGCTGGCGCGCATTCCTCCGACGGAGCGATGGCCGGCCAGGTTGGTCAGCCCGGCCGCCTCTGCTTGGGCGACGAAAAGACGCTCCAGCGACGGGTCGGCGACCAGGAACGGGACGTTCATCCAGGAGCGGGCCGCGACCTCGACCGGGTTGGAGTAGAAAGGCGAGGCGTCGATGAACGAGTAGAGCGACTCGGCCTTGACCCGGTTGCGCGCGGACATGGCGTCCAGTCCGCCGATCTCGGTGATCCAGTCGAGCACCAGCCCGAGCAGGTAGACGGCGAAGGTCGGCGGAGTGTTGATCATGGAGTCCGCCCCGGCCTGGACCGTGTAGTCCCACACGGTCGGCGTCTCGGGGCGCGCCTTGCCGAGCAGGTCGCGACGCACGATCACCACGACGAGACCGGCAGGCCCCATGTTCTTCTGAGCGCCCGCGTAGATCACGCCGAACCGCGACACGTCGACCGGCCGGGACAAGATCGTCGAGCTCATGTCGGCCACGAGAGGGACGGCGCCGGCGTCCGGAACGTAGTTGAACTCGACCCCGCGGATCGTCTCGTTGGGCGTGTAGTGGAGATAGGCGGACTCCTGGTCGACCGCGAACGAGCCGGCGACCGGCAGCGTCGTGAACCCGGACGCCGACTCATCGGCCACGACGCTCACGTCGCCGTAGCGGCGGGCTTCGGCGATGGCCTTCTTGCTCCAGTCGCCGGTGCTGGCGTAGGCGAGCGGCTGGCCCGGCGCCGACAAGTTCAGCGGCAGTGCGGCGAACTGTCCGAACGCGCCGCCCTGCAGGAACAGCACCGCGTGGTCGTCGCCGATGCCCATCACGCGCCGCAAGGACGCCTCCGTGTCGGCCGCGCAGGCGATGAAGGCCTTGCTCCGGTGGGAGACTTCCATGACAGACATGCCCGAGTCGCGCCAGTCGGATAACTCAGTGCGGGCGCGCTCGAGCACCTCGAGCGGCATCATGGCTGGGCCTGCGGAGAAGTTGTAGACACGCATGGGGCCAGTCTCCCATCCGCCGCCGCTGGTCGGTGCACCGGGTCAGATGGTGAGGCTGGGCGATTTGCCGCCGTTGGGCGTCCATGACACACTTGGGCAGTTGCTTCGACGCTGGTGGCGGCAAGGTTGGTGGGGCGTGAGCCCTTCCGGCTCCGCCCGAGAGCCTCCTCGGCAGCCCTGGTGGTCACCGCCGGGCCCTACCAAGATCACGAGACATCGAGATTTTGTGCGGCCCCAATAGGCGCGACACGCCCGAGCGCGGGGGTCGTAGTGACAAGGGGTTTCTCAACCGAGAGGCCCGCTGAGGGCAGGCAAGATGCGGCCTGGCCACGACTCATCAGAAGGATATCCATGGCGGGACAGAAGATCCGGATTCGACTCCGGGCCTATGACCACGAGGTCATCGATACGTCGGCGAAGAAGATCGTCGACACGGTCACCCGTACCGGCGCTCAGGTCGCCGGTCCGGTGCCCCTGCCGACCGAGAAGAACGTGTACTGCGTCATCCGGTCGCCCCACAAGTACAAGGACAGCCGCGAGCATTTCGAGATGCGCACCCACAAGCGGCTCATCGACATCCTCGACCCCACGCCGAAGACGGTCGACTCGCTCATGCGTCTCGACCTTCCGGCCGGTGTGGACATCGAGATCAAGCTTCCGTGAGGTCCGCTGCCATGAACAACGAACGCACCGTCAAGGGCATCCTGGGCAGCAAGCTCGGGATGACCCAGCTGTGGGACGCCGACAACAAGGTCGTTCCCGTCACCGTCATCCAGGCGGGCCCCTGCGTCGTCACGCAGGTGCGCACGCCGCAGAATGACGGCTACAACGCCGTCCAGCTCGCTTTCGGCGCAGTGAAGCCCAAGAACGTCAACAAGCCGAAGACCGGCCACTTCGAGGCCGCCGGGGTCACGCCGCGCCGCCACCTCGTTGAGCTGCGCACGGCCGACGCCTCCGAGTACACCCTCGGCCAGGAGGTCGCCGCCGACGTGTTCGAAGCCGGCCAGGTCGTCGACGTCACCGGCGTATCCAAGGGCAAGGGCACCGCGGGCGTCATGAAGCGTCACGGCTTCCACGGCCTGCGCGCCACCCACGGCGTGCACCGCAAGCACCGCTCTCCCGGCTCCATCGGGCAGTCGGCCACGCCGGGACGCGTGTTCCCCGGCATGAAGATGGCCGGCCGCATGGGTGTCGAGAAGGTCACCGTGCAGAACCTCACGATCCACTCGGTGGACGCGGAGCGCGGCCTCATCCTGGTCAAGGGCTCCGTCCCGGGCCCCAAGGGTGCGCTGGTCGTCGTGCGCACCGCCGCCAAGAAGGGAGCCCAGGCATGAGCGAGTCCCTGAACGTCGCCATCATCGGCACCGACGAGACCGCCGAACTGCCCGCAGCGCTGTTCGGCGTCCAGACCAACATCCCGCTGATCCACCAGGTCGTCGTGGCGCAGCAGGCAGCCGCCCGTCAGGGCACGCACTCCACCAAGACCCGCGGCCAGGTCCGCGGCGGTGGGGCGAAGCCGTGGCGCCAGAAGGGGACCGGCCGGGCCCGTCACGGCTCGCGCCGTTCGCCCCAGTGGACCGGTGGAGGCATCGTGCACGGCCCGCAGCCGCACGGCTACGCGCAGCGCACGCCCAAGAAGATGGTGGCCGCCGCCCTGCGCGGCGCGCTGTCCGACCGCGCCCGCGACGGCCGCATCCACGTCGTCGCCTCCTTCGTCGAAGGCGACAAGCCGTCGACGAAGGTGGCGCTCAAAGCCATGGAGACCGTCGCCGGCAAGCGCGTCCTGGTCGTGCTCTCGCGTGAGGAGGACCTGACGTGGCTGAGCTTGCGCAACGTCGCCTCCGTGCACGTGATCGCCGCCGACCAGCTCAACGCCTACGACGTGGTCGTCGCCGACGATGTCGTCTTCAGCGCTGCCGCGCTCAAGGTGTTCGTGGCAGGTCCGGCCAAGGGCAAGTCGGTCAAGGCCGTCGCCACCGAGTCCGAAGCCGAGGAGGCCGAGAAGTGAGCCACGTCCTGAAGATCAAGGACCACCGCGACATCCTGCTCGCGCCCGTGGTCAGCGAGAAGAGCTACGGCCTGCTCGACGAGAACAAGTACACGTTCCTCGTGGCACCGGATGCGAACAAGACCGAGATCAAGATCGCCGTCGAAAAGGTGTTCGGCGTCAAGGTCACCGCGGTCAACACCATGAACCGCCAGGGCAAGAGCCGCCGCCTGCGCTACGGGACGGGCAAGCGTCCTGACACCAAGCGCGCGATCATCACGGTCGCCGAAGGGCAGCGGATCGACATCTTCGGCCAGGGCGCCTGAGGCAGAAGGACTGAAGAACAATGGCTATTCGCAAGTACAAGCCGACGACCCCGGGTCGTCGCGGCGGGTCGGTCTCGGACTTCTCCGAGCTGACGCGCTCGGCCCCGGAGAAGTCGCTGACCGTCCCCGTCAAGAAGACCGGCGGCCGTAACAACCAGGGCCGGATCACCACCCGCCACATCGGTGGTGGCCACAAGCAGGCCTACCGCATCATCGACTTCAAGCGCTACGACAAGGACGGCGTCCCGGCGAAGGTCGCTCACATCGAGTACGACCCGAACCGGACCGCGCGTATCGCGCTGCTGCACTACGTCGACGGGGCCAAGCGCTACATCATCGCGCCCGAGGGCCTGAAGCAGGGCGCCAAGGTCGAGGCCGGCGAGGGTGCGGACATCAAGCCGGGCAACAATCTGCCGCTGCGCAACATCCCCGTCGGCACCACGGTGCACGCGGTGGAACTGCGTCCCGGCGGCGGCGCCAAGATGGGCCGCTCGGCCGGCGCCCGCATCCAGCTGGTCGCCCGCGAGGGGCGCTTCGCCACGTTGCGCCTGCCCTCGGGCGAGATGCGGATGGTGGACGTCCGCTGCCGCGCGACCGTGGGCGAGGTCGGCAACGCCGAGCAGAGCAACATCAACTGGGGCAAGGCCGG
>JAVTWJ010000043.1:0-42275 GCA_032229785.1 Propionibacteriaceae bacterium
CGGGGGTGCCACAACCAGGCCAGGAAGCCCGGCGAGACAACCGTCCCATCCCCACCAACGACCGCGCAAACCCAGGTCTCACCCCACCGAACTCCCGGTCGACGGAGTGCACGATCCTCGACCGGCGGCCGAGCGTGGAGGAAGACGTGTCCAGTCCGTGGCCAGCGTTGTTTCCGGCGAGTGGTGGGACGTTGCCAACGTATGACACCTTTGCCTCAGGGTTCCGCCCGGAGTGCTCGATCCGACGAGGGAGTCAGCTCATGGACACCGACCATCTCGCCGTCAGGTTCGCCCAGACGGCGCTGGCGCACGCCTCGCGTCCGGCGACACGGATCAAGGACGGGGACGGGTGGGCGGTGCGCACCTACCGTCAGCTGGCGCAGCGCGTGTCGCTGCTGGCGGCGCATCTGATCGACGCCGGGATCGAGGCGGGCGATCGCGTGCTGCTGCTGGCGAACAACCGCCCCGAGTGGTCCCACATCGACCTGGCGCTGCTCAGCATCCGGGCCGTACCGGTGCCGGTCTACCCGACGAGCACCCCCGAGCAGATCCGGCACATCGCCGCCGACTCGGGCGCCGTCTTCGCCGTGATCGAGAACGGGCGACTGCTCGCGCGGTTCGAGCAGGTCTGGGACGAGGTGCCGGCCGTGCGCGGCGTGTGGACCTTCGAGCCGACGTCGGGCGACGACGACCGCGTGCGGCTGCTGGCCGATGTGGTGCGGAGCGCGTCGGCCGCCGGACCGGACGCCCTGGACGCGCGGCTGGCAGAGGCGTCCGCGGACGACCTGGCGTCCATCATCTACACCTCGGGGACGACGGGGGAGCCGCGCGGCGCGGCGATCCGTCACCGCGGCTTCGCCTTGGAACTCGACAGCCTGGACGCCTTCTTCACCATCACGGAGCAGGACTCGTCGCTGGCGTTCCTGCCCTTGTCGCACGCGCTCGAGCGCGCCTGGACGTTCAAGGTGCTCACCGCGGGCGCACTCAACACTTACGTGGCCGATCCGCGCACCGTCGCCGAGATGCTCGTCGAGGCGAGGCCCAGCATGTTCGTGAGCGTGCCCCGGCTGTACGAGAAGGTCTTCACCACCGTTCACGAACGGGTGGCCGGCTCGCCCGCGAAGCAGCGCATCTTCCGCTGGGCGATGCACGTCGGTGGCGCCTGCCAGCACGCCTACCGCAAGGGACGGCGTCCGAACGCGGCCCTGCGCGCCCAGTTGCCGCTGGCCGACAAGCTGGTGTTCTCCTCGATCCGGGACGCCCTGGGCGGCCCCAAGTCGGTGATGGCGTGCGGCGGCGCACCGGTGCGCAAAGAGATCGAGGAGTTCTTCTCGGCGGCCGGCATGCTGCTGTCGACCGGGTACGGGCTCACCGAGGCGTCGCCGCTGGTGTCGTTCAACTCGCCGGGCGGCTTCAAGTTCGGGACGGTCGGGCGCGTGATCGAGTGCGGCGAGATCAAGATCGCCGACGAGGGCGAGATCTGTTTCCGGGGCCCCAACGTGATGGCCGGGTACTGGAACGATCCCGAGGCCACGGCGTCCGCGATCGACGCCGACGGCTGGCTGCATACCGGCGATGTCGGCTACGTCGACACCGACGGGTACCTGGTGATCACCGACCGGCTCAAGGACATCATCGTCACCTCGGGGGGCAAGAACATCGCGCCGGCGCCGATCGAGGGGATGATCCTGGCCGATCCGCTGTTCGAGCACGCCGTGGTCCTGGGTAACAACCGCCCGTTCGTGACGCTGCTGGTGCGGCCCTCCTTGCCGCACATGGAGGAGATCGCGGCGCAGTTGCAGCTGAAGTTCGCCGATGCCGCCGAGTTGGCGAACGCCCCCGAGATCCTCGACGAGATCCGTCGCCGCGTCGACCAGCTCACCGAGAAGCTGCCGAGTCAGGACCGGATCAAGGACCTGCGTGTGATGCTGGAGGAGTTCACCATGGACAACGGCCTGCTCACGCCCACCCTGAAGGTGCGCCGCCGCCAGGTCGAGGAGCGGTTCGCCGCGCTCATCGAAGACATGTACGCCAAGCTCGCCGAGGCCAAGGACCGCCTGACCCACTGACGCCAACTTTAAACGAACCTCAAGCGAGGGCTTTCATTTAAAGTTCGCGCCTACTCGCCGTCGGAGTTGACCATGAACCAGGCGGCGCGGTTGAGGTACTCGCGCAGTTCGGCGTCCTCGGCCTCGGCGAGGCCCAGTTCGTCGACCGCGGCCATCATGTGGTGCAGCCAGCGCTCGGCCTGACGGGGCGTGACCGCGTACGGCGCGTGGCGCATACGCAGGCGAGGGTGGCCGCGGGTCTCGCCGTAGGTCTTCGGGCCGCCCCAGTACTGCTCGAGGAACATCCGCAGGCGGTCGGCGGCGGGCCCGAGATCCTCCTCGGGGTACATCTCCCGTAGCGGCGGATCGCCCGCGACGCCCTCGTAGAACCGGTCGACGAGCCGACGGAACGTCTCGGCCCCGCCTGCCCGCTCGTAGAAGCTGTTCGACACGCCTTCATCGTCCCATGCCGCGGAGCGCGCCTCGTCCGGCGCCGAGCGGACGCCGCTGGCGCTGGCCGGACGCCGCTGGCGCTGGCCGGACGCCGCTGGTGCTGGCCGGACGCCGGAGTCGCGACCCGCATCGAGGGCGACGGGGGCGGCGTCCCAAGCATGGGTGGGCGTCCGGTAGAGTGGGGGATCGAGTGTCCTCGTGGACGCTCACTGTGCATGAACCCTCCTGCCCCGGGAGATTCCCGTGGCCGTCAAGACCAGAGGAGGTGGGGTTACACACATGCGTAACTACGAGATCATGGTGATCGTGAGCCCCGATGTCGACGATCGTCAGGTCGCCGGTGTCGTGGAGAAGCCGCTCGAGGCCTTCAAGGTCGCCGGTGGCACGGTCGACAACATCGATCACTGGGGCCGTCGTCGGCTTGCCTACGACATCCAGAAGAAGTCCGAGGGCATCTACGCCGTCTTGAACGTCACCGCCGATCCGGCCGTCGTCAAGGAACTGGATCGCCAGTACACGCTGAACGAGCAGATCATGCGGACGAAGGTCATCCGCCCCGACCTGCACCACTGACGCCGAGCGCCGCCCGCCCGCGTGCCGCCCGACAGGAAATGTCGGAGGGTCACGCGAGACTGGGGAGCGACTCACCCAACACGTCCGAAATCGGAGATCTCACATGGCCGGCGAAACCATCATCACGCTCGTGGGCAACCTGACGGCTGACCCCGAGCTTCGCTTCACCCCCTCGGGGGCCCCGGTGGCCAACTTCACGGTCGCCTCCACTCCCCGCAACTTCGACCGGGCTACCGGCGAATGGAAAGACGGGGACGCCATGTTCATCAACTGCGCGGTGTGGCGCCAAGCCGCCGAGAACGTGGCCGAGTCCCTGCAGAAGGGCATGCGCGTCATCGTTCAGGGGCGGCTGAAGAGCCGCAGCTACGAAACCCGCGAAGGCGAGCGCCGCACGGTGTTCGAGATCGAGGTCGATGAGATCGGTCCTGCCCTGCGTTACGCCTCCGCCAAAGTCACCCGCGCCAGCGGTGGCGGCGGTGGCGGCGGCTACAGCCAGGGCGGCTCCGGGGGTGGCGACAACTGGTCGTCCAACCAGGGCCAGGGCGGTGGCAACCGTCCGCCACAGCAGCAGCCGGTCAACGACCCGTGGGCGAGCGCTCAGAGCGACGATCCGCCGTTCTGATCCTCCCCCCGGTGCCTGATCGCACCACCTGATCCACTGTCATTCCGGCGTAGGCCGGGCTCTGCCAAGGAAGAGAGCACCACAATGGCTCCACAGCGCAAGCCTGTGAACAAGAAGAAGATCGCTCCGGCGAAGTCCATCAAGATCGGTCATATCGACTACAAGGACACCACGACCCTGCGGAAGTTCATCTCCGAGCGTGGAAAGATCCGCGCGCGTCGTGTGACCGGCCTGTCCGTGCAGGAGCAGCGCAAGGTCGCGATCGCGATCAAGAACGCGCGCGAGGTCGCCCTGCTTCCCTACGCGTCCACCGCTCGCTGAGAAAGGAAGACACCACGATGAAGCTCATTCTGACTGCCGCTGTCGACCACCTCGGCATCGCCGGCGATCTCGTCGAGGTCAAGGACGGCTATGGCCGCAACTACCTGCTGCCCCGCGGCTACGCGATCCGTTGGACGCGTGGCGCCGAGAAGCAGATTCAGGGCATCACGCGTGCTCGGGACGCGCGCCAGGTGCGCGACGGCGAGCACGCTGTCGCGCTGCGCTCGCAGCTCGAGGCGCTCGACGTCCAGCTGTCCGTCCGTGCGGCCGAGGAGGGCAAGCTGTTCGGTGCCGTCAAGGCCGCCGACATCGCCGCCGCGATCAAGAAGGCCGGCGGTCCGGCCATCGACAAGCGCGCGGTCAAGATCGCCAAGCCGATCAAGACCGTCGGTGAGCACAAGGTCGGCGTGAAGCTGACCGACGCCGTCACCGCGCACCTGCCGGTGAAGGTGATCGCTGCCTGACGCCTTCTGGGCCTGACGCCTTCTGGTCAACGCCGGTCACCCTCGGGTGGCCGGCGTTTCCGCGTTTTCTCGCGGGGCAGGAAGGGTGGGGGCCCGGGCAGGAAGGGCGGGCCCGCAGGGGGGCTCAGGCGGGGGGACGACCGAAGGTGAAGCTGCCCAGCGCGGTGCCCGGGGAAAGGATCGGTGCGGCGACCGCGGAGGTGGGCGCCGACTCGTCGGCGTCGGCGGCACGCTCCCCGGGCACCAGCGGGCGCACCGGTTCGCCCAGCGCGGCGAACAACGCTTGATCCAACTCGTCGCGGGGCGTCACACGGTGCTTGCGCGTCTCAGGCATGGCCTCAGTCTAGGCACCCGGCCTGGGCGTCGAGGGTGCGTCCGCTGGGCCGGGCCTAGGCGTCCGACTCCTCATCGGCGTCCGCCGCGCTGGACGCGGCGGCCTGTGCCGTCGGCGTGGGCTGTCCGGTGGCCGCAGGTGCGGTCGTGCTCGCCGTCGCCTTGGCCGTGGCAGTGGCTGTCGCCTTGGCGGTCGCGGACGGAGACACCGTCGCCGTCGCGGTCGGGGACGCGGAGGCGGAGGACGACGCCGAGGCCGTGGGGGTCGGCGACGCGGAGGCTGTGGCGTTCGCGCTGGCCTGCGGTGTCGGTGTGGGTGTCGGTGTCAGCGTCGGCGTGGGTGTGGGGGTCGCGGACGCGGTCGGCTCCGGAGACAGGGCGGGCGTCGCGGAGGGGAGCGGCGTCTCAGCGGCCAGTGCGGTCGGCTGCGCGACCACGGCCATCGGAATGTCCAGACGCGTGTACGGCGCACCTGCTAGCACGGCCGCGGGATTGACGTACGCCCCGTTCACGAGCACCTCGAAGTGGAGGTGGCAGCCGGTCGAGAGGCCGGTCGTTCCCGACAGGCCGATCTGCTGGCCCTTGCTGACCTGCTGCCCGACGCGGGCCCCCAGCACCGACAGGTGCGCGTAGTGGGTGACCATGCGCTTGCCGTCGATGAGGCCGTGGTCGATCTCGACCAGGTTGCCGTAGCCGCCCGCCACGCCGGAGCGGGTGACCTTTCCGTCGGTCATCGCGACGACCGGGGTGCCGCACGCGGCCGTCATGTCAGCGCCGTTGTGGTTGCGCACGTAGTGCAGGATCGGGTGGAAGCGCGGACCGAAGGCCGAGGTGATGGGGCCGGGTACCGGCGACACGAAGCGCGCGCTGCTCGCCAGCGCCTGGGCATCGCCGGCGGTCGGGATGCCGAAGGCGACGACCCCGTCCGGAACCTCGTCGTCACCGAAGGTGATCACCGACGGGTCGAGCGACGAGCGCCCCGCCAGGAACGCGGCGGCCGTCAGCGTGGTGACCGGCGCGGCGGTGCGCCGGGCGGACGCCCGCGAGTCGGCGGAGGCGGACACGGCAGGAACGCCGAGGATCGCCAGTGGCAGCGCCAAGCACAGGCCGGCGGACAGGATGACGCCCACGCGACGACCGCGTCGCGTGGCGGGTCCCAGCATGCGTCGCATGGGTCTCCTTGCAGATGCCGGGTACGGAGGGCTGGGCCCGGACGATCGATCAATGGGTCGATTGTCGCCGCTCGCCGGTTCAGAACCAAGGGGAAGGGGCGAATTGCTCACGAATTGCCCGGCCGGACGTCCGTCGGTCATCGGCGCGATGGTCCGAGCGCCCAAGGCGTGTAGGATTTCCTACGGCTGAGGCTTGGCCGTTCTTGCGACACCTGTCGGGAAGAAGTTCGAGCGTCACCCGCGCTCCTCAGACCTGAGGGGCGAGCATCACATCAGGAAAGCAGGAAACATGGCCACCGGAACCGTCAAGTGGTTCAGCGCCGAGAAGGGCTACGGCTTCATCTCTCCCGACGACGGCTCTGCCGACGTCTTCGCCCACTACTCCGCGATCAGCTCGCGGGGTTTCCGTTCGCTGAACGAAGGCGACAAGGTCGAGTTCGAGACCGAGCGCGGACCGAAGGGCATGCAGGCGACCAACATCGTCCCCCTCTGACGCGCACGTCATCCCACGTGAGAACGCCGCGGCTCATCGAGCCGCGGCGTTCCGCATGCCCGGGCTCTTTCCCTGCCGCAGTCTGGGCCCCTGGCGCGCTCGGGGCGCCGGGCCCGATCACCCCATGAGCGGACGCCGTGACGAGGCGGCGGGCGTGCACGCGGCGGGCGGGCACGCGGTGCTGCTGGTGGGCGTCGATGAGCTGGAGCCGTGGGTGCGCGCCCGGACGGCCGAACAGGACGCCGCGTTCGTGTCGGACGACGAGGCGTTCATGCACGCCCACATCACGGTCCTCGCGCCCTTTCCGGCGGACGGCTTCGCCCAGGCCGAGGCCGTCGCGTCCACCATCGCCCCCTTCGACTACACGCTGACGCGGGTGAGCGCCTTCCCCAACGGCGTGATCCACCTGCGGCCGGTCCCCGACGCGGGCTTCCGTGCGCTCACGGACGCCGCCCGCCGCGCCGTTCCCGAAGCCGTGCCGTACTGGGGACTGTTCGAGCCGGTGCCGCACCTCACGCTCGACCGCATCGGATGGGGGAACACGCTCGAGATGACCGAGAACGCGGTCGCCGGGATGCTGCCGGCGTCCTGCCGGGCGGAGCGGCTGCTGCTGACCTGGTGGGAGTCCCGCGCCTGCCAGGTGCTCGCCTCCTATCCGCTGCGAGGAGGTCGGTGAGGCGCCGTTTTGTGGAGGGGAAGCTGCGCTAATTCCCGGGACGCGGTCAGGCCGCAACGGGTCGCGACATGGCTAGGGTGGCCGATGGTGGACCTTTCAGCGACGAAGGCAGGCGATCCCATGTCGGTGACGATCTCGCGGGCGCTCCTCGAACCGGTCAACGCCGCGGCGGTGGGCGCGCTCCGCGCGGCTCTGGGCGAGGAAGCGGTCAGTACGCGCGAGCTGGACCGGATCGCGCTGGCGATCGACCCCTCGCACTACCTGCGGACGCCGGACGCGATCATGCGCGCCCGCACCGTCCAGGATGTGGCCGTCGCCATGACCGTGGCGCGCGAGACCGGCTGGCCGCTGACGCTGCGCGCCGGAGGCAGCAGCCTGTCGGGCCAGGCGATGTCCCTCGGCCTGACCGTCGACGTGCGCCGGAACTTCCGCCGGATCGAGGTGCTGGACGCCGGCGCGCGCGTCCGCGTCCAGCCCGGCGCGACGATCCGCCAGGTGAATGCCGCGCTGGCTCGCTACAAGACGAAGCTGGGGCCGGACCCGGCGTCCGAGATCGCCTGCACCATCGGCGGCATGGTGGCGAACAACTCGTCGGGGATGACCTGCGGCACGACCAAGAACGCCTACCACACGGTCGAGTCGATGACGGTCGTGCTGCCCAGCGGCACGGTGGTCGACACCGCCTCGCCCACCGCGGACGCCGATCTTCGGGCATCGGAACCGGCACTGGTCGAGGTGCTGGAGCGCCTGCGCGACGAGCTGCGCCGCGCGTCCGTCGCGGAGGACCTGCGCCGCAGGTACGCCATCAAGAACACGATGGGCTACGGCCTCAACTCCTTCCTCGACCACGACGCCCCGGCGAAGATCCTCGAGCATCTGATGATCGGTTCGGAGGGCACGCTCGGGTTCGTCGCCGAGGTCGTCTTCCGAACGGTGCAGGTTCCCGCACGCACGGCGACCGGGTTGCTGCTGTTCGACTCGCTCGCCTCGGCGACCTCGGCGCTGCCGCACCTGGTCTACTCGGGCGCCGATGTCGTCGAGTTGATTGACGCGGCGTCCATCAGGGCGATGGGCGCCGAGGCCGCGGACGTGCTGCCGGCCCACTTCCACCCGGTGGAGCAGGCGTCCCTGCTCGTCGAGTATGCGGCGGACGACGACGACGACCTGGCCGAACGCCTGGCGGTCGGCGAGGAGACCTTCGCGGGCCTGAGCGGGCTGGAGGCGTCACCCGAACTCACCCAGGACGCCGCCCGGCGCGGGCGGATGTGGGTGATGCGCAAGGGCTTGTACACGAAGGTGGCGCGCAACCGCCCCCAGGGCACGGCCGCCCTGCTGGAGGACGTCGCGGTGCCGATGGAGTCCCTCGGCGGCGTGTGCACCGACCTTCAGGGGCTGTTCGACAAGCACGGCTACGCCGACGCCGTGATCTTCGGGCATGCCAAGGACGGCAACATCCACTTCCTGGTCACCGAGGACTTCGCCGGCCCGGCGTCCATGCGGCGATACGAGTCGTTCACCGAGGACATGGTCGGCCTCGTGCTCGGCGCGCAGGGCACGCTCAAGGCCGAGCACGGCACGGGCCGGATCATGGCGCCGTTCGTGCGCCGCCAATACGGCGACGAGTTGTACGCGGCGATGTGGGCGGTCAAGGACGCCTGCGATCCCGCCCGGGTGCTCAACCCGGGGGCGGTGCTCACCGACGATCCGCAACTGCACCTGAAGAACATCAAGGCGACGTCGCCGGTGCGCGCCGTGATCGACGATTGCGTCGAGTGCGGCTACTGCGAGCCGGTGTGCCCGAGCCAGCATCTGACGACCACTCCGCGCCAGCGCATCGTCGTGCAACGGGCGATCGCGGACGCCGAGGCCGCGGGCGACGAGTCGCTCGCGAAGGCCCTGTTCGAGCAGGAGACCTACGACGTCGTGCACACCTGCGCGGTGGACGGCATGTGCTCGACGGCGTGCCCCGTTCAGATCAACACCGGCGACCTGATCCGCGACTTGCGCAAGGAGCGGCAGTCCGCCGTTATGGATGCGGGCTGGAACCTGGCCGCCCAGCATTGGGGCGTGGTGCTGCGCGGCGCCACCCTCGGCATGAGCGCCGTCGACCGGGTACCCAACCCGCTCGTGCGCGGGGTGCTCGGCGCGGCCCGGCGGGTGCTGGGCGCCGACGTGGTGCCGACGCTGTCGGCTGAACTGCCCGGCGGTGGGCCAGTTCGGACGCCGCAGGCCGCCGACCGCGCGGACGCCATCTTCATGCCCGCGTGCGTGGGCACGATGTTCGGCACCGAGCATGCCTGCGGCACCGGGGCCGCCGGGGCCGTGCGGCAGTTGGCCGCGGCGGCCGGGCTGGGGCTGCGGACGCCGGACGGCGTCCAGGCCCTATGCTGCGGGACGCCCTGGAAGTCGAAGGGCCTCGCCAAGGGCTACGACACGATGACCGACAGGTTGATCGCGTGGATCCTGGAGAGCACCGAACAGGGACGCCTGCCGTTGGTGTGCGACAACGTCTCCTGCTCCGAGGGTGTGGAGGTGGCGCTCGAGAAGCACCGCGTGGGCGGCGTCCGCGTGGTGGACGCGACCCGGTGGGTGTCCGAGCACGTGGCGCCGAAGCTGCCTCCGGTGGAGCGCGCACGGACGGCCGTGGTGCACCCGACCTGCTCGTCGACGCTGATGGGAGTGAACGACGACCTGCTGTTCCTGGCGGGCCTCCTCGCCGACGAGGTCGTCGTGCCCGAGGGCTGGCGCTGCTGCGGGTTCGCAGGCGACCGCGGCCTGCTGCACGAGGAGCTCACCGCGACGGCGACCCGCGACGAGGCCCGGGAGGCGAAGGCGTTGAACGCCGACCTGTATTTGTCGCTGAACCGGACGTGCGAGCTCGGCATGACGCGTGCGACGGGTAAGACCTACGTCCATGTGCTCGAGGAGTTGGCCGCGCGCGTGGCGTCGGTCGGTGTACCGAGCCGCTGAGTCGTCTGCGCGGGGGCCTGAATCACCACCGTGTAGTTCTCCCCAGATGTGGACAGGTCTGGGGATAACCTGGTGCAGAAGCCCGGGTAGCTTCCCGTCAAGACACTCAGGAATCCCGCTCTCTGCACCACCCCACGCGTGCTCGACTCTCAGAAACGTCTGTCCACAGGGTTGTTCACACGCGTCCCGGTTGTGAAGGGACCGAACCGCCGACGCTCACAGGCTCCGCCAGCCGCCCCGTCGGACAAACCGTCGGACAACCCGTCGGTCAACCCCGTCGGACGCCCGCTCAGTGGGCGAAGGGCGTCAGGTCGTCGGTCGCCCACTCGCCCTCGGGCGGCGTCGTCGATCCCGGCAGGAGCGCGATGAACTCCGCGCCCCCTTCGGGCGCGTGCCCGGCCTTCACCCAGCCGCCGTGCGCCTGGATCGTCTGCGCGACGATCGACAGTCCCAGCCCGGAGCCTGGCGTGGTGCGGGCGTCCTCGGAACGATAGAACCGTTCGAACACGTGCGGCAGGTCGTCCTCGTCGATGCCCGGGCCCTGATCGGCGACCCGGAACCGGTCGCCCTTCAGCGCGACGGTCACCGTCCCGCCCGGCGGGGAGAACTTCACGGCGTTGTCGAGCAGGTTGGTGATCGCGCGCTCGAGGGCGTCCGGCTCGCCGGTCAGGTACAGCGGCTCCAGCGTGACGTCCCACACCAGCCCCGGGCCCCGCCGCTTGACGCGCGCGAGGGCCGATTCGATCACGTCGCGCAGATCCACCGGCTCGGGGGCGGCCTGCACCGTGTCGTCGCGGTTCAACTGCACCAGGTCGCCCACGAGCTGGGTGAACTCGCCCAGTTGTGCGGCCACGTCGCGCAGGATCTCCGAGCGTGCCCCCTCGGGGAGCATGCCCTGCCGCTCGTCGGCGACCAGCAGTTCCACGTTGGTGCGCATCGACGTCAGCGGCGTCCGCAGCTCGTGCCCGGCGTCCGCGATGAGCCTCTTCTGCCGCTCGCGCGAGCTCTCCAACGCCGACAGCATCTGGTTGAACGAGCGTCCCAGATTCGCCACCTCGTCGTCGCCCGTGATCTCGATGGGCGTCAGCTTGTTCGTCTCGGTGATGGACACCACGGCACCCGCGAGCTGACGCAACGGCCACATGCCTGAGCGTGCGATCGCGTACCCGGTGGCGCCGGCGATGAGCGCGCCGATGCCGCCGAACACCAGCAGCGACAGGCCGGTCGTCTGAAGGATCGCAAGCGTCGGGGCGAGCGGACGCCCGAGCACCAGCGCGTAGTAGGTGTCGGAGTCGACCAGCGGCACCGCGACGATGCGGACGGGTGCGCCTGCGGAATCGACGCCGGTGCGCGAGGACCAGCCGTAGGAGGTGCGCGCGATGGTCAGCTCCTCCGGCCCGATCTCCAGGGTGTTGTGGTCCTCGGGGGCCATCTGATGGCCGTCGGCGCGCACGACCATGACGATCACGTTCGCCGCCTGCCACACCGAGTCGTCGATGCCGCCCATGTTCTCGAGGTCGGACGCCAGGGCGTCCGCCGTGATGGACGCCACCGCGACCAGTTCGTTGTCGAGCTGGTCGTAGACGGTCAGCAGGGTCAGGGCGTAGGCGGCCACGCCGGTCGCCGCGACCGCGGCGGTGACGGCGGCGGCGATGAGGATCGCCAGACGTTCCTGCAGCGGGCGGTGCGCCGCGGAGAAGGAGCCGCGCAGCCAACTCACGGAGATGACTCGCGCAGCACGTAGCCGATGCCGCGCACGGTGTGGATCAGGCGTGAGCCGCCGCCGCCCTCGGTCTTGCGGCGCAGGTAGCCGATGTAGACCTCGAGCGAGTTGGCCGTGGTGGGGAACTCGAACCCCCAGACCTCGTTCAGCAGCCACGAACGCTCGAGCACGCGACGCGGGTGCTCCATGAACGTCTGCAGCAGGGCGAACTCGGTGCGGGTGAGCGATATCCGCTGCCCGGCGCGGGCGACCTCGCGGGTGGTCAGGTCGACGCGGAGGTCGGCGAACGTGAGCACCTGGGTCTCCGCCGTCGCCGCGTCGTCGGGGTCGCGCCCGGAACGCCGGGTGAGCGCGCGCAGCCGCGCCATCAGCTCGTCGAGGGCGAAAGGCTTGGCCATGTAGTCGTCGGCCCCGGCGTCCAGGCCATCGACGCGGTCGCCCACGGCGTCGCGGGCGGTGAGGACCAGGATCGGCACGTCGTTGCCCTGGCCACGCAGCATGCGGGTCGTCTCGAGGCCGTCGAGCCGGGGCATCATCACGTCCATGATCACCGCGTCCACCTTGTGCGCGGACAGGTGCGCGAGCGCCTCGATGCCGTCGACGGCGGCAGCAACCTCGTAGCCGCTGTACTGCAGCGAGCGCTTCAATGAGTCACGGACGGCCTGATCGTCGTCGACCACAAGGATGTGCATGGGCCCATCCTATCGGCCTGGCCCCTCGCCCCTGAGTAAAGAGCGCACCCGCGCGAGGACCCCGGGCATCGCCGCTTCGATGGACGCCAACGTGTCGTTGAATCCAGCGGCGTCGCCGTACCAGGGGTCGTCGATCCCGGAGCCGGCCGCGGCATCCGGGTCGAAGTCGGTCAGCAGGCACAGCCCGGACGCCTCGGGCGCGAGGCGGCGCATGCGATCGACGTGCAACTGCTCCAGGCCGATCACCAGGTCGGCGCGCTCGATCTCGGCGGCCGTGATCCGCCGTGCGCGGTGTCCGCCCGCCGAGTAGCCGTTGCTGCTCAGCACGGCGCGGGCGCGCGGATCGATCGGGTTGCTGGTCTCCTCGGAGCTCACGCCCGCCGAGGAGAACGTGACGCCCTCGACGCCCTCGCGCGCCGCCCACGCCTGGGCGACCCGCTCGGCCATCGGCGAGCGGCAGATGTTGCCCCAGCAGACGAACACCACCCCGACGTCGGCGCGCATCAGGAATGCACCTCCCCGCGGGGCCGCAGGAACGAGTTGACCAGGAAGCTGACGATCGACACCATCAGCGCGCCCCAGAACGCGTCCCAGAAGCCGTCGACGCCCCACGGGACGCCGAACTGCGCGCACACCCACGACGTGATCATCAGCAGGGCCGCGTTGACGACGAGCAGGAACAGGCCGAGCGTGACCAGCAGCAGGGGCGAGGTCACGAACACGAACAGCGGGCGGACGAGCGCGTTCACCACGCCGAAGATGGCCGCGACGATCAGCATGGTGAGCGCGGCGCCGCCCGGCTCGCCCTCGTAGCTCAGACGGATGCCCGGGATCAGCCAGGTGGCGACGGCGAGCGCGAGCGCGTTGACCAGGATGCGTAGGATCACGGCGTCCATCCTTCCATGTGCGGCACAATGGCGTCCCCGGGGGAACCACTGGTAAAGCCCGCGCGGGACGGCGGTCCGGGGTCATAGAAAGGCGCTGATCGTGGCAGATCTGACCGGACGGGACTTCCTCAAAGAGGTGGACTTCACCCCCGACGAGTGGGCCTGGCTGGTGTCCCTGGCCGGCGAACTGAAGTCCGCCCGCCGTGAGGGCCGCGAAGAGCGTCGTCTGCGCGGTCTCAATCTGGCGCTGATCTTCGAGAAGAGTTCCACCCGGACGCGCGCGGCCTTCGAGGTGGCCGCGGCGCATCAGGGTGCGCGCACGACGTACCTCGACCCGTCGGCGTCCCACATCGGCTCGAAGGAGTCCGCCGCCGACACGGCGCGCGTGCTCGCGCGCCTTTACGACGGGATCCAGTTCCGTGGCGACAAGCAGGCGACCGTCGAGACCCTCGCCGCCCATGCGGACGTGCCGGTCTGGAACGGGCTGACCGACGACTGGCATCCCACGCAGTCGCTGTGCGACGCCTTCACGATGATCGAGTCCTGCGGACGCCGCCCCTCGGACATCTCGTTCGCCTATCTCGGCGATGCCCGGTTCAACATGGGAAAGTCGCTGCTCACGATGGCGGCGATGATGGGCATGGACGTCCGGATCGTCACGCCGCCCGCGTTCGCCCCCGACCCGACCCTGCGGGACGCCGCTCGCGAGATCGCCGCCCAGACCGGCGCACGCCTCACGATCACCGACGACATCGAGGCGGGCGTGGACGGTGTCGATTTCGTGCACACCGACGTCTGGGTGTCGATGGGGGAGCCGCGCGGGGTGTGGGCCGAGCGGTGCCGGGTGCTGGCGCCCTACCGGGTGACCAGCGAGGTGATGGCGCTGGCCGCGCCGGGCGCCAAGTTCATGCACTGTCTGCCGGCGTTCCACAACCTCGACACGTCCACCGCGCAACTGGTGCACGACCTGACCGGAATGCGTGAGCTCGAGGTCGCCGACGAGGTCTTCGAATCCGAGCAGTCGATCGTGTTCGAGCAGGCCGAGAACCGGTTGCACACGATCAAGGCGGTGCTGGTCGCCACCCTGGCCGGTGTGCGTGAGTCCTGACCGCACGACCCGGTGGACCTGGCACGCGCACCCCATTAACAGCGCGCGCCGCAGGCCGTCAACCCCCACGGTCCGGAAAGCCCATCAGGGTTGGAATCCGCCATGAACTGCGGTAGAAAATAGCCATCCGTTGGCGCGCCCCCTTGACGCCCAAGCGCGAACGGTACACAAGGCGGTGGAGTGATGGACCCGAGCCAGTACGTGCTTGCGGTGGATGTGGGTACGAGTAGAACCGGTGCTGCGATCGCGCGCACGGGCCCGGACGGCCGTGCCGAAGCGTGCACGTTCCGTCTCGGCCGCAATGGCGACCACGCCCCCACCGTGCTCTTCGTGGGTGACGGCGAGGTGCTGGTCGGTGACGCCGCCGAGCGGCGTGGCATCGCGCAGCCCGAGCGGCTGATCCGCGAATTCAAGCGCCGGCTGGGCGACGCCGCCCCCTTCGTCGCCGGCGGACGCATGCTCGCCGCCGACGACCTTTACGCCCGGGTGGTGGCGTGGGTGGCCGATCAGGTCACCGAACGCGAGGGTCGCGCGCCGTCGGCGATCGCGATCACGGTCCCGGCGGCCTGGGGCCCGCACCGGCGCGCACTGATCGAGGCGGCGATCCGGGCCGGCGGCTGGCCCGAGGTGATGATCCTCACCGAGCCCGAGGCGGCGGCCCTCCACTACGACGCCACCCATCCGGTCGCCGCGGGCAGTGCGCTCGCGGTCTACGACTTCGGAGGCGGCACCTTCGATGCGGTCGTCCTCCGCAACGGCGATCGCGGGGTCGTCGACATGGTCGGCGAACCGGTCGGTCTCGCGGACCTGGGTGGCAGCGACTTCGACGACGCGATGCTGCGCCACGTCGTGTCGGCCGCGCACCTGAATCCGGGCGAGTTCGCCGACGCGGACGAGGCGACCCGCATGGCCCTGGCCACCCTGCGGCAGGAGTGCGTGGCGGCGAAGGAGGCCCTGTCGTTCGACACCGAGGCCGCCATCCCCGTGCTGGTCGGGTCCCAGCTGAACTCGGTCCGGATCGTCCGCGACGAGTTCGAGGCCCTGATCGCCGACGACGTCGTGCGCACGTTCGACGCCTTCGATCTGGCGATCGAGCGCGCGGGAGTCGTCCCGGACGACCTCACGGCGATCCTGCTCACGGGCGGCTCCTCGCGGATCCCGCTCATCGCCCAACTGCTGTCGGAACGCTACGACTGCCCGCTGGCGATCGACACCGATCCCAAGGCCGTCATCGCCCTGGGCGCCGCTCTGCACGCGGCGAACGAGGTGTTCGGACCGTTCGAGGTGGAGGCGTCCGCGGACGATGAGGCGACCACGGTGATGGCCGTCGCCGAGCCGGTCGCGCCCGCTGCGGCGGCGTCCAAGCGCCGCTCACGGCGTCGGCGGATCGCCGTCATCATCGGGGGCGGCCTGGCCACCGCGGCCAGTGTCGCCGCGTTCTCCAGCTTCGCCGCCGGGCCGACCCTCACGAGGGGCATCGCGCCCGCGGCGGACTCGATCTCGAGGGAATCCGGAGACCCGGGATCCTCCGCCGACCCGAGCGCGACCGCCGGCCCAGCCCGGACTTCCGCCGCCGGCGGGCCCGCCTCGCTGGGCGCGCCCGGACCGATCGCCGCTGCACCCGGCGCTGCGGCACCTGGCGCTGCGGCACCGGCACCGCTCCTGACCGTGTCGTCCACGCAACCGGCGTCCACCAACCCGGCTGCCAGCTCGACCAGCACGGCGCCGAACCCTCGGCCGTCGCGCACCCAGACCTCCGCGCCGCAGCAGACGGCGACACCGACCCCGACGCCCACGCCGACGCCCGAGACGCCCCCCGAGTCACCCCCAGAGACGCCGCCCGAGACGCCTCCCGCATCCGGAGAGCCGACCGAACCGGGCGAGCAGCAGGTCCCCGATCCACTCGTGCTCGAGGCGATCGCGCCCGACGGTCTCGACTAGCCGAGAGCGATGCCCCTGCCTTCGCGTGCCCGCCTCTTCCCGGGGTCCTTGCCGCCCAGCCAGGCGGTACTGCGGCGGGTGTGCGGGGCGGCCGTCTCGTCGATCCTGGACGCAGGCGGGGGGAGCCCTCGCGGCGTCGTCATCGGTCCCGCGGGGGCGGGCAAGTCCGAGACGCTGAGACTGCTCGCCTCACGCAGCGACGAGCTCGGACGCCCGCACAGCATGGCCGGTGGACGTTCCGGCATCGCGGATGTTCCGCCCGAGCACCTGCTGCTGGTGGACGCCGCGCACCTGCTGACGGACGAGCAGCAGAAGCGGGTGATCGAACGCGCCGAGGAACCGGGGGCCGGCCTCGTGGTGGCCCTGCGTCCGTGGCCGCGCACCGAGCCGCTGGCACGCCTGGTGCGGCTCCTGGAACAGTCGAAGGCCCCGGTCCTGCTCGGACGCCTGACGAAGACCGAGATCCTCGCCGCGCTCGACGACGGCGACGCGTTGACTCCCGCCTGCGTCGACCGGATCCTGGGACTCACCGGTTCGCTGTCCTGGCTGACCCTGACCGCGCTGGCGGCGCTCGACACCCATCCGTGCCCGGGCGAGGTGACCCAAGATCGGTTGTCGGGCATCCTGGGCGACCAGATCGCTCACCGCGTCCAGTCGCTCCCCACCGAACTCCGGCGGGCGGTCGAGGCGCTGAGCTTCGGGGTGCGCGTCGTTGCGGACGACCAGGCGCCGCCATGGGACGACCTGATCCGGTACGGCCACTCCGAAGGCCTGCTGCACCGCAACGGTGAGCCGCCCCCGATCGTCAGCCACGCGGTGCGTGCGGCGACGTCCGCCCAGCGGATCGCCGAACTCGCGTCGGGCATCGCGCAGCAGCTCCGCCAGGCGCGTCCCGAGGACGTCGACCCGCGCGCCTGGACCACCGCGGTGCGGGATCCGGGCATCGCGGACGCGCTGGTGGCCCACGGCGACGCGGGCCTGGTCGGCGACCCGCGTCGCGCTCAGGCCCTCTACACGGCGGCCATCGACTGCGGCTACGACGAACGGGCGCTGGCCTACCGCCTGGCTCGCGTCGACTGGGCGCTCGGCGACCTGGAAGGTGTGGCATCCCGCCTCGATCTGGTGGTCGCCGACGTCACCCATCCCGAGCACGAGGACATCGTCGACGGCGCGGCGTCCATGTGGACGGCCCGCGGCGCGATGGCGACCGCGCACAGCCTCTACCAGTGGGCTGAGCCGCGGCGCGCGCTGTCGAGGGCGCTGGCGTCCATCGTCGGCGTGGGGGTGGGGGACCGGCAGTGGGTGAGCGCCCCCGACGACGAGGGCGCAGGCCCGCCGTCCACGGCGTCCGTCGCGCTCGGCACCGTCCGTCGCGGCCTGGCCCACACCCTCACCGCCGAGCTCGGCCATTCGCTGGCTGAGCTCGTGCTGGGGGCCGAGACCTACACGGCGTCCCGCTCGGGTGCGCCCGTCCCCGAGCTGCCGGCCGTCATCGCGGCGGTCGCGGCCATCAACGTCGGACGCCTCGACGTGGCGGCCCGCGTGCTCGAGGTGGCGGAACAGGGCGGGCATGGCGGGCCGTGGGCGCGGCGTCGGCTGCTGCTGTGGCAGGCCTGGGTGGCGCTCAACCGCGAGCATCCGAACGAGGCGGGCGAGAAGCTGGCCGCCGCGAGCGTCGACCTCGCCTCGATCAGTCCGCGGGACCGTCTCCTCGTCGACGTGCTGAACGTCGCCATCGCGCGGCGGCACGGTCAGGCGTCCGACCTGATGAGGGCGTGGCAGGAGTCGCGCCACTGCCTGCTGCGCACACGCTTCGACCTGTACACCTTCCCGCTGCTGGGTGAGCTCGTGGTCTGCGCGACGAAGACGGGCGATGTGACGCTGGTCGAGGGGCACCTGCACGGCGCGCTCGCCATCGACGAGGCGCTCGGGGCGCCGCCGCTGTGGGCGGTGCACCTGCGGTGGGCGGGCATCCAGCAGGCGATCCTGCTCGATCGCTCCGACGCGCTCACTCCGCACGCCCGTGCGCTGGTGGCTGCGGCACCGTCCAACAAGCTGGCCGCCAAGATGGCCCGCGCCGGGCGGGCGTGGACGGAGGTCATGACCGGCGTGGTCGACCCCGAGTCGGTGGAGAAGGCGGCCTTCGGGCTGGCGAGCGCCGGGCTGGCCTGGGACGGCGCCCGGTTGGCCGGGCACGGCGCGTCGCGCGCGGAGGACCGCCGTGTCGCCGCCCGCCTGATGGCGTGCGCGCGCGAGCTGCACCCGGGCGAGGGGCAGTCGCTCCCGACCGCCGAGCGGGTCGAGCCGGTGGCGGACGCCGAACCGCCCGCCACCGGTCCCCTGAGCGCGCGGGAGCGGGAGGTGGCACTGCTGGTGCTGCAGGGCAAGACCTACAACGAGATCGGCGAGGCGATCTTCATCTCGCCGCGGACGGCCGAGCATCACATGGCACGCATCCGGCGCCGGCTCGGCGCGGGGAGCCGATCCGAGTTGATCACGCAGCTGCGCGTGATCCTGCACGACGGCGCCGCCGGGTAGCCGGCACCCGGCACCGGGCGTGAATCCCTAGGTGCCCGGTGCCGGGTTGGGGACGTTCCCCTACCGAAGCCGTTCCATGAGGGGCCTCGCACCCGTCGCCTCCGCCGGTGGATCCGGGTTAGATTGAGGCTCGGTAAATGCCCCTGCCCCGAGGAGTCGACCGTGAGCAATCCCATCGCCGTTCTTGCTGACGCACTGATCGAGTTCATCCTGAGTCTGCTCCGGGATCCGGCCGCCCGCGAGGCCTTCGAGCGCGACCCCGAGGGCGTGCTGCACGCGGAAGGCTTCGGTCGGCTCTCGGCCGCGGACGTCTGCTCCGTTGCCCCCGTGATCTACGACCGACCCGACGTCGTGCCGCTCGTGGCACCGCGCGCGGCGGCGCACGTGGCCGCCCCGAGCCGCCCGCACGAGAGCGAGACGGTGCGGGAGGTCCAGAACATCGTCAACCAGATGAGCTACGTCACGAACAACACCACGAGCAACACGAACATCTACAACAACAACACGATCGTCGACCAGTCGGTCAACCAGAACATCTGGGCCGACGGCGACGTCCTGCAGGTGTTCGACCAGTCGGCCGTCGTGTCCACCGGCGAGGGCTCGCTCGCCGCCGGCGGCAACATCGTCTTCGACGAGAGCGCGGACTCCTCGACGACGATCGTGGCGGGGAACGACGTGCTGGTGGGCAACGACGTCGTGGTCACCGTGACCGAGGACTCCTACAACGCGTCCACCTACGCCCCGACGACGCTGACCGAGGTGGACGTCGAGGTGGACGACTCGTTCAACGACACCACCGCGCTCACGGTGACCACCGACGACTCGTTCAACCAGACCTCGTCGGTCAGCTCCGAAGCGTCCCTCAGCGTCGAGGCCGACACGACCCTCACCTACGACGACGCCGGCGAGGGCGAGTTCTGAACAGCCGATGAGCGATCATCCCGATTCTTCGTCCGCTTCCCGGGGGGACGCGCGCAGCGCGCCAGAACGTCCCTCGCTGGTCAGAGTCAGTTCGGCGCCGGTCGTGGACAACCGGCCGCCGCCGTCCCTGGTGCGGCTGAGTCAGCTTGCGTGGATGGCCGGCATGGGCGTCACCGGATTCATGATCGTGTACATGTTCATCATCCGCGAGACGCAGCTGCCGCTGCTCACCGACCTGATCCGCGCGATCGACGACACCAGGGCCGAGGAGACGTACGCCACGGCGGCCGACATCATCTTCTGGACGCTGTTCGGCACCCTCGTGGTGCTGGCGGTGACGCAGATCATCATGCTGATGTCGATGATGAACCGCCGGCCCGGGGCCCGCTGGTGGCAGGTCGGCTCGCTGGTGGTGCAGACCGTGGCCGTCGGCGCGGTCTCCGAGTTCCTCGGATCGGGCGAACGCGGCGAGCTACTCCGCCAGGCCGGCCCCCTCGGTCTCGGCCTCGGCGTCCTCGGTCTGCTGATCTCGCTGCTGCCGCCCGTCCTCCGGTGGAGCGCCGCCC
Organism: Propionibacteriaceae bacterium; assembly: GCA_032229785.1. GTDB lineage: Bacteria > Actinomycetota > Actinomycetes > Propionibacteriales > Propionibacteriaceae > Propioniciclava. The sequence continues at coordinate 20,502 of JAVTWJ010000043.1, forward strand.
GCGTCGACGTCCGTCGCGGACCGCTCGGGCCGAGTGGCGGTTCGGACTTCTGACGCGATCTCCTCGATGCTGCGGATCACCGTCCGGCACACCGCCACGGTGTCGCGCTCGCTGAACGGGGACTGGGCGCGGGTGTGCCAGCGCCGCAGCAGGTCGTCCACGAGCACCTGCGCCTCGGACTCATGCGCGAGCTTCGGCATCGCCAGCCGTTCTCGCCACGCCGGGCCGCCGCCACCGACCAGCCGTTCGGCCTCGTCGGCCTCCGCCGCGGGCAGCGGGAGCGTGCCGGTGCGCGCGCGGGCGAGGAGGGAGAGTTCCCGCAGCGCATGCGTGGACGCGCCGATCTGTTCGATGCGGGACAACAGCAGACCGGTGCCTCCGCGCGGCTTCTCCCGGATGATCGCCTCCACCTCGTGCAGGACGCCGCGGACCTTCAGCACGTCGCTGCGGGCGCGGAAGTGCGTGTCCACGAAGCGCTGCACGCCGACGAGACCGCTCTGCTGCAGCAGGCGCTCGGCGAGCACGGATGAACTGTCGGCCCCGCCGCGGACCAGGAGCGCCCCGAGTCGGACGCCGAAGATGCCGAAGCGGTCGACCAGCGCTCGGCGCTCGGCGCTCGGCAGGCCGACCAGAGCGGTGGACGCGGTGAACCGGTCGACCGAGACGAGCATCCGGTCGCGGTCGAACCGATCGAGCTTCGCCAGTTCGCGGAAGGCGGCGAACTCCGCCTCGCGCAGCGTTCGCGCGCTCTCCGCCAGCAGTCCGGCCACGGGAATGATGTCGAGGGCGAGGGATCGCAGTTCACCGTCGACCCGGTAGCGCTCGGCGATTCGGGCGGCGGACAGCAGCGAGTCCACCCGGCCCGAGCCGACCTCGTCGGCACGCGAGAGGACGGCCAGCGCGTTGACGGTCTGGGTGGCGCCGGCGGCGGTGTCGCGGAACGCCTCGAGGAATCCGACGTCGGAGGCGTGGACGTGACGGAGCAGGTAGATGATCGCGTCGGCTGCGGAGGGTGCGTTGCCGGGGGTGAGGAAGGCCGTCGACCGCGCGGACGTCTGGGTCGATGCCGAGGCGATGCCGGGGGTGTCGATGAGGACCGTGGACCGCAGGCTCGCGGACGGCCATTCCACCTCGATCCAGCTGATGTCCTCGGCTTTCAGGCCGGGGACCTCGAGCACGAGGCGTCCGTGGTCGCGGCGGATCGGCATGCGCCTGACCGGGCCGCCGTCGCGCAGATGCACCTGCACGCGCGGGGTCTCGGAGTGGCGGTACCAGGTGATGGTGCGGGTGCATTCGCCGGCGTCCGTGGGCGCGATCTGCTCGCCGATCAGGGCGTTGAGCAGCGTCGACTTGCCTGCCTTCACCATGCCTGCCACCGCCAGTCGTAGCGGCTCGTGAAGCCGGCGGGAGCACGTGTTCAGCACCTCCCGCGCCGCGTCGTCGTCGTCGTAGACGCCCAGCGCCTCCTGGACGACCCTGTCGGTGGACTCGAGCAAGGCGCGGCTCATGAGGGGGTGGACGCCTCGACGCTCAGACGTGCCGGCGGCGGCGGAAGGCTGGGGGCGGGGGCCGGCGCGGGGATCTCGGCCTTCAGCGCCTCCAGCGCGTTCAGCTGGTTCTTCAGTTGCTGGATCCGCCGATCGCGATCGGTGGAGTAGGTGGACGCCGCGACGCGGGCGCTGGCGACCGCCTCGGTCAGGGAGCGGTGGATCTCGTCGGCGATGCCACCGAAGTGATCGCGCGTCACGCGCTGCACGATCCGGAGCCGGTCGCGCAGTTGCTTGCCCACCTGGAAGACCACCTCGTCGATGTAGCGGCGGACGTGGTTCTTCGCCTCCATCTGCCGTCGGGTGAGCCTGGCGCCCATGTCTTCGCGGAACGCGCGGCGTCCGACGAAGACGCCGGCCAGCAGCGAGATCGGGTTGATGAGGGACATGCCGATGAGGCTGGTCGCCAGGCCCATCATGAGGACGCCGCCGTAGGAGCCGCGCACCCCGATGTACAGCTTCTCGCCAGCGCCCAGGCTGCCGGCGTCGAGCCAGGAGAGGTCGTCGACCGGTTCGAGGACGCCGTGGGTGTCGCCCACGTCGATGCGTGGGATGTTCGACCCGCCCTCGGCGAAATGGTCCGCCACTTCGCCGGCCAGGAATTGCTGCCGGTCGTTCGTCCAGACGAACGTCTCGGAGACGGCTTCGGAGATGCGCTGTTCCAGCCATTCGGTGAACTGATCCCAGATGGGGCCGGGATCGCCCTCGTCGATGGCCGTCTCGGCCTCGCGCTGCACGCGGCGCAGCCGGTCGCGCAGATCGTGTTCGGTGTCGGCGATCAGGTCGGCGATGCCGTCGGTGAGGGTGACCTGCCAGCGTGAGGTGCGGCTGCGGAACTCGTCGGCGTCCGCCTTCGCCCGCTCGAGCTGGGCGATCATCGCCGGCGTCTGCGCGGGGTTGAGGAGCGCCTTCAACTCGCTGTGCTGCGAGAGGGACAACTGGTCGAGGACCGACTGCATGTCGTGCACCGCGCCGCGCTGTTGCACCACTTCGGCGCGGGCAAGCACGTCGAGGCGCAGGTGCGAGACGAGCGCCGGGAATCCCGATTCGTGATTGAGCTCCTGGTCTTGGTGTTGGGCGGCCATCAGCCGCAGATCGCTCGAGATGGGGTAGATGGGGATGTGTCCGACCTCGTCGAGGTGGTGCGCGTCGATGCGCTCGATCTGTCGCCAATGCGGATAGATGTCGGTCTTCGACAGCACCGCCGACACGTTGGGCGACACCCGCAGCGCGTGCTTGATGAGCTGCACTTCGGGGTCGGTGTACTCCTGGGAGGCGTCCGAGACCAGCAGCATGGCGTGGGCGGTGGACAGGGCCGAGAGGGTGCTCAGCGAGCGCATCGACTCGGGCCCGCCGACACCGGGCGAGTCGACGAGCCGCAGGCCGCCCTTGAGGACTTCGCGGGGCAGTCGAACCTCGGCGGCCACGATCCCGCGTTCGTTGCCGGGATTGCCCTGCTCGGAGACGTAGTCGGCGATCTCGTCGATGCCGATGGGCTGCCGGACGATCGGCGCATCCGGCTCGTCGCCGGACCGGATGAGGATCGCCGCCGAGGGCTGTTCGCCGTAGGCGACGGCGGTGGGCACGCTCGTCGCGATGTCGTCGTCGACCGGGCAGACGGGCGCGGTGACGAGGGCGTTGATCAGCTTGCTCTTGCCCTGCTTGAACTCACCCACCACCAGCACGCGCACCTCGGGGTCGCGGAGCCGGGCTTCGGTCTGAGCCAGCCTGGACACGAGATCGTCACGGCCGATCGCGTTGGCCGCCTGGGACGTCTTCTGGATCAGCCGCATCAACTCGGTCACCGGGGTCGTGGTCGCCGCCACCGCGGCCGCCTGCTGCGGGGCGGAGTGCTGCGCTGCGTCGCCCGCGTCGCTGGTCATGATCGCTCACTCCTCACACCGATCCGGTCACCATAGTGCAGGCGGACGCCCGGACGGCAGGCGTGCGTCCGAGGAATTGCGCGCACACGCCCGCAGGCTCCGACCGGATGGTCGGAGCCTGCGGTGGGTGACGCTTCGTCCCGAAGGCGGCTGATCAGAAGTCCAGCTCGAAATCGGTGTCGACGGTGATGTCGTCCGCCTGGACGAGGTTGCTACCGGGCGATCCCCACACGACGTTGGTGTCGATGTCCCACGCCTGGTGGTTGGTGATCTCGCTCGTCAGGGTGTCGTTGAGCGAATCGGTGATGCTGACGTTGGTGTCGGTGTACTGGTTGAACGAGTCCTCGATCTCGACGTCGATCTCGTTGGAGACCTTCGAGTTGTCGGTCCACTTGTTGTACGAGCCCACCGTGTTCGTGATCTCGGTCGTGTTGCCGACCGCCACGTCGCCACCGGCCCAGATGCTGGTGGAGTTGTCCGTCCACGAGTTGACGGTGAAGTCCCCGCCAGCGGCCTGCGAGCCGGCTCCGGAGGCCACGACGCCGTTGCTGCCGCCGAACGCCTGCGCGACGTTGCCGCCGGCCGTGATGTTCTGGTTGATCGACTGGTCGAGCGTGGTGGAGTTGTTGACGATCGAGACGTCGCCGCCCCCCTTCAGGCTGCCGAGGCCTTGGGCCGGCAAGTTGTTGAAGGTGGTGGTGTACTCGCGCGGGCCGGCGATGTTCGTGTTGGCCGAGCCGTTGACCGACCGGTCGGAGTTGTCGGTCAACGTCTGGTTGTAGGAACCGGTGTTGCCCGAGTCGGTGAGCGCCACGTCGAGATCGAAGTGGGTGGAGTTGTCGTTGCCGATCGCGGCACCGTTGAACGAATCCTCGATCTCCACCTCGACGTCGGTGGTGTTGTTCGAGTTGGTGACCGAGTTGTCGGAGTTGTTGTTGTTGCCGAGGATGGTGTCCTCGAGTTCGATCGCCGTGTTGCCGATGTTGTTGTCGTTGAAGGAGTCCTCGACCTCGACCTCCACCTCGGTGGAGCTGTCGTTGTTCGAGTCGGTGGTGGTCGTGTTGCCGACGACGTTGTCGTTGAAGGAGTCCTCGAACTCGACCTCGACGTCGGTGTTGCCGATGTTGTTGTCGTTGAAGGAGTCCTCGACCTCGACGGAGTTGTCGTTGTTGTCGGCGCTGTTGCCGATGACGTTGCCGTTGAGGGAGTCCTCGATCTCGACGTCGACCTCGGTGTTGCCGATGTTGTTGTCGTTGAATGCGTCTTCGATCTCGACGTCGACCTCGGTGGAGTTGTCGTTGTTGTCGGCGCTGTTGCCGATGACGTTGTCGTTGAAGGAGTCCTCGACGTCGGTGTTGCCGATCTCGTTGTCGTTGAACGAGTCCTCGGTATCGGTGTTGCCGATCTCGTTGTCGTTGAACGAGTCCTCGACGTCGGTGTTGCCGATCTCGTTGTCGTTGAAGGAGTCCTCGACCTCGACCTCCACGTCGATGTCGGTGGAGTTGTCGTTGCCGTCGGCGCTGTTGCCGATGACGTTGCCGTTGAGGGAGTCCTCGACCTCGATGTCGGTGTTTCCGATCTCGTTGTCGTTGAAGGAGTCATCGACCCCGATCTCGGTGGCGATCGCGGTGTTGCCGATGTTGTTGTCGTTGAACGCGTCTTCGACCTCGACGTCGGTGTTGCCGATCTCGTTGTCGTTGAACGACTCTTCGACCTCGACGTCGGTGTTGCCGATGTTGTTGTCGTTGAACGCGTCTTCGACCTCGACGTCGGTGTTGCCGATCTCGTTCTCGTTGAACGACTCTTCGATCTCGGTAGGCATGTCTGCTCCTCGGGGGATGTGTGGTTCCGGTGGTGACCGTGGTGACCTGTGGCCCCAGTCTGCGACGCCGGTGAGGTGGCTTGCATCGGGGGCGATCCCCGTGGTGGGGGTGGGCCGCTACGGGATCGCCGGGGCCCGCGGTGTGAGCGTTAGGGGATGACGGCGGCCGGCTCCGGGTCGCCGGGGGAGGGGGGGGACGTCAGTCGGACAGGACGCCGATCCGTACCAGCCAGTCGCGGGTGGCGGCGTCCGATGTCCACACGGACGCGTGCCAGCCCACCCGCCGTGCGGCCTCGACGTTGACCGGAAGGTCGTCCACGAAAGCGATCTCTTCCGGGGCGTGGGCGAGCACCTCGGTGACCCGGTGGTAGGCGGCGAGCTGAGGCTTGGCGACCCCCATGGACGCCGAGACGAACCAGGCGTCGGCCTCGTCGGCGAAGTCGGCGTCGACCAGGCGCAGGTCGATGCTGAACGGCGCGTTCGACAGGATCGCGACCTGACGTCCGGCCCGGCGCACGTCGGCGAGCAGTTGCCGGGCCGCCGGGCGCAGCCGCAGCCACAGCGAGGCGTCCAGTCCGGCGAGGCGCGCGATGTTCTCGGGGGTGGCCGGGCGTCCGAGGCCCTCGAGGATCGGCGTCCAATAGGCGGCGTCCGAGCTCCCGCGGTCGTAGGCCTCGCGGCCCACCGTGTACAGCGCCGCGAACTGCTCGGGCTCGACGCCGAGCAGCGTCGCGGGCTGGCTGATCACCCCCTCGCCGCTGGCGAGGGTGCGGCCCAGGTCGAAGACGACAGCGCGAATCATGGCCTTCAGTGTGCCGGACGCCAGGGTCGAGCGGGTGGACGCCCCTCGGCGGCGATCGGTCAGACGGCGGCGCCCTGCGCCGGGGCGTCCGTGTAGGCCCTGGACAGGGTGCGGTACGGCTTGGAGAGCAGCGCGACGATGGTCAGGGCCAGACCCATCAGGCTGGCCAGCACGAACACGAGCGCGAGGCCGCGCGCCTGCCCGGCGCCGAGCAGCCAGCCCCACTGGGCCTGGCCGGCGTCGGTGTCCATCAGCGGGATCAGCCAGAACTGGGCCAGCGGCCCGATCAGGAAGGCGCTGACGGGCGACGCGGCGACCTCGACCGACTGGGCGAACCCGAACACCCGCCCCTGCGTCTCCAGGGGAACCACCCGCTGCAGAACGGTCTGTTCGGCCGCCTCGGCCACCGGGATGAGCAGCATATAGACGAAGATGCCGGCGATGAGGAGCACCACCGACTCGCGGATCGTGAACAGCCCGCCGACGATCCACATGGCGATGTTGGCGAGCAGCAGTGCCCGCAGGGGCCGGGAGCCGAGCCCGAACTTGCCGATCAGGCCGCCGCCGACCAGGAAGCCGATCCCGAGCACGCCGAAGGTGATGCCCCAGGCCTCGACCGACATCAGCGACAGGCCGTAGGGGTCGAGTAGCGCCATGTGGACGCCGCCGAGCAGGTTGTTGAACGTCGAGAACAGGATCAGCCAGATCAGGGCCGGCACCTGGCGGATCGCCCGCCAGGCTCCCGCGAAGTCGACGGGCTTGGGCGCTCCGTCCGCGTGCACGATCTGCGCCTCGGGGATCGGCACGGTGATCATGTGGGCCAGGGACGCCGCGGTCAGGCCGAGCGCGATCAGCAGCGCTGCGGTCATGCCGAGTTGGCCGATCGCCAGCCCGGCGATCACCGAGGTGATCATGAAGGACAGCCCGTTCACCATGCCGACGATGCCGTTGGCCTTGTCGCGCTCGCCGTCGGGCACGAGCAGCGTCACCACCGTCGACAGCGCGATGCTGCGCGCCGACTCCATGATCGCACCGGTGAGCAGGAGCGCCGTGAAGGCGATGAACGGCAGGCTGCCCAGGCGGAGCAGTTCGGCGCGCGGAAACGCGAAGTAGACGCCCGCCGCGGCAGCGAAGCAGGCGGTCGTGATGGACTGGGCGCGCACCATGATCTGCTTCTTGCGGGTGCGGTCGACCCAACTGCCGAACGGGACGCCGAACAGGGCCAGGCCCAGCATGTAGGAGCCTCCGAGAACGGAGGTCACCAGGACGTTGCGGGTCTCCAGGTACATCCAGAAGGTCACGCAGAACCACAGGAAGCTGGTGGTGACGTTGGCGATCAGGGTGTTGGCCAGCACAGCGGTGAAGCTGCGCCGGTTGTCGGCGTGGGGCATCGGCCTCCTCCGTCCTCGGGCAGAGCTTCCGAAGATTACCTGCTCGAGCGCGCGGTGGCCAGGGGGTGTGGTGGGCCTCGTCCGGCCCGCAGTGCGTGCGCGAAGCACGCCTTCGCAACCTACGGTTACGTAACGGTATAGTCGCAGGCGTGACCGCCACCCGATCAACACCAGAGGCCGAGCCCTCGGACGTCATCACCCCGGGCGGTACCCGCATTCAGCGTGGCCGCGAGTTCATCCAGCTGCTGACCCCCGACGGGGAGCGGGTCGCCGACGACGTCTTCGCGTTCGGTCACGGCGACGACGTCATCGCCGCCAACCTGCGGCACATGGTGCTCGGGCGTCGCTTCGACGCCGAGGCGACCGCGCTGCAGCGCAAGGGCCAACTCGGCCTGTGGCCGCCCGCCCTCGGGCAGGAGGCGGCCCAGATCGGCTCGGGCGCCGCCATCGCCGCCCTGGACGAGGTCTTCCCGAGCTACCGCGAGCATTCCGTCGCGCTGATGCGTGGCATCGATCCCCTCGACATGCTCAAGACGTTCCGCGGCACGGCGATGGTGGACTGGGACTCCCGCGCGCACCGCTTCCATCTGTACTCGTTCGTGATCGGCACCCAGTCCCTGCATGCCGTCGGCTACGCGATGGGAATGCAGCGCGACGGCCTCGTCGGCAACCCCGATCAGGCCGACAACGGCGCGGTCCTCGCCTACTTCGGCGACGGCGCCACCAGCCAGGGCGACGTCAGCGAGGCGCTCGTGTTCTCGGCGTCCTACCAGTCTCCCGTGGTCTTCTTCGTGCAGAACAACCAGTGGGCGATCTCCGAGCCGATCGAACTTCAGTCCCGCATCCCGCTCTATCGGAGGGCGGTCGGGTTCGGCATCCCCAGCGTCCGCGTCGACGGCAACGACGTGCTCGCCGTCCAGGCCGTCACCGAATGGGCGCTGGACCGCGCCCGCCGCGGCGAGGGGCCGACGTTCGTCGAGGCGTTCACCTACCGGATGGGGGCGCACACCACGTCCGATGACCCCACCAAGTACCGCCGCCGCGAAGAAGAGCAGCAGTGGAAGGCCAAGGATCCGATCGCCCGCGTCCGCACCTATCTGCTCGAGCGCGGCGCGATCGACCAGGCGTGGCTCGACGCCCTGGACGCCGAAGCCGAGGCCCTCGGCGTCCGGATCCGGGAGGGATGCACCGACCTGACCAATCCGCGCCTGGAGGACTACTGGCAGCATGCCTACGCGGACATGCCGCCGGCGCTCGTGGAGCAGCGCGACGCCTACCTGGCCTACGAGGCCGGCTTCGAGCAGGAGGGCTGAGCGCGATGAGCGAGACGATCACCATGGCCAAGGCGCTCAACGCCGGCCTGCGTCGCGCCCTCGAGGCCGATCCCAAGGTGCTGCTGGCCGGCGAGGACATCGGCAAGCTCGGCGGGGTCTTCCGGATCACCGAGCATCTGCAGCGCGACTTCGGTCCCGAGCGGGTCGTCGACTCGCCGCTGGCCGAGTCGGGCATCGTCGGCACGTCGCTCGGCCTCGCCCTGCGCGGCTACCGCCCGGTGGTGGAGATCCAGTTCGACGGGTTCGTCTACCCGGCGTTCGACCAGATCGTCTCCCAGGTGTCGCGGATGCGGTTCCGTTCCATGGGGCGTCTCAGCGTCCCGATGGTGATCCGGATTCCCTACGGCGGCGCGATCGGCGCCATCGAGCACCACTCGGAGTCACCCGAGGCGTACTTCGCGCACACGCCCGGCCTGGTCGTGGTGACCCCCGGCACACCGCTGGACGCCTATTGGATGATCCAGCAGGCCATCGCCTCCGACGACCCGGTGATCTTCCTGGAGCCCAAGCGGCGCTACCACGAGAAGGGCGACGTCGACCTGACCGAGCCGCCGCTCCCGCTGGACGCCGCCCGCGTCGTGCTGCAGGGCGGCGACGCCACGCTGTTCACCTACGGGCCGCTGGTGAAGACCTGCGTCGAGGCGGCGCTCGCGGCGTCCGCCGAGGGACGCTCCCTCGAGGTCGTCGACCTGCGCAGCCTCTCACCGCTGGACGACGCCACGATCCGCGCGTCGGTGGAGCGCACCGGGCGCGCCATCGTCGTGCACGAGGCCGTGCGTACGCTGGGGATCGGTGCCGAGGTGGCCGCCCGGATCCAGGAGAGCTGCTTCTACACGCTGGAGGCGCCCGTGCTCCGCGTCGCCGCCTACGACATGCCGTATCCGCCCAGCAAGGTGGAGCAGGCCTATCTTCCCGACCTCGACCGCGTCCTGGACGCCGTCGACCGTTCCCTGGCGTACTGATGAGGGCACGGGATGCTCCGCGGTCGGGTCCTGGAGCCGCCATCGATGAGGAGACCGTGGATGTTTGAGATGACGCTGCCCGACCCGGGCGAGGGCCTGATCGAGGCCGAGATCGTCACGTGGCTGGTCAAGCCGGGCGACGAGGTGAAGGTCAACGACGTCGTCGTCGAGATCGAGACCGCCAAGTCGCTGGTGGAGCTTCCCGCACCCGAGGCGGGCATCATCGGCGCGCTGCTGGTCGGCGAGGGCGACACCGTGCCGGTGGGGTCGGTGATCATGACGATCCTTGCGGTGGGCGAGTCGGCGGACGTCCCGGACGCCGGCGCCGGGCCCGCGCAGGTGGCCGGGCCTGCCGTCTCGATCGAGGACGTCGAGGTGCACGCACTCGAGGCGACCGCACCCGAGGCGACGACCGAGGAGACCGCGACGGAGGCGACGACCGAGGTGTCCGCGACCGAAGCGACGACCGAGGCGTCCGCGACCACGGAGACGGCCGCGGCGTCCGGAACGGTGCTGGTCGGCTACGGGACGGCGTCCGCGCGCGTCGCTCGGCGTCCGCGCACGAGGTCGGCGACGGTCGCGACACCGGAGACCGACCTGGTGCACGACAGCTACGGACTCGACGACGCGCCCGGGCATCGGGTCGGGGAGATCTACCCGACCGCGCCGGTGAGCGACGAGGCGCAGGAGCCGCCGCTGCCCCGGCCTGAGGACGGTCGCGTCGGCGCCGGGCTCGCCACGGATCCCGTCGGACGCCCGCTCGCCAAACCCGCCGTCCGCCGGCTGGCCCGCGACCTGGGCATCGACCTGGGCACGGTCGCCGGCACCGGCTCGGGTGGCCTGATCACGCCCACCGACGTCGCGCAGGCGGCCGCAGGCGAGGCGTCCGGACGCAAGGGGCCGACGCGGATCGCGATCCGGGGCGTCCGGCGGCAGATGCTGAACGCCATGCAGGCGTCGACCCAGGTGCCGCAGGCATCCGTCTGGATGGACGTCGACGTCACCAAGACCGTGGAACTCATCGAGCAGCTCAAGGCGCGCCGCGAGTTCTCGGGGCTGCGCATCTCCCCGATCGTGGTGCTCGCCAAGGCGGTGTGCCTGGCGCTTGCCCAGCACGCCGAGGTCAACTCGACGCTCGACCTCGACCGCCAGGAGATCATCGTCCACCCCGACGTGAACCTCGGCATCGCCGCCGCCACGCAGCGCGGCCTGATCGTGCCGAACATCAAGGGCGCCAACCACTACAACATCCTGGAGCTGACCCACGCGCTCAACGACCTGGTCGAAAAGGTGCGCGAGGGGCGGATCACCCCCGCGGACGCCGCCCACGGCACCTTCACGATCACCAACGTCGGGGTGTTCGGGGTCGAGGGCGGCACGCCGATCCTCAACCCGAACGAGTCGGCCATCCTGCTGCTGGGCACGTTCAACCGGCGCCCGTGGGTGGTCGGCGCGGGCGAGGACGAACGGACCGAAATCCGCTCGGTGGCCAAGCTGACGCTCACGATCGACCACCGGGTCCTTGATGGCGAGCAGGCGTCCCGGTTCCTGGTGGACGTGGCGACGATCCTGGAGGACCCCGGCCTGTCGCTGCTGTTCTGACCGGACGCCTGTTCCTCTCGCGGGCCAGGGGAAGGACGGTGGCGGGATCGCGTTGCTCGGGGAGCGAGTGCCGGGCAAGCTGTCGGCGCGCTCTGGTCTAATGGAGGCATGAGCAATGCAGACACCCCCGAGGTTCCCGACCACACCTGGCAGTCGCCGGCCGGCGATCCGGTCACGCCGGCGTCCGACTCGGCCAACCCAGGGGGCGCGACTCAGCCCCCCTACGGCGCGCCGGATCAGTCCCCGTACGGTGCGCCGGATCAGCCGCCCTACGGTGCGCCCGCCCAGCCGCCGTACGGGACGCCGGGCGTGCCGCCGGTCGGCGGATCCGTGTACGGAGCGCCCCAGGCGCCCTCGAGCGGACACGATCCCTATGCCGCCCAGCAGCCGTACCCGGCGGCGCCGCCGCACCCCGCGTACGGACGTCCGCCGGTCGCGCCGAAGGACGCCAACCCGCTGTCCGCCCTGTTCGACTTCGGGTTCACGAAGTTCGCGACGCCGGGCATCGTCAAGATCGTCTACATCGGATCGATGGTCCTCGCCGCCTTGGGCTGGTTGTCGGCGGTCCTGTCCGGTTTCGGCGCCGCACGCGATACCGGCGGCGCCGCCATGGGGATGGTCGCGCTGCTGTTCGGCTGGATCCCGGCCGTGCTGTTCGTCGCCTACATGCGCTTCATTCTCGAGGCGGTCGTCGCGTTGATCCGCATCCACGACCGCGTCGACGAGATCGCCGAGCGCACCAAGGGCGACTCCGCGCAGAGCTGACCCGGCACGGATGTCCTCCTTCGCGACCACCCTCGCCACCACACGGCTCGACCACATCGCGGCCAACCTCGCCGGCGTCCGCGCCCGCGTCGGCGGTCGGCTGGTGCTGGCGGCGGTGAAGGCGAACGCGTACGGCCACGGCGCCGTCGAGGTCGCGCGGATGATCGAGGCGACGGCGTCCGCCGACTGGCTGGGCGTCGCCGCCGCCGACGAGGCGGTCGCCCTGCGCGAGGCGGGCGTCCGGTTGCCGATCCTGAAGCTGAGCCACGCGCTCGACGATGCCCAGGTGGCGGCGTGCGTCGAGCGCGACGTCGACCTGACGGTGGTGGACGCCCCCGGCATCGACCGGGTCGCGCGGGTGGCCGCGGGGCTGGGGCGCGTGGCGTGCGTGCACCTCAAGGTCGACACGGGCATGCGCCGGATCGGCTGCGAGCCGACGGACGCCCCCGGGCTCGCCCGCCGCGCGGACTCCGCGGGCCTGCGCCTGCGCGGCCTGTTCTCGCACCTGCCCGTCTCCGACACCGAGGACGGGCGGGCGTTCACCCAGGCCCAGATCGCCCGCTTCGCGGCGGTGGCGGACGCCGTGGCCACCGCGCGCGGCCGGGTGGAGATCGTCCACCTGGCCAACTCGGGCGCCGTCCTGATGCATCCGGACTCGTGGTTCGACCTGGTGCGCCCGGGCATCATGATCTACGGCTCCACCCCCGACCCGACGACGCCCCGGACGGTCCCGTTGCTGCCCGGCCTGGAGTGGACGACCCGGGTCTCCTTCGTCAAGCGTGTGGCCGCCGGCGAGACCGTCGGCTACGGGCGCACCTGGGCGCCGGAGCGCGTCACCACGATCGCCACGATCCCGGTGGGCTACGGCGACGGGTTCTCGCGCCTGCTGTCGAACCGTGGCAGCGTCCTGATCGGCGGGGTCCGCTTCCCGATCGTGGGCCGCATCTGCATGGACCAGGCGATGATCGACGTCGGCTCGGACGCCGGGGTCGCACCGGGCGACGGGGTGACCCTGATCGGACGCCAGGGCGCCGAAGAGATCACCGCGGCGGAGGTCGCCGCGCTGATGGGCACGATCCCCTATGAGGTGACCTGCCTGATCAACGGCCGGGTCGCACGCGCGTTCGAGGGGCAGACGCACTGAACGCGCGCCCCGCGCGGGCGTAAGGTCGCTCGCCGTGCGCACCGAATCCGCCGCAGGCGGCCCCACACCCCCCGACAATCCCTGGCCCGCCCTGTGGGCGCTGGTGATCGGGTTCTTCATGATCCTGCTCGACACCACCATCGTGTCGGTGGCCAACCCCGCCATCAAGGCCGCCCTCGACCCGGCCACCCCCCACCTCGACCGTGTGGTCTGGGTCACGTCCGCCTATCTGCTCGCCTACGCGGTGCCGCTGCTGGTCACCGGACGCCTCGGGGACAAGTACGGCCCTAAGGCGATCTACCTGGCGGGCCTGGCGGTGTTCACGCTGTCCTCGCTCGGCTGCGGGCTGTCGCCGACCCTCGAGATGCTGGTCGCGATGCGGGCCGTCCAGGGACTGGGTGCCGCGTTGATGGCGCCGCAGACCATGGCGATCATCACCCGCACCTTCCCGGCCACCCGCCGTGGCGCGGCGATGGGATTGTGGGGCGCCACCGCCGGCGTGGCGACGCTGGTCGGCCCGCTCGCAGGCGGGTTCCTGGTGGACGGTTTCGGCTGGGAGTGGATCTTCTTCATCAACGTGCCGGTCGGCGTCGTCGGGTTCGCACTCGCCGCGCGTCTGGTCCCGGCCCTGGAGACGCACGATCACCGGTTCGACTGGGTCGGCGTCGGGTTGAGCTCAACGGGGCTCTTCCTGATCGTCTTCGGGCTGCAGGAGGGCGACCAATACAGCTGGGCCCCCTGGGTGTGGGGCATGATCGCGGCGGGCGTCGTCGTGATGGGGGTGTTCGTCGCGCACCAGGCGCGGACCACCTCCGAGCCGCTCGTGCCGCTCGAGTTGTTCCGGGAACGCAACTTCTCGGTGTCCAATCTCGGCGTGGCGGCGGTCGGCTTCACCGTGACCGGCATGTCGCTGCCGCTGATGTTCTTCCTGCAGCTCGCGCGCGGACTGACCCCGACGCAGTCGGCGCTGCTGCTGGTTCCGCAGGCGGTGCTGTCCGGCGTCCTCTCGCCGCTGGCCGGGCGCATGCTCGACCGCCACGACCCCCGGCTGCTGCTGGCACCCGGGCTGGGCACGGTCGCGGTCGCGCTCGTCGTCTACGCGGCATTGATGACACCGCAGACGCCGACCTGGATGTTCCTGATCCCGTCCGCGCTGATGGGCGTCGGCAACGCGGGCATGTGGGGGCCGCTGGCGACCACCGCCACCCGCGACCTGCAGCCCCGCCAGGCGGGCGCCGGCGCGGGCATCTACAACACGACGCGAACGGTCGGCTCGGTTCTGGGCTCGGCGGCGATCGCGGCGTTCATGCAGAACCGGCTCGCGGCGCACCTGCCCGGGATGTCGGAAGCCGGCGGATTCGGCCAGGGCGCACTCCCGCCCGCCGTCGCCGACGGCTTCGGCGCCGCCATGGCTCAGGCGATGCTGCTGCCGAACGCGGTGATCCTGGTCGGCCTGGTCGCGGTCATGTTCATGCAGCGCCCGGCGCACCTGCGCTGAGGCGGCGACGGACGAACTGCTCGCGCGCGTAGGCGCCGATCTCGATCGTGGAGACGCCGTCCATCGCGCCCGACACCCCGCCGCCCAGCAGGGGGATGCGGCGCGCGAAGAGGACGGCGGCGTTGCGGCCGCCGATCCGGCTGGCCAGCGCCGCGAAGACCTTCTCGCTGACCAGGCGGTCCAGCGACGGATCGAACACGGGGGCCGTCGCGATGGCCAGCGGCGTCGTCGGTAGGACGCCCAGCCGCATCAGACGGCTCACGCCGTCGGCACCGAGCAGCGTCAGGATCAGCGCCGTCCGCACGCGCCGCGAGTCCACGTCGTACCCGCGCAGGTGCGCGATCGAGGCGACCAGCCGCGTCTGGATCACGGCCAGGCCCGCGATGTTGGCCGGCAGGCCGACCGGCATCGTGGCGATGCCGCCGATGTTGGTCACGAAGCCCTGCGCGGCCGCCAGCCCCGCGTGCGACACGACCAGCGATTCCAGGGCGTCCTCCGCCGACCCCGTCTTGACGAGGTGCTTCGCGGCCGCCGACTTCGCTCCCGGCAGGACGCGGGAGCCGTTGATCGCGATCTCGAGCAGGCTCCGCAGCGCGTTGCCCGCGCCGCCGGAGGCGCGCGCCACGATGGTGCGGGGGTCCTCGCGCGGGGTATCGGCCATGGGGCCAGCCTAGGCGCTGCGGCGTCCGGACCGATGGGTGATGGCCCGGACGCCTCCCCGGCGAAACCGTCGCCGCCGCGTGCCAGACTGGCCGCCATGAGGTTGTCGACGGTGTTCGGTCCCGAGGCCAGCTGGCCCGAGCAGGACCTGATCGCCATGTCGACCGAGTTCGACACCGACCTGGTCGCCGAGGCCTACCGGGCCGGCGTCTTCCCGATGGGCCTGCCCGACTCGGGGTGGCCCGACGCGATGGGGTGGTGGTCGCCGATGCATCGCGGCGTCGTGCCGCTCGACGAGGTGCGTGTGCCGCGGTCGCTGCGCCAGTCGGCGAAGAAGTACACGCTCAGCGCCGATGTCGCCTTCGCCGAGGTGATCTCCGCGTGCGCCGACCCGCGGCGTCCGGGTGGCTGGATCGATCCGCGCATCGTCGGCGTATACACCGAACTGCACCAGCTCGGCATCGTCCACTCGATCGAGGTCTGGACGCCGTCCGGCGACCTCGCGGGCGGCCTCTACGGCGTCAGCCTCGGCGGGTTGTTCGCGGGCGAGTCGATGTTCCACGACCCGCTGATCGGGCGCGACGCGTCCAAGGTCGCGCTGCTCGCTCTGGCCTGGCTGCTCGACGACGGCACCGAGGGGCGGCTGCTCGATGTGCAGTGGGTCACCCCGCACCTGGCGTCGCTCGGCGCGGTCGAGGTCGACCGGACGGACTACCTGCGCCTCCTCGGCGAGGCGCTGGCGCTTCCGCCGGCCGACTTCGGGCGCGGTTTCACTCGCTGGTGAGATCCTCGGGTTCGACGGGGTGGGGATCCTGCGTCGGCACCAGCGCGCCGACACCCTCGCCGGGGCGCGTCTGGCTGACCGCGAGCGCGAAGTCGTCGCCGTGGTGCTGGACGCCCGCGAGGACGGCAGTGTCGACTGCCGCCATCGCGTAGCGGCGCCGCACGATCATCGGATCGTTGCTGAGGTCGCGCACCAGCGACACCGCCATGCCGATCATCACCAGGAGGAACGGCAGCGCCGCGATGATCGTGATCGACTGCAGCCCGGACAGGGCGTCCTCACCGCCGGCCACGAGCATGATCGCCGCGACCGCGCCGGTCGCGACCCCCCAGAAGACGACCACCCCAGGTCGCGGCTCCATGGTGCCGTTCTCGCTGAGGGTACCCATGACGACGGACGCGGCGTCCGCGCCGGACACGAAGAAGATGCCGACGAGCACCATCACGAGCACTGAGGTGAGGGTCGGCCACGGCATGGTCTCGAGCAGGGCGAAGAGGGTGCCCTCGGCGGATTCGGTGGCGCCCAGGTTGGCGCCGGCCTGCTCGGCGTCGATGGCCGCGCCCCCGAAGATGGCGAACCAGATCAGGCTGACCAGGCTCGGCAGCAACAGGACCCCGGACACGAACTGCCGGATCGTGCGTCCCTTCGAGATGCGGGCGATGAACATGCCCACGAACGGCGTCCAACTCACCCACCACGCCCAGTAGAAGATCGTCCAGGACGACAGCCAGGCCGTGGCGTCCGCACCGGAGACGCCGACCCGCGAGGACATCTGCATGATGGTCTGCAGATACGTGCCCAGCGTCGTCGGCAGCAGGTTCAGGATGAACACGGTCGGCCCGATCACGAACACGAACAAGGCCAGCAGCACCGCCAGCACCATGTTCGTGTTCGACAGGTACTGGATGCCGCGACTCACGCCGGACACCGCCGAGATGACGAAGGCGACGGTGAGGCCGGTGATGAGCAGGACGAGGAACGTGTTGCCGGCCTCGTCGATCCACCCGACGATCTGGGCGCCGTGCGAGATCTGCAGTGCGCCGAGGCCCAGCGACGTCGCCGAGCCGAACAGGGTGGCGAAGATCGCGAAGATGTCGATCACCTTGCCGCCGGGGCCGTAGGCCTGTCGTTTGCCCAGCAGCGGCTCGAACGTGGCGCTGATGGTGAGGGGGCGTCCCTTGCGGAACACGCTGTAGGCGATCGCGACGCCGACGACGGCGTAGATCGCCCACGGGTGCAGACCCCAGTGGAACAGCGTCGTCGCCATCGCGGTGCGGACGGCGTTCTCG
This sequence comes from Propionibacteriaceae bacterium, assembly GCA_032229785.1. GTDB lineage: Bacteria > Actinomycetota > Actinomycetes > Propionibacteriales > Propionibacteriaceae > Propioniciclava. The sequence continues at coordinate 37,985 of JAVTWJ010000043.1, forward strand.
TTGCCGGGGGCGCCGGTGCCGGGTGGTGGCGTGAGGAAATGGGACAGCGGCTCGGCCGCGCCGTAGAACATCAGGCCGATGCCCATGCCGGCGCTGAACATCATCGCGACCCACGACACCGTGCTGAACTCGGGCTCCTCGCCGTCGCGGCCGAGCGGGATGCGGCCGTAGGGGCCGGCGGCCAGCCACAGCACGAAGAACACGAAGCCGGTGGCGGCGAGGGCGAAGAGCCACCCGGTGTTCGTGACCACCCAGCTCAGGCCGGCGCTGGCGGACGCGTACAGGGCGGCGGGGGAGAGGAGCCCCCATGAGACGAAGGCGACCGAGAGGACGGCGGTGATGCCGAACACGACCTTGTCGAGGGCGCCGGGGCGCTCGGTGATCAGCGCCTCCGCGGGGGGTTCGAGGGCGGGATGGGGTGCGTCCAGGACCCTGCCCTCGCCGGTCATCCGTGCGATGCCGGCCGAGGCGTTCGCCTTCAACAGGCTGCGTCGGTAGACCGGGGATCGGCGTTGAGAACCGTCGGGACGACGAGGAAAGGACCGGGCGGGAAGCCGGGGGCTGCGTCGCTCTTGCTTGGCCATGGGGTCATGCCTCCTGGGATTGACTACGGCCACCGTAGCGGGTTGCCGCCGCGGGCTGTTCCGAGCGAGTGCAGTGCGACTAGGGTGAAAGGCATGCCGGAGATGCCCGAGGTGGAGGCGTTGCGCCGATTCCTGGCCACGAATCTAGTCGGCCGGACGGTGATCCGCGCCGATCTCGCGGCCTTCAGCGCGCTCAAGACGTTCGCGCTGCCGCTCAGCGCGTTGCACGGCGGCGACGTGACCGAGGTCGTGCGCCGCGGCAAGTACCTGTGTCTGGGTGTGGACGGCAGCTGGCTCGTGTTTCACCTCGCCAGGGCGGGGTGGTTGACCTGGCATCCGGCGGCCCCGGCCACGCCGGCCCGTCCGGGCAAGGGGCCGCTCGCGTTGCGGGTGACGTTCGAGGGGACGCCGAGCGACGCGGACGCCGCGACGACCCACGCCGAGGATGCCGACGGCCCGGTCGGGTTCAGCCTCACGGAGGCCGGCACGACCAAGCACCTCGCCGTCTTCGTCGTCTCCGATCTCGACGAGGTTCCCGGGATCGGACGCCTCGGCCCCGATCCGCTCGCCGACGACTTCACCCGCGACGACTTCGCCGCCGTGCTGGCGGCCCACCCGCGCACCCAGCTCAAGGGGCTGCTGCGCGACCAGTCGGTCTTCGCGGGGATCGGCAACGCGTACTCCGACGAGATCCTGCACGCGGCCAGGCTCAGCCCGTTCAAGCTCGCCGGTTCGCTCACCGACGCCGAGACCGGCACCGTGTACGGGGCGGTGCGCGGCGAACTGTCGGCGGCCGTCGACCGGGCGTCCGGGCGGCGTCCGGCCGAACTCAAGGACGCCAAACGCACCCATCTGCGCGTGCACGGCCGCAAAGGGCAGCCCTGCCCGGTGTGCGGGGCGCCGGTCGCGGAGGTCAGTTTCGCCGACTCCTTCCTCCACTACTGCCCGGGCTGTCAGACCGGCGGCAAGCTGCTCGCCGACCGCCGGATGTCGCGGCTGCTCAAGTGAGGCCCCACGACCGGTAGCCTGTGTCCGTTGGAGTGCAACGGGAGGTGCGGGTGAACGCGATCGACGCGTGGCGGCGCCGCCTTGACGAGCGGCCGTGGACGAAGGACGGACGCCTCGGCTTCCGCCTGATCGTCATCAGCTGCCTCGTCACGATCCTCATCGCGTTCCTCGGTCCGTCCACCGTGACCCTGAACGTCGGCCCCGCCAACGGGAGCCTGCTCCCGCCGTGGTACCTCCCTGTCGAGTGGGGGCGGGCGATCGGCCTGCCGCTGCCCGAGTGGGTCGTCGTGCCGGTGCTGTGGATCGGCATCACCCTCGGTTCGGTCGGTCTGGTGCTGGCGTGGCGCGCGGTGACGGCGGGCTGGCGTCCGCGGATCCACCTGATGTTCGCGCTCGGCACCGTGCTCAACCTGGCCACGGCGGCCGTCCCGCCGCTGACGAGCGCCGACGTGCTGATGTATGCGGCCTACGGACGCCTCCAGCGCCAAGGCCTCGACCCGTACAGCATCACCCCCGCCGAGATCTTCCGGCAGACCTTCGACCCCGTGCTGGTGTGGACCGAGCGACCCTGGCAGGACACCCCCAGCGTCTACGGGCCGCTGGCGTCGGCGTCTCAGTGGCTGGCCAACGCCTTGGGCGGCGATTCGATGCACGACGTCGTCTTCTGGCTCCAGGTGATGTCGGTCGTACCGTTCCTCGTCATCTGCGCCGTGATGGTGAAGCTCGCGCACGGGGACGCGGCCCTGCAGACGCGGTCGGTGCTGTTCACGATCCTGAACCCGCTGCTGATCTGGTCGGTGGTGGCGGGCGCCCACAACGAGGCGCTCACCCTGGTGTTCGCGATCGTCGGGCTGTTCTTCATGCGCCGCAGCGCGTTCGTGACGGGCATCTTCATCGGTCTCGCCGGCGCGGTGAAGGTGTCGCTGGTGTTCTACGGGATCGCCATGATGTGGGGGTACCGGCGCGACTGGCGCAAAGTGGTGGCGCTGGGCGTCGGCGCGGCGATCCCGCTGGCGATCCTGTACGGGGTGTTCGCGCCGCAGGCGCTGTTCGCGGCGAGCCGTAACACGGGCTACATCTCGGGCGGGTCGTGGGCGCCGTGGCTGTACGGCGTCCTGTCGTGGGTGCTGCCCGACTCGCTGGCCCGCTCGATCACCGGCATTCTCGGCTGGGCCGGCTTGTTCGTCGTCGGCTGGATGCTGTCGCGGGTGCTGCCGTGGAGCCCGGTGCCCGGCGCGACGCTGCCGCCCGAGCGGGATCCGCTCACCATCGCCGTCCGGACCGCCGCCGTGCTGTGTACCGCCTGGCTGGTCACCTCCCCGTACACGCTGAGCTGGTACGACCTGATCGCGTGGGCGCCGTTGGCGCTGCTGTTGCCGAACCGGCTCGACTGGCTGCTCGTGCTGCGCGGCACGGCGTTGTCGATCGCCTACGTGGCCGGGCGAACGGTCGGCTTCACTCCCGTCATGGTCGACGTGATCGCGTTCATCGTGCGCGACATCGTCTGTTCGGGCGTCCAATGGGTCGTGTTGGCCGCGATCGTGCACTGGTTCTGGACTCAGAGCCGGCAATGGCCGTCCTCCGCGTTCGTGGCCGAGGGATTCCGCGGCCTGTTCGGCGGGGCGGATGCTGCCGGGGACGCGGCGTCCGAGCCGGTGGTGCGTCATTGGCGAAGGGCCGATCGCCCTCGGCACTAGACTGCCCGAGGTGCATGGATACTTCGGGCCCGCGGGAACCTTCACCCATCAAGCCCTGATCAAGCTCACCGGCCTGGACGCCGGCAGCGACGAGGCCACACCGTACGCCACCGTCGCCCGGGTGCTGGACGCCGTGCGTTCGGGGGAGGCGTCCGCGGGGCTGGTGCCGATCGAGAACTCGGTCGAGGGCGGGGTGAGCGCCACGCTCGATGCCCTGGCGGGCGGGCAGTCGCTGATCATCGTCGCCGAGGTGCTGCTTCCGGTGTCGTTCGTGCTGGCGGTGCGGCCCGGAACCGAGCTCGACCGGATCCGCCGCATCCTCACGCACCCGCACGCGCACGCACAGACCCGCGAGTGGATCGACCAGACGCTGCCGTGGGCGATCGTCACCGAGGGCGGCTCGACGGCCGCCGCCGCCGCCGAGGTGGCCGATCCCGAGTCGTCCTACGACGCGGCGATCTGCGCGAGGGTGGCGGCCGACCTGTACGGGCTGGAGTGCGCGGCGTCCGACATCGCCGACAACCCGGACGCCGTGACGCGTTTCGTGCTGGTGCGGCGTCCGGGCCGACTGCCCGCCCCGACCGGCGCCGACAAGACGACGCTCGTCGCGTACATGTACGCCGACCGTTCGGGGGCCCTGTTGGAGATCCTCGACCAGTTCGCGATGCGCGGGGTGAACCTGACCCGCATCGAGAGCCGGCCCACCAAGAAGACGTTCGGCGAGTACTGCTTCTCCATCGACGCCGAGGGCCACGTCGGCGAGCCGCGCCTGCGCGGCACACTGAAGGGCCTGCACCGGGTGTGCCGCACGGTCACGTTCCTCGGGTCCTACCCGCGCGCCGACGGCGTCCGCACCAAGATCGCCCGCGGCTTCACCGACGCCGACTACGAGGCGGCCGAGAGCTGGATGGACGACCTGGTGGGCCGCCACCGCTGAATCCGGGGACGGCCCGGGCGTCGCGTCCGCTCCCGCCTACGAAAAGAACCGTTGCCTACGAAATT
>JAVTWJ010000044.1:0-42070 GCA_032229785.1 Propionibacteriaceae bacterium
GTGCGTTCGTCCGCGTCGAGGAGGGCATCGAGGGCCTGGTGCACGTCTCCGAGCTGGCCGAGCGTCACGTCGAGATCCCCGAGCAGGTCGTCAGCGTCAACGACGAGGTCATGGTCAAGATCATCGACATCGACCTGGAGCGCCGCCGTATCTCGCTGTCGCTCAAGCAGGCGAACGAGGGTGTCGACGTGGCCGCGGACGACTTCGATCCGTCGCTGTACGGCATGACCGCGTCCTACGACGATCAGGGCAACTACATCTACCCCGAGGGCTTCGATCCCGAGAGCCAGGAGTGGAAGCCCGGGTACGAGGAGCAGCAGCGCGCCTGGGAGCAGCAGTACGCCGAGGCGCAGGCCCGCTGGCTGGCGCACAAGAAGCAGGTCGAGGACGCCGAGGCCGCCGAGTCGCAGGCCGCTGTCCAGGCCGCGAACACGGCGTCTTACTCGGCGGGTTCCGCCGAAGTCGCCGACGAGGGTTCGCTGGCCTCCGACGAGGCCCTGCAGGCTCTGCGCGAGAAGCTCACGGGTCGTTCCGCGGGCTGATTCGATTCAGGCTTCGAGCGCCCCTGGCCTTCGGGTCGGGGGCGTTCGTCGCGTCCCGGGCGAGTGAGGCAGCGGTCAGTGCGGCTGTCTCGCGAGCGGAGCAGTGCCCCCGGTACCGGCGTCCGGCGAACTAGCGTGGGTGCCTGTGGAGGACACACACGAGGACGCCGAGGATCAGGACGTCATCAGCGAGCACGAGTTCGAGGACCAGCTGGAGCCGACCCACCTGATCCGGCGTTCGCACGTGGTGCTGCAGGCGGGCACGATGATGCTGGGTGCCGGCACGAGCGCGCTGCGCGTCCGCGAGGTGATGAGCGCCGTCGGGCGCACGGTCGGCGTCCAGCAGATCGACGCGCAGGTCACGTTCACGCAGATCGTGCTCACGGTCGGACGCCGCGGCATCTTCCGCACGCAGGTGCGCGAGGTGCGCCCGCGCGTCGACGCCGACCGGATCGCACTGCTGCACGACTTCACTCGCGCGCTGCCCGAGCGGGCGACGGCGGCCGTGATCGCCGAGAAGCTGGACGTCATCGAGCGCCGGGCGCCGCGGTACAGCGGCCGGCTGCTGGTGCCGCTGGTCGCGCTCGCGTGCGCGTCCGTGGCGGTGCTGTCGAACGGCGGCTGGCGCGAGGTGCTGGCGGTGTTGCCGGCGTCCGCCTTCGGGTATGCCCTGCAGCGATTCCTGGCCCGCAAGCAGTTCAACTTCCTGGCCGTCGTGGTCACCGCGGCGGCCGTGGCGTCCGCTGCGTACGTGGCGTTCGCGCAGGTACTGACCGCACTGATGGGCGAGCCGAGCCCGCGGTTCGCGGCCGGGTTCGTGTGTGCGTCGATCTTCCTGATCCCCGGATTCCCGCTGGTCACCGCGGGTCTCGACCTGACCCGGCTCGACCTGGATGCGGGAATCCCCCGACTGGCGTACGCGGCGATGGTGGTGCTGGCGATCGCCATCGGCGTCTGGGTGGTGGCGTCCGTCTCGGGCATCTCGCCCGACCCGGTGGCGCCGCTCGACGGGCACCCGGTGGCCGTGTGGGCGGCGCTCGTCGGCGCGAGCTTCCTGGCGGTGTTCGGCTGGGCGACCATGTTCAACGCGCCGCTCGGCACGGCCGCCGCGTCGGGCGCGGTGGCGATCATCGGCAACGTTCCCCGGTTGCTGATGCTCGAACACGGCGTGAAGCCGCACGTCGCCACCTTCGTCGCCTGCGTCATCATGGGCCTGGCCTGCGCGGTCGTGGCCGGCTGGTTCGCGATGACGAAGATCATCATGACCGTGCCGACGCTGCTCGTGACCATCCCGGGATCGTCGGCGCTTCGCACGCTGATCTACTTCGACCAGGCCGACATCCTGTCCGCCATCGAGTCGGGCGTCTCGACCGCGCTCGTGGTGGTCGCCATGGTCGCGGGGCTCTCTGGTGCCCGGATGCTGACCGACCCCGAGTGGGTGTTCACCCGGCCACGATCCTGAACGGCCGCGCCTTCCGGTCGCCGTTCCCGATCGCATCCGCCGTTCACCGCGGCGGCCCTCCGGTGCGGCCACCGCCGCCGGAGCTGCCGGTGAGGGCACTGCCGGAGCGGATGCGCACCGACGAGGTGCTGGTCGGGATGGCCTGGGTGATGTCGGCGAGGACGATGGTCGCGCCCGCGTCGATGCCGCCGGTCACCTCGACGTGCGTGGCGCCGCGGACGCCCAGGCCCACCTGGACGGTCGAGGTGGTGTTGCCCGGGCCCAGGACGGTGACCGTCCCCGCCGCAGGCCCCGTCAAGGTGAGCGCCGATACCGGGACGACGACGGCGTCGGGGGCCGATCCGACCGTGACGACCGCACCGGCGGTGGTGCCCTCGGCGAGGCCGTTGCCGGTCTGCTGAACGACGATGGTGACGGGGTAGGCCACCGCGGAGCCCGACGAACTCGACGGGAGCAGGCCGATGGCGCTGACCGCGCCGGGCGATTCCGTCCCCGCGGTCGAGGTGACCACCGCGGGCTGGCCGACCGCGACCGTGGCGATCGATGCCTCGGCGACGTCGATCGTGAACCGTACGGCCTCGCCCGCGGACACGGTCGCGCTCTGGTCGGCGGACGCGGTGTCGCCCTCGGACCAGGGCAGTTCGGTCAGCGTTCCGGTGAGGGGCGCCATCAGGTTGGCGCCCTCGACCGCCCGTTGGGCGTTCGCGAGGTCGAGTTGGGCGGATGCGACCTCGGCCTCCGCCTGAGCGACGGTGGGTGAGGATCCGCCCGAGCGCGCCGCGGACGAGTTCCCCGACGACGTGCCCGATCCGGAGCGGGCGCTGCTGGACGACGTTGCGGTGCCGGATGTCGTCGTGCTGCTGGACGTCGTCGTGCTGCTGGATGTCGTCGCGGTGGTGGCGGGTGAGGACGTAGTTCCGATCGAGCCGGCGGATGGTGTGCCGGCGGTCGAGGCCGAACCCGAGCCGGTCGATGGTGTGCCGCCGGACGAGGCTGATCCGGTCGAGCCGTTCGCGGCGACGGCGTCGGTGGCCAGCGCGACGAGCGCGTCGATCGCCTCGGTGAGCGCGTTTCTGGCGGTCGTCAGGGCGGACTCGGCGGGACCGGTGCCCTCCAGTGCGGCGATGCAGGCGGCCGATCCCGACGATGTCGCTTGCAGCCCCGTCGCGGACGGTGCCGCGTCCGTGTCGGCGGACGCCGAACGCGCGGCCGTCGCTGAGGGGACGGCCGTGGTGTCGGCGGGGCGCGACGCGCTGGTCGACGACGCGGCCGAGGTGGTGGGGGCCGGGGTGGTGGGGGCCAGGGCGGTGGAGGTGGCGGAGGGTCTCGGCGTGGGCGTCGACGTCGGCGTGGCCGCAGGCGTGGCGGACGTGCTCGGTGACGGGGCGGAGGCGGAGCACACCGTGCTGGCGTGATCGAGGGAGGCGAGGAATGAGGCCCAGGTCTGGTCGAGGTGCTTCTGCGCGGCACTCAGTTCGTCGGTGACGGTGGTGAGGTCGGACGCGGTGGGCGCGGTGGACGCGGAGGCGTCCTCGTTGACGTCTGGGGGCGTGTCGGCTGCCGAGCCGGACGATGTCCCCGATCCCGTACCCGATCCCGTACCCGATCCCGTCCCCGTCGCCGTCCCCGATCCCGTCGCCGATGGCGTGGGGGAGGAGGCGTTGCCTGTCCCGCTCGTGCCGCCGGACGACGTGGCCGTGCCGCCGGACGACGTGGCCGAACTCGCCGTCGAACTCGCCGACGAACTCGACTCGGTGTCCTCGGCCTCCTCCAGCGCCAGCTTCGCCTCGGCGAGCGCCAGCGCCTTCTCGTCCGCGGCGTGCTGCAGCGTGGTGGCGTCGATCGTGGCGAGCTTCTGCCCGACGGTGACGTGGTCGCCGACCTGGGCGAAGACGCCCGTGACCGTCGCCGATGCCGGGAACGACACCTGCGCCGAGGTGATCGGGGTCACCGTGCCGGTGCCGGTGAGGGTCTGCTCCACGCTGCGGGTCTCGGCCGTCGCGGTGACGAACCGGTCGGCGGAGGCGGCCACGCCGGCCTGGGCGACGGCGAACCCGCCGCCCCCGAGCAGGGCGAGCGCGGCAACGCCGGTGATGACGACGCGTCGGCGTCGGGGGGGCCGTCCGCTCCTGGACGACGGTGCCGGCCCGGTCGGGGCGTGGCGGTTCGGGCGTGGGGGCCTGATCGTGCTCATCGGGTTCGCCTCGCAGTCGGGATCGCGGTCACGGTGTTCGGTGGATCGTCTGGTCAGCGCATCGTGCAGGCGCCGTCGACGGCGTCGCTGACCCGGATCGCGGTGGCGGGTACGGCTCCGGTGTCGTCGGGCTTCCCGGTGGCGAGCGCGCACCTGCCGACCTGGAGCGCGGACGCCGTGGCGTCGACGGTCACGGTGACCGCGACCGAGTCCGTGTAGGTCACGGTGGTCGTCTGAGCTTCGTCGGACCCGGGTCGGCTCGCCTTGACGGTGACGGTGCCCTCACCCACGGACTCGATGATTCCCGTCACCATGCCGCCGCCGGCCCCTCCGCCTCCAGCACCTGCACCGGGCGCACCTCCGCCGGGCGCACCCGAACCCCTGCTGGGCGCCGCCGAGGGACGGGCGCCGCCGCCCTGGCCGGTGCTCGGCTCCGCCGGGGGCGTGGCGCCGTCCTGCGCGCGAGGCTCGCCCGAGGGCATGCCGCCCTGGCCCCCACCAGGACCCCCGCGTCCGCCGGTGCCGCCGACCGTGGCGGAGCATTGTCCGTCTTCGGACGGTGTGACGGTGATCGAGGCGGCTGCGACGGCCGAGGGGTCGGACGCCGGGGCCGCGCTTGACGGACCGCCTGCTGAGGCGCCCGTCGGCTGATCGCTGCGGACCGTCGCGCAGGCGCCCACCACGAGATCGGCGACGGTGCCCGCCTTCTGTTCGGTGACGGTGGTCGAGTCCGAGTAGCTGACCGCAGTCTGGCCCGAGGAGCCCTGCACCTGCAGCGTGGTCCCGCTGATGGCGGCGATCAGCCCGTAGGTGCCGCTCATCCGGGTCTGCTGGGATCGCGGACCCTGGGCGTCCGGCGTGGCCGACGGGGACGTGGCCGCGGCGGCCGAGCAGCCTGACAGCAGCAGGACGCCGAGGCATGCCGTGGCGAGAGCGGGACGGAAGTGGGTCATGATCATCCTTGCGGGGTCGGAGTTCGAGTGTTCGGCGTAGGTGGAGGAGCGGGTCGCGCTGGTCGCTGGACGGTCCATCGCTACTCCCGCCGCAGCGCGTCGATCGGGGCCAGGCGCGCGGCGCGTCCGGCGGGGTAGACCCCGGCGACCACGCCGACGCCGACGGCGACGACGAGGGAGCCGGCGACCGCCCACCACACCAACGTGACGGGTTGGTCGATCAGCGCGGGCAGCGTGAGCGCCCCCAGCGCCGCGATGCCCAGGCCGAGGACGCCGCCCGCCAGGCCGAGGACCGCCGCCTCGGTGAGGAACTGGTTGCGGATCGCGCGCGGCTTCGCGCCGAGGGCCTTGCGCAGGCCGATCTCGCGGATTCGCTCGGAGACGCTCACGAGCATGATGTTCATCACGCCGATGCCGCCCACGAGCAGCGAGATGGCGGCGATGCCGCCGAGCAGGATGGTGAGGGTCCGGTCGGTCGACGTGGCCGCCTCGACGATCGACTCCTGCGTGGTGATCGAGAAGTCCGCGGTGCCGCTGCTGGTGATCTGATGCCGCACCTTGAGTGCGGCGCTGGCCTGTTGATGGGCCGCCGAGAGGTGCGCGGCGTCCCCGGCCTGCAGGTAGATGGTCGACACCGTGGTCGCCGAGGTGCCGAGCGTCGTGGCGGCGGTCGTCCAGGGCATCAGCACGAGGTCGTCCTCGCTGGTGGACGACGAGGATCCGCCTGCGGCGTCCAACACTCCGACCACCGTGAACGAGACGTCGTTGATCACGACGGTCTGGTTGAGCGGGGTGCCCCCTGAGAACAGTTCCTCGGCCGTGGAGGATCCGAGCACGACGCTGCGGGCGCGGTCCGCGACGTCGGCGTCGGTGACGAAGCGGCCCGCGGCGAGGGTCCGTGTCCGCACCTGCTGCCAGGCGGGCGTCACGGCGTAGACCGGGGACGTCCAGGTGGTGGTCCCGGCCGCCAGCGAAGAACTGGTGCTCGCCACCGGCGCCACGCCGGCGATGCTCGGGGCGACCGCGCTGGACGCCAGCGCCTCGGCGTCCGCCCTGGTCAACGTCGTGGCCGTGCCGACGCCGCCGCGGACGCCGCCGCTCGTCGCGCTTCCCGGCGACACGATGAGCAGGTTGCTGCCGAGCGCGCTGATCTGGTCGCGGACCTGCTGCTGCGCGCCCAGGCCGAGCCCGACCGTGAGCGTGACGGAGGCGATGCCGATCGTGATGCCGAGCACGGTGAGCACCGAGCGCAGCCGGTTCAGGCGCACCGCCTCCAGCGCCACCTGCAGGGTCTGCCGGGCCTTCATCGCGGACCGCCGTCGGTGAGCTGGCCGTCGGTGAGTCGGCCGTCGGTGAGTCGGCCGTCGTGGACGTGGAGGACGCGCTCGGCGCGGGCGGCCACGTCGGCCTCGTGGGTGATCAGGATGATGGTGCGCCCGGCGGCGTGCAGTTCGTCGATGAGACCGAGGACGTCGTCGGTGGAGGTCGAGTCGAGGTTGCCGGTGGGCTCGTCGGCAAGGATGATCGCCGGATCCGAGACGAGGGCCCGCGCCACCGCGACCCGCTGTTGCTGGCCGCCGGACAGTTCGCCGGGCCGGTGGTCGACCCGGTCGGCCAGCCCCACCCGCGCCAGCGCGTCGAGCGCGCGACGCTTGCGCTCGACGGCGGGGATGCCCGCGTAGAACAGCGGCAGTTCGACGTTGCGCCATGCTCGCAGCGAACCGAGCAGGTTGAACTGCTGGAACACGAAGCCGATCCGCGTGTTGCGGATGTCCGCGAGCGCGTCCTCGTCCAGGTCGGCCACGTCCTCGCCGTCGAGGAGGTACCGCCCGGTGGTGAGCACGTCGAGGCAGCCGAGGATGTTCATCAGCGTCGACTTGCCTGACCCTGAGGGCCCCATGATCGCCACGTACTCGCCCGCCGCGATCTCCATGCTGACCCCGCGCAGGGCCTGGACCGCGAGCGCGCCCTGGGCGTAGGTCTTGGTGACGTCGGCCAGCAGCACGACGGGGCCGGACGCCACCTCGTCGCGGTGGTCGGTCGCGGTCATCGGTTGCCCCGTCCCTGGCCGCCCTGGCCGCCGGGACCGCCGCCCTGCCCGCCGCCGGGGAACCCGCCCGCGGCAAGGTCGCCACCCGGCATGCCTGCGTTCGCGCCGGCCGCGTTCTGCTCGGTGCCGCTGGCCTGAGCGACCCTGAATCCGGCGATGACGATCTGGTCGCCCTCGCTGAGGCCGTCGGTGACGACGGTCTGGCTGCCGACGACATCGCCGGTGGTCACCTCGCGGGTCGCCGTCTTGCCGTCGACGAGCATCGTGACCGTCGTCGTGCCGTCGCTCGTCGTGAGCGCCTGCGTCGGGACCGCGATGACATCGCTGAGCTGGCGGGTGACGATCTCGACGCTCACGGTCGAGCCTGCGCGCAGGTCGTCGTGGGTGCCGGTCACGTCGAGGGTGACCGGGAACGTGGCCGAGCCCGAGGTGGACGCCGAGGCGATCACGCCCACGGACGCCACCGTGCCGTAGACCGTCTGCGAGGAACCCTGCGGAGTGATGACCGCCTGAAGGCCGGGCTTGATCGAGGCGACGTCGCCGCTGGACACCGACGTGGAGACCGTGAACGTCCCCTGGCTGATCAGCACGATCGCGGCCGACGATGTGCTGGTCGTGCCCTGGCTGGTCCCGGTCGTGCCCGAACTCGCCGAGCCTCCTGAGCCTCCTGAGCCGCTCGAGCCTCCCGAGCCGCTCGACGACCCGGTGCTGTCGCCCACGACGGCGTTCACCTCGGCCACCACCCCGGCGAAGGGTGCGGTCAGGGTGGCCGACGCGAGCGCCGCCTCGGCCTGGGCGACGGCGTTCTGCTTCACCTGTACCGTCGCCGAGGCGGCGTTGATCGCGGCCGTGGAAGCGGCGCCGCCGGAGCGAAGGTCGGACAGCGTCGACCGGGATGCGCTGAGGTCGGCCCGCGCGGACGAGAGGGCGATCGTCAGCGCGGTCGGGTCGATGGCGGCGAGGGTCTCGCCGGCGCTCACCTCGTCGCCGGCGACGACGCGGACGGCGGTGACGGTCCCTGAGGGCAGCGTGAGGTCGGCGCGTCGCTCGGGTTCCAGACTGCCGGACGCCGTGACCGTCTGCTTCAGCGTGCTGGTGCTGATCGTGAGGGTCTGCGTCGTGGCGGACGGGGAGGACTGGGGGCGTCCGAACGCGAACCACGCCGCGACGCCCGCGATCGCGAGGAGCGCGACGGCCACGCTGAGGACGCGGCCACGGCGGCTCGCCGGGACCAGGGCGCGCAGACGCCTGGCCCAGACCGATCGACGTCCTGCCGTCTCGGCGTGTTCCGCCTCGGGGACGCTCCCGCCAGTGCTGTCGCTCACGCCTGCTGCCTTCCGTCGCGTTGGTGCCGACGTCAGCCTCTCGGACCCACCTGTGCCGGAGGTGATCCGTACCTGTCGGCAGGCTGTGAGTGCGCGACGAGGCGCGCGCGACGGGACCCGGCCGGGCTCAGCCGTTCTCGCGCAACACGATCTCGACGCGGCGGTTCTTGGCGCGCCCGGCGTCGTCGCCGTTGGACGCCACCGGCTGGGTCGCCGCGAATCCGGCGACCGTGAGCCGCGACGAGGCTACGCTGCGGCCGGCGAGGGCGTCCGCGACGGCCTGGGCGCGCCGCTGCGACAGGTCCTGGTTGTCGGATGCGTTTCCGGTGCTGTCGGTGTGGCCGTTGACGCCGATCTTGGCGCGGTCGTAGTAGGCCAGCAACTCGGCCACCCGGTCGATCGTGGCGGACGACGACGGCAGCAGGTCGGCCTTGTTGTAGTCGAACAGGACCGTCTCGGGCAGCGTCAGCACGTAGCCGTCGGGTGTCTTCTGCGCCCCCAGGTCCTGGAGGGAACGCTGGGCCTCGGCGTCCGCCTGAGGGACGACCTCGGCGCCGGAGGCGACCTTGGCGCCCACCTGGAGGCCGCCGGCCGTGCTGAACACGGCTCCGCGGACGGAACTGGTCGTCAGCGGCAGCGACGTCACCTCCATCTGGCCGAGCGCGACCGCGGTCGGTGCGGCCGTCGCCGAGGGATCGGGAGCAGCGACCGTGGCCCGCACCTCGGGCGCCGCGGGAGTGGCCACGGCGCTCGCCTCGGCGAAGGTGGGCGCCTGCGTGTCGGGCCCGGCGTCGACGGAGGGGATCGAGAACGTCGTCGCGACCGCGTCCTGCTTCCACCAGTCGGACAGCACCAGGGTGAGTTCGGTCACGTCGGCGGGCACCGAGCCGCGGAACACCAGCGTCACGTCGAGCGACTGTCCTTTCTCGACCCGGAGCGCCACGTCCTTGCCCGTCGCCAGCGGGTGAATGAACCCGTTGGGTTCCCGCAGCATGGTCTTCTGCCGGAGGTAGTTGTCGAGCCCCAGCGGCTGCGTGGGGCCGGCGGTGGCGGTCGCCTTCACCTGCACATGGTCGGACAGGACGTCGACCCCGGTCACGCGCACCGTCGCCTCGGACGTGGGGTAGGTGAGGTCGACCGGCGTGAACTCGATGGGTGGCCGGCCGAGGTCGCCGCTCGCCACCCGCACCCGGGAGTCGCCGGCCGAGGGGAGGGTGAGGTTGACCGTGTCCTGGCCGTTGGTGGTCCAGTGGCGCGCCAGGGTGAGCTGGACGTCGGTGGTGTCGGGCTTGAGCTCGCCCAGAAAGCGCAGCACGGCCGACTGACGCAATCCCGGGGCGGATTCGTCCGTGTCGCCGAGCAGGGGATGGTTGGTGCCGTCGGGCTCGGTGAGCACGCAATACCTGCGGGTGGAGGCGGTGCACAGGCGAAGGGCGTTCGTCAGGCCGCTGCCGCGGACGTCGACTTCGGTGAGGAGACCTTCGGTGCGCAGCGAGTTGATGACGAGTTCGCTCTCCTCGGAGCGCTCCACCTTCTGGGCCAGGGCCACCTGGCGCAGGGGTGCCGGCGACCAGGCCCAGGTGCCGTCCTCGTCGGGGACCGGGACACGGACGGTCGTCTCGGCATCGTTGACCCGGATGTCCAGGGCGCGGGTGCCCTTCTCGGGCAGCGGGACGTCGAGGGTGAAGGTCGCGGCGGATCCGGACGCGAGCTTGCGGGGCGCGAAGTCGCTGGTCTTCAGCTTCACGCCGGCGTCGGTGGACACCTGGACGTGGTGGCTCGCGAGGGTCTGCTCGAAGCCGGCGTTGCCCATCGTCAGGGCGACCGCGACCCGATCGTCGGCCCGGGTGATCTGATCGGCGCGGAGCGTCCGGTCTTTGGCGGTGACCGACGGAGCGGGGCCGTCCTGGAGGGTGACGGCCGGCCCCGGATCGAGAAACGGAAGCGGGCCGGTGCAGGCGCCGAGCGAGAGCGCGGCGAGGGTCGCGGTGGCGACGGCGAGCGTGCGGACAGACGGGCGCATGCGGTGCTCCTGGGGTCGGGCGTCCCCCAGACGCTAGCACGGACGCCTTCCGCTTAGGCTGAGCGCGTGACGGTGATCGGATTGACGGGCGGCATCGCGTCCGGGAAGAGCGCGGTCGCGCAGATGCTGGCCGAACGCGGGGCGGTGATCGTGGACGCGGACATCCTCGCCCGCGAGGTCGTCGAGCCGGGCACCCCGGGACTCGCGGCCGTCCGCGCGCGGTTCGGCGACGTGGTGATGGACGCCGAGGGACGCCTCGACCGGGCGGCGCTGGCGTCCGTCGTGTTCGCGGACGCCGCGGCGCGCGCCGATCTGAACGCGATCGTCCATCCGCGCGTGCGCGAGCTGGCCGCCGAGCGCGGGGCCGCGGCGCTGGCGCGCGATTCCCGGGCCGTGGTCGTGGAGGTGATCCCGCTCCTGGTCGAGACCGGACGCGTCGACGCGTTCGACCTGATCGTGGTGGTGGACGCCCCCGTGGAGCGTCAGCGCGCGCGCCTCATGGCCCGCAACGGGCTGTCCCAGGCGGACGCGGATGCCCGGATCCGTGCGCAGGCGTCTCGGACGGAGCGTCTCGCCGCGGCGGACGTGGTGATCGACAACGACGGCGGGCTGGACGCGCTGGAACGCCAGGTGGAGTCGCTGTGGGAGCGGCTGCGCGCGGCGTCCGCGGGTCGGACGCTCGCCGCCGACGGGACGTCCGCGATCCATCAGCCCACGCAGACGCTGCCCACAGCCGACGCCTAGGGACGGCGTCCAGACTCGGCGCATGCCACGTTTCCTTCGTCGTTCCCGAGTCGTCGCCGGCCTCGCCGCCCTGATCTTCTTCGCGGCCGGTTGCAGCGTGCCGGGCGCCCAGACCGATACCGCGTTCGGCCACTCGGCGGGCGTGACCGCGACCGCCACCCTGGACGCCACCCGGGTGCACAGCGTCGCGCTCACCGTGGACGAGGCGGCTCTGACCGCGATGATCCAGACCTACCTCGACTCCGGCACCAAGGAGTGGATTCACGCCTCGGTCACCATCGACGGCGAGGTGTTCGACGACGTCGGGATCAAGCTGAAGGGCAACTCGACGCTGCGCGGCATCACGGCGGGCACCCCCGCACAGGACCTGCCGCTGCGGATCCGCCTCGACAAGTACGTGACCGGCCAGCAGTGGTCGGGGCTATCGGACTTCGCCGTGCGGGCGAGTTCCAGCGAGACGTCCCTGAACGAGGCGGTGGCGCTCGACCTGCTGTCGACGGCGGGGCTCGCCTCGACGCAGGCGATCGCGACGCGCTTCTCGGTGAACGGCGGCGACGAGGCGCTGCGGCTCACCGTCCAGAACCTCGACGACACCTGGGTGAGTCAACAGTTCCCGGACGCCGGCGCAGACAGCGTGCTCTACAAGGCGGAGTCGGAGGGCGACTGGTCGTGGCGCGGCGAGGACGGCGACTACTCGACCGCGTTCGAGATCGAGGCCGGGGCCGACGACTACCAGCCGCTCATCGCACTGCTCGACCTGCTGAACAACGGCACGGCCGACGACATCGCCGAGCGGCTGCCGACCATGGTGGATCTCGACTCCTTCGCGACCTACCTGGCCTTCCAGGAGATCGTCGACAATTCCGACGACATCGACGGACCCGGCAACAACTCCTACCTCTTCTGGGATTCCGCCACGGGCCGGTTCACCGTCGTCGCCTGGGACCACAATCTCGCCTTCGGGGCGTCCCCGGGTGGTGGCGGACGCGACGGTGCGGCGATGCCCGCGGACGGGGCACCTGCGGGTCGCCGGATGCAGGGCGGCCAGGCGCCGACGGGCCAGGCGCCGACGGGTCAGGCGCCGACGGGTCAGGCGCCGACGGGCCAGGCGCCGACGGGCCAGGCGCCGACCGGGCAGCCGCCGACCGGGCAGGCACCGAT
This sequence comes from Propionibacteriaceae bacterium, assembly GCA_032229785.1. GTDB lineage: Bacteria > Actinomycetota > Actinomycetes > Propionibacteriales > Propionibacteriaceae > Propioniciclava. The sequence goes on from JAVTWJ010000044.1 coordinate 12,455, forward strand.
GGGGCAGGCACCGACGGGTCAGGCGCCGACGGGGCAGGCGCAGGGCGGGCAGATGGCGGGCGACGCCAGCCAGGCCGGCGGCCGTGGCATGAGCAGGAGCAACCCGCTGGTGACCGGGTTCAACGCCAACGCCGAGTGGACGACGCTCTATGAGACCAAGCTGGCGGACCTGAAGGCGGGCCTGCTCGAGGGCGGCGCCCTGAAGGAGGCGGTCGACTCGTGGACGGCCACCCTCCAGACGGGTGCCACCGACATGGTCGCCGCGGCCACGATCACCTCCGAGTCGAACGCGATCCTGGCGTACGCGAACTGAGATGCCGGCGCCTGCCGGGACCCTTGCCTACGAACGGAACCGTTGCCTACGAAATTTCGTGCGCAACGGTTCCGATCGTAGGCAAGGACGCGGACGCCTCCATCAGGAGTCGCGGGGGTTCTGCTTCCGCTCGGCCCGCTGGTTCAGCGTGCGCGCGATGACTCCTGGGTTGGCCTCCAGGTAGCCGCGCCGCGCCTCCTGGGTCTGCTGGACCTTGGCCGCGACCGACTTTCTCAGCGGTCGTACGCCGATTCCGGTCCTGGCGGTGAGGAACTGCTCGAAGTCTACGGCGGACGTGGTCCCGCCGTCGACGCCGTCGCGGGCCAGGATGGCGACGGCGCCCGTCTGCAGGCGGAGCACCCAGTAGTCGTCGCTGTGGTAGATCGCGGCGATCTGCCGGTAGTCCTGCCAGCTGGCGTCCGCGTCGGCGTCCGTCGCCCGGAACCCCTTGTCCGCGAAGGCGTGGGCGAAGCTGGCGCCGTCCAAGCGGTGAGCATCGGTGCGCCAGTGTAGCCATGCGGTGACGTGGTCGCTGGCGAACGTCCACACGAGGACCAGGCCGGCGATCGCCCAGATCGCGTACTGGAGCGGGCCGGCCGCGAACATGAAGCCCACGGCGACCACGCACGCGACCATGAGTACCCGCTGCAGCCTGCGGGTCGGCCACAGGATCTCGTTGCGGTAGGCGACGTAGGTCTGGTCCAACGCGAGGTCGTGCCGGGTGAGGATGGTGTGCGTGGTCGTCATGGGGTCGTCCTATTCAGTCGGCGAGGTAGTTCGCGATGCCCTCGAAGATCAGGCGGCCGACGACCGACCCGCCGTCGAGGATGCCGATGCTCCGGCTCGCCGAGTAGGCGGCGCGGCCGTGCACGGCCACCATCGTCTTGGTGGCCTCGGAGCCCTCAGCGGCAGCGTCCGCGGCCAAGCGCGCGGCCTCGCGCGATTCGAGCCCGGAGTTCGCCGACAGGGCCTCGGCGCCCGGCACCAGCGAGTCGAGGATCGTCTTCTCGCCCGGCTTGGATTCGGCCTTGACCATGATGTTCTGGACACCGTCGAGCAGGGCCTGGGCGATCGCCGGGAACTCGGCCTCGGACTTCCCGCGCAGTGCTTTCGCCATGCCCATCAGGCCGAAGCTGATGATCGTGCCGAGCGAGGACGGGGCCGAGGCGTTGAACACCTTGGCGGAGGCCCGCAACAGTTGGCCGAGGTCGTCCTCGGTGGACTCGGCGAGGAACGCCGCCAGGGCGCTAAAGCCGTCGGACATCGAGATGCCGAGATCGCCGTCGCCGTTGACCTGGTCGAGCTGAACCAGGTAGTCGCGGTTCTCGGTCATCAGGGTGCTGATGGACGCGACGACGCCGGCCAGCGTGTAACGGGAGAACATGTTCATCACCTACTTGTTGGAGTTCGTGTAGAAGGGCGTGCTCGCGGGGGCGAGCAGGAGTTCTTTGAGTTCGGCGTCCAGCTTGAACACGGTGATGGACAGGCCGGCCATCTCCATGGACGTGGCGAACTCGCCGATGTGCGGCATGACGACCGAGACGCCCTTGTCGCTCAGGATCCGGTGCACCGCGCGGTAGACGATCAGCTGCTCCTCAAGCGGGGTGGCGCCCAGGCCGTTGATCATGACCGAGACCTCGTCGCCGGCCGTCAGCGGCATGTCGGCGTCGATGGAGCCCAGGATGACCTCGGCGATCTCGTCGGCGGTCATCATCGGACGGACCTCGATGCCGGCCTCGCCGTGGATGCCCATACCGACCTCGATTTGGCCGTCCTCGATGGTGAACGTCGGCTTGCCGACCCGCGGAACGATGCATGGCGACATGGCCACGCCCATCGTGCGGATGTTCGCGAGCGCGCGCTCAGTGACGCTGGTGACCTCGTCGAGGCTCAGCATCTTGTCGGCGGCGGCGCCGGCGATTATGAAGCCGAAGATCAGGCCTGCGACACCGCGGCGCTTGTCGGCGTTCGCCTTGGGCGAGCTGGCGACGTCGTCGCGGCCGAGGACCTGGCGTGTCTCGATGTCGTCGAACTCGACCTCTTCGCAGGCCATGGCGAAGTTGAACCTGTCGCCGTTGTAGTTGCCGTACAGGCAAAGCACGCCTGCACCAGAGTCGGCCTCGCGGATCATGTCGGCCATCTTGTCGGCCGGCGGGGACGCGAAGACCTCACCGACCGTGCAGCCGTCCAGGAGTCCCTGGCCGACATAGCCGAGGAACAGTGGCAGATGGCCGGAGCCGCCGGCGGTCACGATGCCGACCTTGCCCTCCTTGGCCGGGTAGTTGGACAGGAGCACCCGGTAATTGTCGTTGTGGAGCCTCACCTTGTCGCCGTAGGCGGCGATGATGCCCTCCATGGTCTCGCGGACGAATTCATCCGCGTCGTTCAGGATCTTCTTCATGGGATTCCTCTTTCGCATGTTGCTTGTCGGTCAGTTTTCGTCCACGCCCCAGGCCGCCCGCAGCAGTGGGGGGTACGCCTCGAGATGCGCGTAGTCGTTGAATCGTTCGAGGCTGAATTCCTGGGCGCCGGCGTGCCAGGCCAGTTCGGTGATGCTCCCGTTCTCCAGGCCGGACGCCATCCGGCGCCACCGCGCCAAGGGGGCTCGGGCCACGTGCGAGACGATCGCCCGGATGACCACGCCGTGGGTGGCGATGGCCACAGGCCCGGGACCCTCGCCGACGACGGAGAGGAGGGCCGGGACGACCCGCTCGAGCAGGTCGGCGACATTCTCGCCGCCGGGATACCTCAGGTCGAGGTCCATAGGCAGTTGCCGCTGCTTGAAGTCCGAGAACCGGTGAGCGATCTCGGCGTCCGTGAGCCCTTCCATCTGGCCGAAGTCGAGTTCGCGAAGGTCGGGCACGACGTAGTGCGGCACGCCGAGGTGCTCGCTTATGATCTCGGCGGTCTGCCGGGCACGGATCAGGTCACTGGAGACGAGTCTCCGGATGCCCCAGCGGCTCATCCGCTGCCCGGCGAGTGCCGCCTGCTGCTTGCCCTCGTCGGCGAGATCGACGTCGACGTTGCATCGGGTGTCGCTCTGTCGGCCGTGACGGACGAGGAAGACACGCATCAGGACTCACTTTCAGGTCAGGACCTGGCCGGTCGCCCGGCCAGGTCGCGATTCGGTTGCGCGGTGATCTAGCGGTTCGGGAACTTGATCTCAGCGGGGTAGGCCCACCGCTGCAGTTCCGCCTGTTCGAACGAGTCCGGCTCCGCACCCACACCCGCCGTGAGGCAGTGGTGGTACAGCTCGGCCAACTCCTCGATGTAGGCGGCCTTGAGGAAAGCCTCGTAGATGCTCGACGAGTCGACCGCGACGGCGCCGTGTTTCTCCAGCAGAATGCAGTCGGCCTCGGCCGCGGCCTCCGAGACGCTGATCGCCAGGCCCGGGGTTCCGGGGCGGGCGTAGGGTGCGACCGGGATGCGGCCCTTCGTCAGGCCGAGATTGGCCACCTCGTAGACGATCGCGGGGATCGACTTGTTCAGCACGGCGAACGCGGTCGCGTACGGCGAGTGCGTGTGGGCGACAGCCCGGATCTCGGGACGTGCCTTGTAGAGCGCGATGTGCATGAGCACCTCGCTGGTCGGGCGAAGGCCCGACTCGTTCTCGAGCACGTTGGCGTCCAGATCCATGACCACGACGTCCCGCGGGCTCATCTCGTCGCGGTCGAGGCTGGTGGGTGTGACGGCGATCAGGCCGGTTTCCGTGTCTCGTGCGCTGAAGTTGCCGGACTTGTGCTTGCACAGGCCGTCGCGCTGGGCGCGCTTGGCGATGATGCACACGTCTTTTTTCAGGGTTTCCAACATTGTGTTGACGGCTCTCTGTTGTGGTGGTGTGGACTATTCGGCTTCGGCGGCGGCGAGCGCTGCCATGTCGTCGCGCTTCTCCTTGATGAGGCTGCGCGAGTAGAAGACGAAGGTGACGACCCAGAGCACCAAGGCGGCCAGGGCGATCCAGTTGCCGTCGGTGATCTTCATGAAGTGCGAGAACGCGTAGGTGAAGATGGGGCCGTCGATGCTGGAGTTGGAGATCAGCTGCCCCGGGTTCAGGGCGACTGCCTGGGTCGTGTTCGCCAACTGCGTCATGAACGGAGCGAATGCGGTGCCGACGTAGAGGAAGACCGGCACGAAGATCGTGCAGACGATCAGCATGCGCAGGATGTTGCCGCGGCAGGCGAAGAAGGCCGGAACCGCGATGGCGATGTTGATGATGCCGGCGAAGGGGAGGATTCCGTTGCCCGGCAGGATGAAAGAGAACAGCAGCGTGACGGGCACGGTCCAGATCACCGCGAGCCAGATCTCGTTCGAGCCGCCGAGGAACGGCCAGTCGAGGCCCACGAAGAGCTGGCGGTCGCCGAAGCGCTTCTGCATGAACTCGGACACGGCCGCCGAGATCGGCTCCAGAGCCTGCATGAAGTACTTGGAGATGACCGGGAACAGCGTCAGGGCGGTCGCTGCCTGGATGGCCAGCGTCAGCGTCTCGGCCACTCCGAAGCGGGCCAGCAGGCCGAACACGATGCCGAGCAGGAAGCCCAGGATGTGGTTCTCGGCGAAGATGCCGATGCGGTCGCGCAGGTCGGCGGCGTTGAACGACTTGTTCAGGGCCGGGATCTTGCGCAGCAGCCAGTCGACGGGGTACATCGGGGCGGCGAGGAACACCATCTTGTGCGTGACGGTCACGCCGGGGATCCCGGTCATCTTCTCGATGCGGTGCTGGTGGAAGTCGGCGCTCTTCAGTTCGAAGATGGCCTGGATGCCGGCGATGACGAACGCGAGGGGGACGCTGTCGGTGATGTAGTAGACGGCGACCGCGGTGAAGATCTTGCCCCAGACGTTCCACAGGTCGGCGTTGAACGTGTTGGTCTGCTTCAGGACGATGAGCACGATGTTGATGCCGATGACCAGCGGGAACATCAGGAATGCCCACGGCCACGACCACGAGATCGTCGACATGGTGGTCCAGCCGCCGTCGGTGATCGGCAGGTCGACGCCGATCGTCTCGACCATGCTCTGCGCGGCCGGCGTGATGGCCTCGCTCATGTAACTGATCAGCATCATCATGCCCGAGAACGCCACGCCGAGCGTGATGCCCGAGGAGATGGCGTCCTTGACCTTCATGCGGACGATGAGGCCCGCGATGATGATGATGATCGGGACGAAGATCGCCGCGCCCAGCGACAGCAGGAAGTCAATAGAGTTCTGGAGGAATTCCATGGTGAGTTAATCCCTTGAGGAATGAGGCGGTGGGGGTCAGCGCGCTTTGGCGTTAAATGCGTTGATGGCGTCGACGAGCTTCTTGAATTCCGCGTCCTGGCCCATGCCGGTCAGGAAGGCGATCCCGTTGATCACGGGGATCCCGCGCTCCTTGGCCTCGCGCACGATGGTGATGTAGGCGGCGGCGCCCTGGAGGTGGCGATCGACGGACTTGAGGTCGACAGCCTCGACCTCGGCTTCGACCTTGGCCTGCTTCAACAGGCGGTTGACCTTGCTGGCGACGGTCTGGGAGGTGGCGACGCCGCTTCCGCAGGCGACGATAACTTTGGCAGCCATGTTCTTTTCCTTTCAGTGGTGGGGATCAATCTTCGAAGCCACGCATGGCGTGGACGACTTCGAAGTACTCGTCGGCCGATGCGGCCTCTGAGAGTGCCTTCATGAACGGGGCGTCCTGAAGGTTGTTGAGGAGTGCCTGCAAGAGCAACACGTGCCCGTCCGACTTCGTGAAGCCGAGCATGAAGACCAGCCGCACTGGGTGCTGGACCTCGTTGCGTCCCATCTCGTGCCATGCGACGGGGTTCGCGAGGCGCGCCGCGAGGATGAATGGCTCGTGGAGATGCTGGGGATCCGAGTGGGGGATCGCGACGGCCTCCGGCTGGGTCGGAAGCGCCGTCGGGTAGGTGGCTTCTCGCGTCTTGATCGCCGCGCGGAACGACTCCTTCACGTAGCCCAGACGGACGAGTTGGTCGACGATCCGATCAAAGAAGTCGTTCTGGTCCGTGGCCTCCAGATCGAACTGGATCAGCTCTCGCTTGATCATGTCTCGTTGCATGTGTCGGGCCTCCTTTGGCTGGACGAGTGCCCCAGCCCTGCGGCTGGCGTCCTACGACGGACTGTAGCAACGACTGAGACTCAGTCACAAGAGAAGAGTGAAAATATCTCACGCGACTCGGTGTGCCCATCCTGCCCCTCGAGCGTGGCTAGGAGATGGACGTCAGGAGTGAGGGTGCGTCCGGTGCCCGCTAGAGTGCCTGCTGTGAACAGGAAACAGCGCCAACGGCAGCTGACGGCCCGCGTCACCAAGGACGGGGAGCTCAGCTTCACGGATGCCGCCGTGCTGTTCGGCGTGTCGGAGATGACGATCCGGCGCGATGTCGACTCGCTCGAGGAGCGGGGGCTGATGCGCCGGGTGCCTGGGGGTGTGATCGCCACCGCCGGTGCGACCGGCTACGAGCCGTCCTTCGCGTCGCGCGTGCTGTCCCGGGCCCGCGAGAAGGAGCACGTGGCCGGGGCTGCGGTGGATCTGCTCGCGCCCGGGTCGCACGTCATGATCGACACCGGAAGTACCGGGCTCGCGGTCGCGAAGGCCGTTCGTGGTCGCGGGCTCGGCCTAACCGTCCTGACCCCGAACCTGCTGGTGGCCATGCAGTTGGTGGATGAGCCCGACACTTCGGTGTTCCTCACCGGCGGCGAACTCCGCCGGGGCGAGATGAGCCTGATCGGCCCCGACACGGTGCAGTCGCTGACGTCCTACAACCTCGATACCTACGTGATGTCGGTCGCGGGCGTGGACGCCGGGCGCGGCATCTCCGACTACAACCGCAGCGAGGCCGCCACGAAGCGGGCGGCGGTCGCGGCCTCCGATCGTGTGATCGTCTGCGTGGACGCCAGCAAGCTCGACCAGGTCTTCCTCACCCATGTCGCCGCGCTGGCCGAGATCGACATCCTGGTCACGGACGGCGACGCCGAGAGCCGCTCCATCAAGGCGGCCGTCGAGGCCGGTGTCACGGTGGTGCACGTCCCGCACTGACCCGCCCGGGCACAGGGGAGGCAGGGAGGCCGGGCGTCGGAAGAGTGTCCGAGCGCCCTCCTAAGCTGGAACGCATGCGAGCAGTCTCAGACATCCAGCGCCGTGTCGCTCCGTTCCAGGTGCACGCAGACTTCGAGCCGGGCGGGGACCAGCCGGCGGCGATCGACGAGCTGGAACGCCGGATCGAGGCCGGTGAGAACGACGTGGTGCTGCTGGGCGCGACGGGCACCGGCAAGACGGCCACGGTGGCGTGGCTGGCCGAGCGGCTGCAGCGCCCCATGCTGGTGATGCAGCCCAACAAGACCCTCGCTGCGCAGTTCGCCAACGAACTGCGCAGCTTCTTCCCCGAGAACGCGGTCGAGTACTTCGTCAGCTACTACGACTACTACCAGCCAGAGGCGTACGTGCCGCAGACCGACACCTACATCGAGAAGGACTCCTCGCTGAACGAAGAGGTCGAGCGGCTGCGGCATTCGGCGACCAACTCGCTGCTGACCAGGCGAGACGTGATCGTGGTCGCGACCGTGTCGGCGATCTACGGCCTGGGCACGCCGCAGGAGTACGTCGACCGGATGATCCGGCTGCGCGTGGGGGAGAGCCACGACATGGAGGCGCTGGCGCGCGCGCTCGTCGGCATCCAGTACGCCCGCAACGATCTATCGCCGACCCGCGGCACCTTCCGGGTGCGCGGCGACACCATGGAGATCTTCCCCATGTACGAAGTCAACGCCGTGCGCGTCGAGTTCTTCGGCGATGAGATCGAGGCGCTGTCCACGCTGCACCCGCTGACCGGCGAGGTGCTCAGCGAGGACTCCGAGGTGTACGTGTTCCCGGCGTCGCACTACGTGGCCGGCCCCGAGCGGATGGAAGGCGCCATCGCGGGCATCGAAACCGAGCTGGGCGAGCGGCTGGACGAGCTGGGGGCGTCCAACAAGCTGCTGGAGGCGCAGCGGCTGCGGATGCGCACCGGCTACGACATCGAGATGATGCGCCAGATCGGCACCTGCTCCGGCATCGAGAACTACTCGCGCCATATCGACGGACGCGGTCCGGGCACGGCCCCGAACTGCCTGCTCGACTACTTCCCCGAGGACTTCCTGCTCGTGGTCGACGAGTCGCACGTGAGCGTGCCGCAGATCGGCGGCATGTACGAGGGCGACATGAGTCGCAAGCGGACGCTCGTCGAGCACGGGTTCCGGCTGCCGAGCGCGATGGACAACCGCCCGCTGCGATTCGAGGAGTTCGTCGAACGGATCGGGCAGACCGTGTACCTGTCGGCGACCCCGGGCCCGTACGAGCAGGCCAAGGCCGACGGGTTCGTCGAGCAGGTGATCCGGCCGACCGGGCTGGTCGATCCCGAGGTGATCGTCAAGCCGACCACCGGCCAGATCGACGACCTGATGGGCGAGATTCGCGAGCGTGTCGCGCGCAACGAGCGGGTGCTGGTCACGACGCTCACGAAGAAGATGGCCGAAGACCTCACCGACTACCTGATGGAGCACGGCGTCCGGACCCGCTACCTGCACTCCGAGGTCGACACCCTGCGCCGCATCGAGCTGCTGAGGGAACTGCGCCTGGGCGAGTACGACGTGCTCGTCGGCATCAACCTGCTGCGCGAGGGCCTCGACCTGCCCGAGGTGTCGCTGGTGGCGATCCTGGACGCCGACAAGGAGGGCTTCCTGCGTTCGGCGCGCTCGCTGATCCAGACGATCGGGCGCGCCGCCCGCAACGTGGCCGGCCAGGTGCACATGTACGCCGACAAGATGACCCCGTCGATGGAGGCGGCGATCGACGAGACAAACCGGCGGCGCGCCAAGCAGATCGCCTACAACACCGAGCGCGGCATCGATCCGCAGCCGCTGCGCAAGAAGATCGCCGACATCACCGACATGCTCGCCCGCGAGGACGCCGACACCTGGGACGTGGTCGGCGATTTCGGCGGCAAGCAGGCGTCTCCGGTGCCCGGCAAGCCGGGGGAGCGCGACCTGTCCGCGCTGCCGACCTCCGAGCTGGCGGCGCTCGTCCACGAGTTGTCCGACCAGATGCACCAGGCGGCGCGCGAGCTCCAGTTCGAGACGGCCGCCCGGCTGCGCGACGAGATCGCCGGGCTGAAGAAGACCATCCGGCAAATGATGGAGGCCACGAAATGACCGCCGGCATCCGCCCGCAGGACTTGGCCGACACCGCGGTCGACTAGGTGCGCACCTGGCTGGCCACGGCGCCTTCCGGGGGATCCGGCCGCTGGCCAGCAGTTGCTCATCCGTGGCCGGCGATGCCGATCACTCGGCGGGCGCCCACAAGGTCGCATGCACGGTGACGGCCGAGCCCTGAGGCCGGCCGACCATGCCAGCCACGTCAGTCATGCCGGCGTCAGGACGCGGATCTCGCCGATCGGGCGTTCCCGGTCGGCATCGACCGGATGGCGCCCCACGCCGACGGTGCACACCTCGGGTTCCAGGTCGGCCGGATGGAGAAGAGCAGCGACTCTGCTTCGACCGGCGTCTCTGCTTCGACCGGCGTCAACCACGGCTTGGAGGTGTCCGGTTGGGTGGTAACGCCCCACTGCCTCCGCCCCACGACGTCCGCCCCACAACGTCCGCCTCCTCCACCTGGCCTCGTCCTCGCCAATTGTGCAAGATCCAGCGGGCGCCGCCCGGCCATTGACGCCGCCCGGGTTAGACACCGCCGCCCAGGTTCCTACCCGGGCGAGGGTGTCTAGCCCGGGCGGCGCGGCGGGCGAGGGTGCGTAACCCGGGCGGCGCGGTGGGCGAGGGCGCGTAACCCGGGCGGCGCGGTGGGCGAGGGTGGCTAACCCGGGCGGCAACATGCCAGGCGACCGATCCCAGCCGACACGGCCTCGCACAGGCGCGGCGGTCATCGCAGCCTGCGCGCGTCCGAGGTGACTTGGCCGACGCCGCTCCGATCGTGATGGAAGCCTCAAAGCTGAGGTTCGTGGACGCCTCGCTTGGGTTCGTGGACGCCTTGCTTGGGTTCGTGGACGCCTTGCTTCGGCGCGCGGACGCCTTGACTTGAAGCGCGTCGCGCGGGCATCGACGGCGGTTCACCAGCCGCGGGCCCACCACTGCGGGAGGCTGGCGCGCTCGCGTCCGAGCGTCGTCGGATCGCCGTGGCCCGGGTGGACGACCGTGTCGTCGCCGAACCGGCCGAAGATCTTGGTCTCGAGGTCGGTCATCAGGGAGTGGAAGTCCTCGGGCCTCGTCGTCTTGCCCGGGCCGCCGGGGAACAACGAATCGCCCACGAACATCTGGGCGGCTCCGTGCTCCGGCGTCCAGGCGAGGGCGATCGATCCCGGCGTGTGGCCGACCAACCCGATCACCTCGAGGCGGACGTTGCCGACATGCACATGGTCGCCGTCCCAAACCCGGTCGTCGACCATTACGCCCGTCGCGGACTCGATGGCCGCGGCGTCCGGCACGCCCGCGACGACGCGCGCGCCCGTGTGCGACGCGATCGCGGCGAGCGCCTGGACGTGGTCGCCGTGCCGGTGGGTGGTGACGAGCGTGCCGATCGGGGTGTCGCCGATCAGCGCGAGCAGGGCGAGAGCGTCGTCCGCGGCGTCCACGAGCAGCCCCTCGCCGGCATCGGTGAGCAGGTAGGCGTTGGTGGCCAGCGGGCCGACGACGGTGCTGGTGATCTCCATGCACACGACCCAACCACGAGCGGACGCCCGCGTCCAGGTCGCGCGGGTCTCAGCCGGCGAGCGGAAAGACGATGTCGTCGGCGCCCGTCAGGCCGTCGCCCGCGGTGCGTCCGGTCAGCCAGGCCCACAGGGCGGCGTCCGGGCCGCTGACCTCGGCGCGGACGCCCACGCCCCCGATCCGCGCGCACTCGCCGGTGTCGGACACCACGTCGACGGCCGGCAGCGTGGCATCGTCGCGCATCAGCAGCAGCATCCACTGCAGCAGCCAATTGGCGGGGACGGGCTCGATGGCGTCCCAGGTGAAGCCGCAGTCGAGGTCGAGGTGGTGCATCGCTACCTCCTGCAGGCGCACGAGCATGATCACCGAGAGCGGGAACTCGCCGCCCAGGAATCGCACCGGCAGCATCCAGTCCTGGACGCGGTCGGCGAAGGTGGCCAGTTCGCCGGCGGAGGTGTCCAGGTCGACCTGCAGATCGAGCCCGGTGCGCTCGGCGCCGCGCTCGATGTCGTTGTACTTGGTGTTCTCGGACGGATAGAGCGGGGCCGGGTCGCCGCTGCGGGCGGCGGCGATGACCCGGCGCAGGGCGTCCGCGTTGCGCGCGAGGTGCGTCGCGACGTGCGCCCGCGACCAGCCGGGCAGCAACGAGGGAGCGCGCCAGTCGGAATCGTCGAGCGCCAGGGCGTCGCGCAGGAGGCTCTGGGTGGCGATCGCGATGCGCCTGCGGGCAGGACCGACCTGGCCCTGGTTGAGGATCGCGAGCATGAAGGACACCCTAACGCGCTGGCCTGTGGGCTGGCTGAGGACCGCCCAAGACCATCGATCAAGAATGTCGGAGCGTCCACCTACCATGGTGCGGGTGACTGAACGACTGATCGTGGCGGGCGCCCGCGAGCACAATCTGCGCAACGTGAGCCTCGAATTGCCGCGCGACGCGCTCATCGTGTTCACGGGGTTGTCCGGTTCGGGCAAGTCGTCGCTGGCGTTCGACACGATCTTCGCCGAGGGCCAGCGGCGCTACGTCGAGTCGCTGTCGGCCTACGCCCGCCAGTTCCTGGGCCAGATGGACAAGCCGGACGTCGATTTCATCGAAGGCCTGTCGCCGGCGGTGGCGATCGACCAGAAGTCGACGAGCCGCAACCCGCGCTCGACGGTGGGCACGATCACCGAGGTGTACGACTATCTGCGCCTGCTGTACGCGCGCATCGGGCGTCCGCACTGCCCCGAGTGCGGCGAGCCGATCAGCAGGCAGTCGCCCCAGCAGATCGTCGACCGGCTGCTCGAACTCGAGGAGGGCACCCGGTTCATGGTGCTCGCGCCGGTGGTGAGGGGCCGCAAGGGCGAACACGTCGACCTGATGCGGTCCTACGTCACGCAGGGTTTCACCCGCGTGCGGGTCGACGGCGCGATCCATCAGCTCACCGACCCGCCGACGCTCGACAAGCAGATCCGCCACCACATCGAGGTGGTCGTCGACCGGCTCGCGGTCAAGCCGACCATCAAGCAGCGGCTCACCGATTCGGTCGAGACGGCGCTGGCCCTGGCCGGCGGCGTCGTCGAGATCGAGTTCGTCGACCGTCCTGAGGGCGACCCGGCGCGGCATCGCCGCTACTCCGAGAAGATGGCCTGCCCGAACAACCACGACATCTCGCTCGAAGAGCTTGAGCCCCGCCAGTTCTCGTTCAACGCGCCGTGGGGCGCCTGCCCGGTGTGCTCGGGCCTGGGAACGAAGATGGAGGTGGACGTCGACCTGGTCGTGCCCGACCGCAGCAAGTCGTTGTCCGAGAACGCGGTCGCGGTGTGGAGTTCCCCCTACGTCGCCGGCTACTTCCAGACGATCTTCCGGACCCTCGCCGACCTGCACGGCTTCTCGCTCGACACGCCCTGGCACGACCTGACGGCCCGCGTCCACACCCTCATCCTGCACGGCGTCCGCGGCCCCCTGCGGGTCTCGCACACCAACCGGCACGGCCGCACCACCAGCTACAACGCCACGTTCGAGGGCGCGCTGTCCTACGTACGGCGCCGCTTCGCCGAGGCCGAGAGCGACAACGCGCGCGACCGGTTCAGCGGCTACATGCGCGAGGCCCCGTGCGACGGCTGCGACGGCGCCCGGCTCAAGCCGACCTCGCTGGCCGTCACCGTCGACGGCCGCAACATCGCCGAAGTCGCCGGCCTGTCGATCGCCCGCTGCCTCGACTTCATGCGTGGCCTCCAGCTGACCGAGCGCGAGGCGGCCATCGCCCAGCGTGTCGTCAAAGAGATCAACGAGCGGCTCCGCTTCCTGCTCGACGTGGGCCTGGACTACCTGACGCTGGCGCGTACGGCGGGCAGCCTGTCGGGAGGCGAGGCGCAGCGGATCCGGCTGGCGACCCAGATCGGGTCGGGTCTGGTGGGCGTCCTCTACGTGCTCGACGAGCCGAGTATCGGCCTGCACCAGCGCGACAATCGGCGCCTGATCGACACGCTGCTGCGGCTGCGCAACCTCGGCAACACCCTCATCGTGGTCGAGCACGATGAAGACACGATCCGGACCGCCGATCACGTCGTCGACATCGGGCCGGGTGCCGGCGAGCGCGGCGGCGAGGTGGTCGTCTCCGGCACGGTGAGCGACCTGCTCGCCAACGAGCGTTCGCTCACCGGCGCCTATCTCTCCGGACGCCGCCGCATTCCGGTCCCGGCGGTGCGGCGTCCCGGAAACGGGAACGCGGTCACCGTCGTCGGTGCGACCGAGAACAACCTGCGCGACGTCACCGTCGAGTTCCCGCTCGGCTGCGCCGTCGCCGTCACGGGCGTGTCCGGGTCGGGCAAGAGCTCGCTGGTCAACCACATCCTGTCCAAGGCGCTCGCCCGGCACCTCTACAACGCGAAGGACGTTCCCGGCCACCACCGCAAGATCACCGGCCTCGAGCACGTCGACAAGGCCATTCACGTCGACCAGTCGCCCATCGGGCGGACGCCGCGCTCCAACCCCGCCACGTACACCGGCGTGTTCGACCGGATCCGCAAGCTGTTCGCCGAGACGCCCGAGGCCAAGGTGCGCGGCTACCAGCCGGGCCGGTTCTCGTTCAACGTCAAGGGTGGCCGCTGCGACAACTGCTCGGGCGACGGCACGATCAAGATCGAGATGAACTTCCTGCCCGACGTGTACGTGCCCTGCGAGGTCTGCCACGGTGCGCGCTACAACCGCGAGACCCTCGAGGTGCGCTACAAAGGCAAGACGATCGCCGAGGTGCTCGGCATGCCGATCGAAGAGGCGGCCGAGTTCTTCGCGCCGATCAACGCGATCCGCCGCTACATGGACACGCTCGTCGACGTCGGCCTGGGCTACGTGCGGCTCGGCCAGCCCGCCACGACGCTGTCGGGCGGCGAGGCGCAGCGGGTCAAACTCGCCACCGAGTTGCAGCGCCGCTCGACCGGCAAGACCGTGTACATCCTCGACGAGCCGACCACCGGCCTGCACTTCGAAGACATCAACAAACTGCTCGGGGTGCTCGGACGCCTCGTCGACCAGGGCAATTCGATCATCGTCATCGAGCACAACCTGGACGTGATCAAGACCTCGGACTGGGTGATCGACATGGGACCCGAGGGCGGTTCGGGCGGTGGCGAGGTCGTCGCGGTCGGCACGCCCGAGGCCATCGCGGCCAACCCGGCCAGCTTCACCGGCCGATTCCTGGCGCCACTGCTCGCCTGAGCCGGTCGGACGACTCCAGCCGGGCCGGTGACTTCAGCAGGGCTGGCGACTCCTCCGGACCGCTGACTCCAGCCGGGGCCGGTGACTCCGGCCGGGCCGCACGGGTCAGGCTGAGACCAGGAGGTCCTCGCCCTCCAGTACGGCCGTCGCGGCGCGCAACCCCTTGGTGGCAGGCCCCTGGGTGACGGCACCGTCGACGATCGAGAACTTCGCGCCGTGGCAGCGGCAATGCACCTCCGCGTCGATGATCTCCGAGACCGGGCAGCCCTGGTGAGTGCACATCTTGTTGAACGCCTTGAACACACCCGGTTCGGGCTGGGTGATCACGAAGTTGGCGGTGTCCAGGATGCGTCCGCCGCCCACCGGGATCGTCGAGGCGGGGATCGTGAGGGTGGCCCCGCCCGGGCCCGACGAGGAGTCGCTGCCGCATCCGGTGAGGGCACCGGTGCCGACGGCGAGAGCGGCGAGTCCGGCGGTGGTGAAGAACTGGCGTCGATCGGGCGTCATGCCTGCCAGCCTAGGCAGGCGGCCGGTGACGGGAGGGCAAATCGTCACGCTCGTTGCCGGAGGCCTCCGAAAAAGGTCAGTGGGACTGATGTTCTCGGGGTCGTTGCCCGAACGAGTGTGATGAAATGCCGCGCGGATCCGTTCGCACGATGCTGCGCGGCACCCGGCGACGCGACGAGGGGACGTCTGCGCACGGCGTTACCCTGGAGACCATGGCTGATCCGGCGACCTACCGCCCCCCACCGGGCACGATCCCCACCCAGCCGGGCGTCTACCGGTTCACGGATCCGTCGGGCACCGTCGTCTACGTCGGCAAGGCGAAGAACCTGCGCCAGCGGCTCAACTCCTACTTCGCCGACCCGGCCGGCCTGCACTTCCGCACCCAGACGATGGTGCGCACGGCGTCGAAGGTCGAATGGACGGTGGTGCAGAACGAACTGGAGTCGCTCCAGCTGGAGTACACCTGGATCAAGCAATACGACCCCCGGTTCAACATCAAGTACCGCGACGACAAGTCCTACCCGTGGGTGTGCATCACCTGGGAGGAGGAGTTCCCGCGCGTCTTCGTGGGACGCGGCGCCCAGCGCAAGGGGAACCGCTATTACGGGCCGTACGCGCAGGCGTGGGCGATCCGCGAGACCATCGACTCGCTTCTGCGGGTGTTCCCGATGCGCTCGTGCTCGCCCGGCGTGTTCCGCAACGCGGCGGCGTCCGGACGCCCCTGCCTGCTCGGCTACCTCGGCAAGTGCTCCGCGCCGTGCGTGGGGCGCATCGACGCCGCGCATCATCGAGCGCTGGTCGCCGACGTGTGCGACTTCCTCGCCGGCAACACCAACCATCTGGTCCGCCGGTTGCGCGCCCAGATGCTGGCGGCCTCCGACGAGCAGGCCTTCGAGAAGGCGGCCGTGCTGCGCGACCAGCTCGCCGCCCTCGAGTCCGCGACGGAACGCAACGCGATCGTGCTCGGCGACGCCACCGACGCCGACGTGATCGCCCTGGCCTGGG
The DNA here is from genome assembly GCA_032229785.1 of Propionibacteriaceae bacterium. Taxonomy (GTDB): domain Bacteria; phylum Actinomycetota; class Actinomycetes; order Propionibacteriales; family Propionibacteriaceae; genus Propioniciclava. Next base: position 28,663 of record JAVTWJ010000044.1, read on the forward strand.
ACGAGCTCGAGGTGGCGATCCAGGTGTTCCACGTGCGGCACGGTCGGGTCCGGGGCCAGCGCGGCTGGGTCGCCGATCGCGCGGACGACTCGACGCTGGAGGAGTTGGTCGAGACCTTCTGTCTCCAGCTGTACGCCGACGTCGACCTCTCGGGGATCTCCGGGGGCATTCCGCGGCAGGTGCTGCTGCCGGTCGCACCGGCGTCCGGGGAGGCCCTGGCCAACCTGCTCGGGGAGGTGCGCGGCACGAGGGTGAAGGTGGGCGTGCCGCACCGCGGCGACAAGCGGGTGCTGCTCGACACCGTGGCGCGCAACGCCGCCGACGCGCTCGCGCTGCACAAGACGAAGCGCGCCTCCGACCTGGGCACGCGCAATCGGGCGCTGGAAGAGTTGCAGCACGCCCTCGGCCTCGACGGGCCCCCGCTGCGCATCGAGTGCTTCGACGTCTCGCACCTGCAGGGCACCGAGGTGGTCGCCTCGATGGTGGTCTTCGAGGACGGACTGGCCCGCAAGTCGGAGTACCGCCGCTTCCTCATCAAGACCGTCGAGGGCAGCAACGATGTCGGCGCGATGCGGGAGGTGATCACCCGGCGCATGCGCCGCTACCTCGACGACCAGGCCTCGCTGACCGGCGAGGACGCGGTCCTGGTGGACGCCACCACCGGCGCCGCCCGCAAGTTCGCCTACCGTCCTCACCTGATCGTCGTCGACGGCGGGGCGCCGCAGGTCGCGGCCGCGCAGGACGCCCTCGCCGCGCTCGGCCTCGGCGCCATCCCCGTGATCGGCCTGGCCAAGCGCCTCGAGGAGGTGTGGCTGCCGCACGAGGAGTTCCCGCTGATCCTGCCGCGCAGCAGCGAGGGCCTCTATCTGCTGCAGCGCGCCCGCGACGAGGCGCACCGCTTCGCGATCGCCCATCACCGCGGACGCCGCAGCAAGACGATGGTCGACAGCCTGCTGGACGGCGTCCCGGGTCTGGGCGAGTTGCGGCGCAAGGCGCTGCTGGCGCACTTCGGCAGCATGCGGAAGCTGCGCGCCGCCGCCGTCGAGGAGATCGCGCTCGTGCCCGGCATCGGCGCCAAGACCGCCGAGGCCGTCAAGGCCGCCCTGGACGCCCGCCCGGCGGGGGAGTCGCTGAACACTGTCACGGGCGAGATCAACCAGACATAATGGCGCCATGAGCGCACCCACGAGCCGATTCGTCGCCATCACCGGCATGTCGGGGGCCGGACGCCGCACCGCCGCCCACACGCTGGAGGACCTGGGCTGGTACGTGGTGGACAACCTGCCGCCCACGCTGCTGCCCAACCTGCTGGAGGTCGCGGAGGGCTCCGGCTACGACAAGGTCGCGGTGGTGCTCGACGTGCGCACGCGCTCCGAATTCGAGGACATTCCGGCCGCGTTCGACGTGCTCGGCGCGCGGGGCATCTGGCCGCAGATCCTGTTCATCGAGGCGTCCGACGACGTGATCGTGCGCCGCCAGGAGTCGGTGCGGCGTCCGCATCCGTTGCAGGACGACGGCCCGTTGCTGCACGGCATCCGTCGCGAGCGTGAATTGCTGGCGACGCTGCGCGCCGCCGCCGACATGGTGGTGGATACCTCCGACCTGAACGTGCACCAGTTCGCCGACCGGGTCGCGCACGCCTTCAACACCTCCGACGACCGTGCGCTTCGCCTGACGCTCATGTCGTTCGGTTTCAAGAACGGCATCCCGATCGACGCCGACATCGTGCTGGATGTGCGCTTCCTGCCCAACCCGCACTGGGTTCCGGAGCTGCGGCCGCAGACGGGGCTGTCGCAGGCGGTGTCCAGCTACGTGCTCGGCCACGACGCGGCCGCCGAGTGGCTCGCCGCGGTCGAGGCGATGATCGGCGCCCTCGCGCCGGGCTACGAGCGTGAGGGCAAGCGGCTCGCGACGATCGCGATCGGCTGCACGGGCGGCAAGCACCGTTCGACGGCGATGACGGAAGAACTGGCGGCCCGGCTGCGCGCCGGCGGGCGCGCCGTGCACGTTCTGCATCGGGACCTGGGGCTCGAATGAGCGGCGTGTCCGATCGCCCCGCCGTCGTGGCGATCGGAGGCGGGCACGGGCTCTCCGCGTCCTTGCAGGCACTGCGTCGCGTCACCGACCGGCTGACCGCCGTCGTGACCGTCGCCGACGACGGAGGGTCGTCTGGACGCCTCCGCGAGCAATTCGACATCCTGCCGCCCGGCGACCTGCGCATGGCGCTCGCCGCGCTGTGCTCGGACGACCGGGAGGGCGGCCTCTGGGCGGACGTCCTGCAGTCTCGCTTCGGCGGCGACGGCCCGCTCGCCGGGCACGCGATCGGCAACCTGCTGATCGCCGGGATCTGGGAGCGCCTGGGCGACCCGGTGGCCGGGCTCGACATGGTGGCGAAGCTGCTGGGCGTCCGGGGGCGGGTGCTGCCGATGGCGGCGGTTCCGCTCTCGATCGAGGCGGACGTCCTCGGGCTCGACCCGGCGCAGCCCGACGAGTGCGTGTGCGTGCGCGGACAAGCGCGGGTGGCCGTGTCGCCCGGCGTGGTGACCGAGGTGCGCCTGGTCCCCGCCGACCCGCCCGCGTGCCCCGAGGCGATCGACGCCGTCCTGTCCGCCGACCACGTGGTGCTGGGCCCGGGCTCGTGGTTCACGTCCGTCATCCCTCACCTTCTGGTGCCCGACCTGGCCGAGGCGCTCATCGCCACGCGTGCCCGCCGCGTCCTCGCTCTCAATCTCGTCCCGGCGGACGAGACGGCGGGCTTCACCCCCTCGCATCATCTGGAGGTGCTGGCCGACCATGCGCCGCGGCTGCGGCTGGACACGATCCTGTGCGATCCGTCGTTCGCCGTGGACGATCCGCTTCTCGCGCGGTACGCCGCCTCGCTGGGCGCCGAGCTGATCGTGACGCCGGTGCGCGCCCTCGACGGGAGCCCTCGCCACGACGTGGAAAGGCTGGCGGCGCTCTTCGCCGATTTGATGGCGCGTTAGGCTGGCCGTCATGGCATTGACCGCAGAGGTGAAGTCGGAACTGGCAGCCGTGCCGGTCACGAAGCCGGCCTGCCGCAAGGCGGAGGTGACGGCGCTGCTGCGCTTCGCGGGCAGCCTGCACATCGCCGGCGGCGCGGTCATGGTCGAGGCCGACCTGGACACCGGTGCGGCGGCCCGCCGGCTGCGGACGGCGATCGACGACCTGTTCGGGTTCACCTGCGAGTTCGTGGTGGTCACGCCGAGCGGCCTGCGCCGCGGTTCTCGCTACGTCGTGCGGCTGATCCGCAACGGCGACTCGCTCGCGCGCCAGACGGGTCTCATCGATGCGCGCGGACGCCCTGTGCGCGGCCTGCCCGCCTCCGTGGTCTCCGGGGGGCCGGACATCGCGACGGCCGTGTGGCGGGGCGCGTTCCTGGCGCACGGTTCGCTGACCGAGCCCGGGCGTTCGATGGCGATGGAAGTGACCTGCCCGGGATCCGAGGCCGCGCTCGCTCTCGTCGGCACGGCCCGGCGCCTCGGCGTCCAGGCGAAGGCGCGCGAGGTGCGGGGCGTCGACCGGGTCGTGCTCCGTGACGGCGACGCGATCGCGACCATGCTGACCCGGCTCGGGGCGCACGAGACGCTCTTGACGTGGGAGGAGCGGCGGATGCGCCGCGAGATCAAGGCGTCCGCGAACAGGCTGGCCAACTTCGACGACGCCAACCTGCGCCGGTCGGCGCGCGCGGCCGTGGCCGCGGGTGCCAGGGTGGAGCGGGCGCTGGAGTTGCTGGGCGACGAGGTGCCCGAGCACCTGCGGACCGCGGGCGTCCTGCGTCTGGCGCACAAGCAGGCGAGTCTCGAGGAGCTGGGCCAGCTGCATGAGCCGCCCCTGACCAAGGACGCGGTGGCGGGGCGAATTCGGCGCTTGCTGGCGATCGCGGACCGGCGGGCGGCCGCGATCGGCGTCCCCGGCACGGGGGCCGGTTTGAGTCCCGAGATGCTCGAGGACGACGACTGAACGACCGGCCGTCGGGCGGACGCGGCGACCGGCAGGCCATCTCTGTCCCATATGTGTGTCGTTACACCTTCGAAACCGTGGCTTCTTCTGTACTGTGGGGACGTCCAGTTCCTGCCCTGGCTTGGGCGGGACGACCCCATGAAGGAGACCCTGTTCTATGACTGTCAAGGTTGGCATCAACGGCTTCGGCCGCATCGGTCGTAACTACTTCCGCGCTCTGATCGCTTCGGGTGCGGATCTCCAGGTCGTCGCGGTCAATGACCTGACCGACAACGCTACTCTGGCCCACCTGCTCAAGTACGACTCGATCCTCGGTCGCTTCGACGGCGAGGTCACCCACGACGACGAGTCCATCACCGCCGGCGGCAACGTCATCAAGGCCTTCGCCGAGCGCGATCCGGCCAACCTGCCGTGGGGCGAGCTGGGCGTCGACATCGTGATCGAGTCCACCGGCTTCTTCACCGACGCGACGAAGGCCAAGGCCCACATCGCTGCGGGCGCCAAGAAGGTCCTGATCTCCGCTCCGGCGAAGAACGAGGACATCACGATCGTGGTGGGCGTCAACGACGAGCTGTACGACAACGAGAAGCACACGATCATCTCGAACGCGTCCTGCACCACCAACTGCCTCGCTCCGATGGCCAAGGCGCTCAACGACGCCCTGGGCATCGAGAAGGGCCTGATGACCACGATCCACGCTTACACGCAGGATCAGAACCTGCAGGACGGCCCGCACTCGGATCCGCGCCGCGCCCGCGCCGCCGCCCTCAACATGGTTCCCACCACGACCGGTGCAGCCAAGGCCGTCGCGCTCGTGCTGCCCGAGCTGAAGGGCAAGCTGGACGGCTACGCCATGCGCGTGCCGACGCCGACCGGCTCCGCCACCGACCTCACCTTCGAGGCGTCCCGCGAGACGTCCGTCGCCGAGGTCAACGCGATCCTCAAGGCCGCCGCCGAGGGCCCCCTCGCCGGCGTCCTGAAGTACACCGAGGATCCGATCGTGTCCAAGGACATCGAGACCGACCCGACCCCGTCGATCATCGACGCGCAGCTGACCAAGGTCATCGGCAACTGCGTCAAGGTCGTGTCCTGGTACGACAACGAGTGGGGCTACTCCAACCAGCTGGTCAAGTTGACCTCCCTGGTCGGTTCGAAGCTCTGATCCGCACCCACCCATCCGAATCCTGAAAGGCGAATCCAGGTGAAGTCCATCAACGATCTGGGGGATCTGCAGGGCAAGCGTGTCCTCATCCGCTGCGATTTCAACGTCCCGCTCGACGGCGAGACGATCACCGACGACGGGCGCATCAGGGCTGCATTGCCCACGCTCAAGCAGCTCACGAAGGCCGGTGCCAAGGTTGTGGTGATGGCTCACCTGGGTCGCCCGAAGGGCGAGGTGAACCCGAAGTACTCGCTCGCTCCGGCCGCCAAGCGGCTGGGTGAGCTGCTCGACGCCAAGGTCAGCCTGGCCGGCGACGTGGTGGGGCCCGCCGCCACCGCCGCCGTGGCAGCGCTGGCCGACGGCGAGGTCGTGCTGCTCGAGAACGTCCGCTACGAGCCCGCGGAGGAGTCCAAGGTGGACGCCGAACGCGAGGCCCTCGCAGCGAAGTACGCGGCCTTCGGCGACGTGTTCGTCTCCGACGGCTTCGGCGTCGTGCACCGCAAGCAGGCGTCGGTCTACGACGTCGCGAAGCTGCTGCCGAACGCGGCCGGCCACCTCGTGGCGAAGGAGGTCGACGTTCTGAAGAAGCTGACCGAGACCCCCGAGCGCCCCTACGTGGTCGTCCTCGGCGGCGCCAAGGTGGCCGACAAGCTGTCGGTCATCGACAACCTGCTCAAGGTCGCCGACACGCTGATCATCGGCGGCGGCATGGGCTACACCTTCCTCAAGGCTCAGGGCCACGAGATCGGTACCTCGTTGCTGGACGCCGAGAAGATCGACGTCGTCAACGGCTACGTGGAGCAGGCCAAGGCGGCCGGCAAGCAGTTGCTGATCCCGACCGATGCGGTCGTGTCTCCGGCGTTCCCGTCCGGTGACGGTCCCTTCGAGAAGACCGTGGTGGCGGCGGACGCCATCCCGGCCGACCAGATGGGTCTCGATGTCGGTCCCGAGACGGCGGCCGCTTACGCGGCGGCCATCCTGGGCGCCAAGACGGTGTTCTGGAACGGCCCGATGGGCGTGTTCGAGGTCGCCGACTTCGCCGACGGCACGAAGGCGGTGGCGCAGGCGCTGGCCGACACCGACGCCTTCACCGTCGTGGGCGGCGGCGACTCGGCCGCGGCCGTCCGCACGCTCGGCTTCGCGGATGAGGCCTTCGGCCACATCTCGACCGGCGGCGGCGCTTCACTGGAGTACCTGGAGGGCAAGACGCTCCCGGGTCTGGCTGTGCTCGAAGGGAACTGAATCGTGGCGAACCGTGTCCCGCTGATGGCGGGTAACTGGAAGATGAACCTCAACCACGTCGATGCCGCTGGTGTCGTCCAGAAGCTGGCGTGGAGCCTCAAGGACGCCAAGCATGATCAGGCGAAGTCCGAGGGAGCGGTGATGGTGCCGTTCACCGATCTGCGCACCGTGCAGACGCTCGTCGAGGGCGACAAGCTCCCGATCGCCTATGGCGCGCAGGACATCTCGGTGCACGCGTCCGGCGCCTACACCGGCGAGATCTCGGCCGACATGCTCGCGAAGCTGAACTGCGCCTACGTGGTCGTGGGCCATTCCGAGCGCCGCGACTACCACGCCGAGACCGACGAGATCATCAACGAGAAGGCCAAGGTCGTCCTGGCCGGTGGCATGATCCCGATCATCTGCGTCGGCGAGAAGCTGGACGTCCGCAAGGCGGGCGAGCAGGTTCCGTTCGTGCTGGCGCAGGTCGACAAGGTGCTGGCGGATCTGTCCGCCGAGCAGGTCGCTTCCCTCGTCATCGCCTATGAGCCCGTGTGGGCCATCGGCACCGGCGAGGTCGCGACCCCCGACGACGCGCAAGAGGTCTGCGGAGCCATCCGCGTCCGCGTGTCCGAGCTGCTGGGTGCCGAGGCGTCGGACGCCGTGCGCATCCAGTACGGCGGCTCGGTGAAGTCGGGCAACGTGGTGGAGCTGATGGCGAAGCCGGACGTCGATGGCGCACTGGTCGGTGGCGCGAGCCTCGATCCCGAGGAGTTCGCGAAGATCGTGCTGTTCTACCAGCGCTGATCGTTTCCTCTGCGACCGGGGTCGGCCCTCACGGGCCGGCCCCGGTCGTCGTCTGTGGGGCGGGAGCTGGAGGAGGCGGGGCGTCCGGTGATGGATGCGGGCCCGTGTTGGGCTAAACTGACCCGGTGATTGTTGCGCCCCTGATGACCTGGCCGATCATGACTGTGTCGATCCTCCTGGTCCTCCTCTCCTTGACCTTGTCGATGTTCGTGCTGTTGCACAAGAACCGCGGCGGAGGCATGTCCGATCTGTTCGGCGGTGGCATGTCGACGTCGATGGGCGGGTCCTCGGTCGCCGAGCGCAACCTGGACCGACTGACGATCGTCGTCGGCCTGCTGTGGCTGTTCTGCATCCTGACCCTCCTCGCCCTCTACAGGTGGGCCCCCGAGGCGGGTCTGCTCGGCTGAGCCCGGCGCACGCCTTTTTCCAACGTCTTTCAATGTGAGGAGTTCATCCAGTGGTCGGTGGTAGCGCGATCCGGGGAAGCCGCGTCGGTGCGGGTCCCATGGGCGAGGCCGAGCGCGGCGATTCCGCGCCACGTCTGTACGTGTCGTTCTTCTGCAGCAACGGCCACGAGACGCGCCCGGCCTTCGCGGCGGACGCGGTGGTGCCCGAGACCTGGGACTGCACCCGGTGCGGCCTGCCGGCGAATCTCGATTCCGAGAACCCGCCGCCGCCGCCGAAGATCACGCCCTACAAGACGCATCTGGCCTACGTGAAGGAGCGCCGCTCGGGCGCCGAGGCCGAGGCGATCCTGGCCGAGGCGCTCGCGGGGCTACGCGCTCGCCGCGCATCGGGCGAGGTCATCTACTGATCCGCTGACCCGGGTCGCGATCGCGACCACCCGTCAGAGGCTGCACTCGTGGTAGGGCAGGCGAGCGGCGGCGTCGCGATCCAGCAGCCATCGCGTGCGGTCGGTGCCGCGGATCACGCCGCTGGGGATCGACCGGTCGCCGGCGTGGGCACGCGCCGCGGCGTCCGCCTTGGCGCTGCCGCTGATCAGGTACCAGACCTCGTGGCTCCGATTGAGCGTGGGCGCCGTGACGCTGATCCGCTCGGCGGGTGGCTTCGGGGCGTCGCTCACGCCGATGACGGTATGGGTCGTGGTCACGTCGAAGGACGGATGGTTCGGGAAGAGGGACGCCGTGTGGCCGTCCTCGCCGACGCCCAGCAGGCAGATGTCGAAGACGGTGTCGCCGAGTTCCTTCGCATAGGTGGCGGCCGCCGCGTCGTTGTCGGCGACGCCGTCGGCGGCCGGCATCGGGTGGGTCTGTCCGGACGTGATCGCGAACGTGCGCGCCAGGATGGCCAGGGTGCGCCCGGCGTGCCGATCGGGATCCTCGGTCGGCACGAACCGCTCATCGCCCCACCATAGGACGATCCGGTCGGGATCCAGCTCGGACGTCTCGATCATCTCGGTGAAGGATTCGTAGATGCGGTTGGCGATCCGCCCGCCCGTGAGGCACAGGTGGATCGGGCCGTCCGAGTTCTGCTGCAGTTCGAGCAGCCGGCGCATCAGCGATTCGGCCGCGCCCAGGGCCAGGTCGTAGCTCGTGGCGTAGCGCGCGATCGTGTCCATCCTCACTCCTTCGCGGCGTCCCTCCCGGGCAGCATCGTCGCCGCCAGGTGGCTCATCGTAGCCATGAACACCTGATCGCTGTCGAGGCGGCGGAGTTCCTCCGTGATCAAGGCGCTCAGCTCGCGGCGGCGCAGCGCCACCGCGCGCGTGGGCGCGCCGGGCGCGGTCAGCGTGGCCATCTTGCCGTCGGTGCGGCTGAGCGTGATGTCGCCCTCGGCGGTGGTGAGCGTCACCTTCGTGATGCCGGGGCCCGCGTTGGGGATGAACTCCGCGTCGAGACCGAGCCGCGATCCGAGCCACGACGCGAGCAGCAGCCCGGCCGCGTTGTCCTTGGCGGCGTGCACGGACGCGCCGGTCACCTCCAGCTGATGGATGTCGAGCGCCGAGGCGAGCATCGCCCGCCACGGGGTCAGCCGCGTCCAGGTCAGGTCGGTGTCGCCGGGGGCGAGGCCCTGCGCGCGGGTCAGCAGGTGTCCGAGCGGGTCGGAGCAGCCCATGGCGTCGGTCATCCGGCGGCTGGCGAGGGCGCCGATCGGGTCGGTGGCGACCGGTTCGGGAGCCTCGCGCGGCCACCACGCGATGACCGGCGAGTCCGGCAGCAGCAGCGGCAGCAGCGTGGAGTCCTTGTGGTCGCGCAGTTCGCCGTGGAAGCGCAGCGAGATGATCTCGCCTGGAACCTCGTCGCCCACGTGCAGTTCGGCGTCCAGACGGGTGGCGCGCGCGGAGCCGTCGGTGACGACGATGATCCGGGAGGGGTGCTCGCGGCCGGCCTCGATGCAGGCGTCGAACACCTCGTCGAAGTCGGACGCCGGCGCCACGACGATGAGCGTGAAGACCAGGCCGGACGCCACGCCGACGCTTTGGCGGGCGCGCGTGATCGCGTTCTGGATGTCCCGGGCGGTGGTGCTCTTGAGTGTGGTGATCATGTCTAGTCCTTGCCGCCGGTAGTTACGGACGCCGCCAGGTGAAGCCGTCGCGTTCGAGCATCGTGTGACCCGAAGGCGGGCCCCAGGTGCCGGCGGCGTAGCCTTCGGGGGGATTCCTCTTGTGCGCCCAGTAGTCGAGGATCGGGTCGAGGATCTTCCAGGACAGTTCGACCTCGGTGTGCTGCGGGAACAGCGGCGGATCGCCGAGCAGCACGTCGAGGATGAGCCGCTCGTACGCTTCGGGGCTGGACTCGGCGAAGCTGGTGCCGTAGTTGAAGTCCATCGAGACGTCGCGGATCTCCATCGGGGTCGCCGGCACCTTCGCGCCGAAGCGCAGCGTGATGCCCTCGTCCGGCTGGATGCGCAGCACCAGGGCGTTGGCGCCCAGCTGTTCGGTGTCGTTGAGGTTGAACGGCAGGTGCGGGGCCGGGCGCAGCATGAGGGCGATCTCGGTGACCCGGCGGGGCATGCGTTTGGCCGCGCGCAGGTAGAACGGGACGCCGGCCCAGCGCCGGTTGTCGATGTCGACCCGGAACGCCGCGTAGGTCTCGGTGTGGGAGGACGGGTCGATGCCGGCCTCCTCCAGGTAGCCCGTCACCTTCTCGCCGGCCGCCCAGCTGCCGGTGTACTGGCCGCGGGCGGTGTGGGACTTGAGGTTGCGGGGCGCGCGGGCGGCGGCGAGCACCTTCTCCTTCTCGGCGCGCAGGTTGCCGGCCTCGAAGGACGCCGGCTCTTCCATGGCGACGAGCGCGAGGAGTTGCAGGAGGTGGTTCTGGATGACGTCGCGGGCCTGTCCGATGCCGTCGTAGTAGCCGGCGCGTCCTTCGATGCCGATGTCTTCGGCCATCGTGATCTGCACGTGGCTGACGTAGTTGCGGTTCCACACCGGCTCGAACAGCTGGTTGGCGAACCGCAGCGCCAACATGTTCTGGACCGTCTCCTTGCCCAGGTAGTGGTCGATGCGGAAGACCGAGTCGGAGCTGAAGACGCTGGACACCTTCGCCTCGAGCGCCCGGGCGCTGGCCAGATCGTGGCCGAACGGCTTCTCGATGACGACGCGGTTCCACGGCTTGCGCTGGGCCTTGTTCACCAGGCCCTGGCGGCTCAGCTGCTCGATGACCTGGTCGAATCCGGCCGGCGGGATCGACAGGTAGAAGGCGTGGTTGCCCTCGGTGCCCTGCGCGGCGTTCAGATCGGCGAGCGTGGTGGCCAGGTTGGCGAAGCCGTCGTCGGAGTCGAAGGCGCCCGTCACGAAGCGGATGCCCTCGGCGAGCTGGCGCCACACCTCGGCGCGGAACGGCGTCCGTGCCCGCTGGCGCACCGATTCCAGGACGTAGTCGGCGAACTGCTCGTCGTCCCAGTCGCGGCGTCCGTAGCCGACCAGGCCGAAGCTGGGTGGCAGCAGGCCCCGGTTGGCGAGATCGTAGATCGCCGGGAGCAGTTTCTTGCGGGCGAGGTCGCCGGTCACGCCGAACATCACCAGAGCGCAGGGCCCGGCGACGCGCGGCAGCCGGCGGTCGGTCTCATCACGCAACGGGTTCACGAATCGGGTGTCAGCCACGCCGCGATCTTAACCAGGGCACGTGTGGCCGGCCGGTCGTCGTACCTGCTGAGAACGGGCTTGACGGCCGCGGGGGTTGTGTGCAGGGCGCGGGATCCGCGCCGGATCCGGGAGAATAGCCGGGTGTGGATTACCATGGCGCGCAAGGCCTATGCCGGCCACACCGTGTGGCCGGGTCGCCGACGCCGGAGGTAGCGGGATGCACCCATCCAGGACGGACGCTCCGGCCGTCCCGACCCGCGGTGCGCTGGGCGTCGTCAGGGCGTACGTCGGTCTGACCAAGCCGCGCATCATCGAGTTGCTGCTGGTGACGACCATCCCGGCGATGTTCCTGGCCGCGGGCGGTTTTCCGCCCGTGGGTCTGGTGGCCCTGACGTTCGTCGGCGGCACGCTGTCGGCCGCGTCCGCGAATGTGTTCAACTCGATCATGGACGCCGACATCGACGAGCAGATGCGGCGCACGCGGCGGCGTCCCATGGTGCGCGAGCAGGTGAGCAAGCGCGCCGCCTACGCGTACGCGGTGGTGCTCGGCGTCCTGTCCACGCTGATGCTGGGTTTCGGCGCGAACTGGCTGGCGGCGGCGCTGTCGGTGGTGGCGATCCTCTACTACGTGCTGATCTACACGCTGTGGCTCAAGCGGCGCACCGCGCAGAACATCGTGTGGGGCGGCGTCGCCGGCTGCTTCCCGCCGCTGATCGGCTGGACGGCCGTCACGGGCGCGGTGGCGTGGCCGCCGATCATCCTGTTCCTGATCGTGTTCTTCTGGACGCCGCCGCACACCTGGGCGCTGGCGCTGCGCTACCGCGAGGATTACGCGCGGGCCGATGTGCCGATGCTGCCCGTCGTGAAGGACGCCCCCCACGTCGCCCGCCACATCGCGGTCTACAGCGTGGCCACCGTGATCACCAGCCTGGCGTTGTGGCCCGTGGCCGGCACGGGGTGGCTGTATCCGCTGGTGGCGGCGATCGCAGGCGGGTGGCTGGTGTGGGAGTCGGTCGCGCTCTTGAGGCGCGCCGATCACGGCCTGCGGGACGCGGCGCTCGCGCCCATGAGGCTGTTCCACTGGTCGAATAGTTACCTCTCACTGGTTTTCATCGCCGCGGCGGTGGACCCGCTGCTGTTCTGATCTGAGGCCCCATGAACACCCCCACCGACGCCAACCCCTTCGACGATCAGGGCACTGAGCCCGGCGGCAGCGATCACAGCGACGAGGCGCAGCTTCTCGATCGCTGTCGTCAGGGCGACAGCGAAGCGTTCGAGACGTTGTTCCGCCGTCACCATGGCGCGGCGGTGCGGTACGCGGCGCACATCACCCGGACGATCGATCGCGAAGACCTTGCCGCCGAGGCCTTCGCCCGGACCTGGTCGGCGCTGCGTGGCGGCGGCGGCCCCGCGACGGCCTTCGGCCCGTACCTGCGCACCACGATCCGCAACGTCGCGACCAACGTGGCCACGCGCCGCCGCGAGGAGGCGGCCGAGGACGACCGCCTCGACCACTGGATGCGGCGGAGTTCTGCGGTCAGCGACGACGGGTTCAGCGCCGCCATGGCCGAGCATGAGGTGGTGGCCGAGGCGTTCGGCACGCTGCCGGAGCGCTGGCGGTCCGTGCTGTGGCTCATCGACGTCGAAGGTCGCCCCACCTCCGACGTGGCGCGGCATCTCGACATGACGCCCAACGGCGCGGCGGCCCTGACCAAGCGCGCCCGCGCGGCGCTGAGCGCCGCCTGGCTTCAGGTGCAGGTGGACGCCTCCAGCGAGGATCCCGAGTGCTCCTGGACACTCGATCACCTCGGTGCGTTCGCGCGCCATTCGCTGACCAACACGCAGGACACGCGGCTGCGCGCCCACCTCGACGGCTGTCCCGCGTGCGAGGGCGCCACCCACCGGATCGCCCATCTCGCGGTGTCCCTGCGCATCGCCGCCCTGGTGGGCGCCGGGTCGGTGGCCGGGCTGGCGGCCTCGCTCATGACCAAGGGTGCCCCTGCTGTCGCAGCCGCGACCGTGACCATGGCAGCGGCCGGCGAGGGTGCGGCCGGCGAGGGCGTGTCCGGCGGAGCGGCGGCGTCGGCGACGGGCAGTGCGGGAACGACGGGCAGTGCGGGCACGACGGGCAGCGCGGGCAGTGCGGGCACGACGGGCAGCGCGGGCAGTGCGGGCACGACGGGCAGCGC
>JAVTWJ010000045.1:0-6216 GCA_032229785.1 Propionibacteriaceae bacterium
CGACACCGCCGCCCAGCGCGCCACGAACCCCGGCGCCGCCGCGGACAGCGGGTACTCCGTGCACGCCTCCCGGAGCTTGCGCCGCCGGCGGGGCCTTACCGAGGAAGCCGCGTTCGCCGCGATCGACCAGGCCTGCCGCCGCCTGCGGCTACCCACCGTGCGCGCCGTCGTCGACGAAGCCCTCGCCGCCGCGACCAAGGAACAACTCACCTACCAAGGCTTCCTCGCCGAGCTGCTCCTGGCCGAGGTCGACGACCGGGACCGCCGCTCCTCCGCGCGACGGGTCAAAGCCGCCGCGTTCCCCCGTCAGAAATGGCTCGCCGACTTCGACTTCACCGCCAACCCCGCCATCAACCCCGCCACCATCCACGAACTCGCAGGAGGGGACTGGATCCGCCGCGGCGACCCCCTGTGCCTCATCGGGGACTCCGGCACCGGGAAATCCCACCTGCTCATCGGCCTGGGCACCGCGGCCGCCGAACAAGGCCACCGCGTCCGCTACACCCTCGCCACCCGCCTCGTGAACGAGCTCGTCGAAGCCGCCGACGACAAGCAACTCGCCAAGACCATCGCTCGTTACGGGCGCGTAGACCTTCTGCTGATCGACGAACTCGGGTACATGGAACTCGACCGCCGCGGCGCCGAGCTGCTGTTCCAGGTGCTGACCGAACGCGAGGAGAAGAACGCGATCGCCATCGCCACCAACCAATCCTTCTCCGGCTGGACCGACACCTTCACCGACCCCCGCCTCTGCGCCGCCATCGTCGACCGCCTCACCTACAACGGCACCATCATCGAAACCGGCACCCACTCCTACCGCCTAGCCCACACCCGCGCACGAACCGCCAACAGCTGAGCCCCCGGTCCCGCCCAGGCGGCGCGCGTGGTCAGACTGATTTGCCGATCTGCGGACGTGTCTAGTGCGAGCCCGAAAGCCCTCACCATCCGCCTAGACCTTTGTCGGCGTGATTGTCAGCCGCCAGGTGACGACGGCGACTTGGTGGCTGAGTCCCTGCCGAGAGGGACGCATGTCGGGAAGTAATGACCAGAACGGCACCCAAGAATGAGCAGGGCCGCTGACAATCGAGGCCTCCCGGTGCGCTGTAAGATCCGGGCGACGGCCGCGGCGTCGCCGCCTCACGGGAGGCGCGAAGCTCCACAGCCTACGCCGGCGCGCCCGACTCCGTCCGCCCCGAGATAGCAGCCATGGAGTACGCCAATGCCGCTCACCTCGCTTTCCGCCACTCCGGGCGCCCCGATTCACTGTCACGGACTCCCTTCCTCCGGCGTCGTCAGCACGACCCGACTGGCGAGAACTCGCGCAAGTGCATGAGGTTCCGTCCCTGCTGGTGGCCGGGGACCTCGCACAGGCCCTGTTCGATTCTTCTCTTCCGCTTGAGGTCTCCCCAGACCCCGGTGACCCCGCGTGGCAGCCCGTCACCGACCTGCTGGAGCCGCAGCGTTGGGCGGATTTAGGACAGCGCTACTCGCGATGGATCCGTACGCCGCACGCCGCCCCCGGGCTCGTCTGCGCCCTGCAGCACTACGCCGGTCGGGCCATGGCTGTGATGGTTACGACGTGGTGCGCAGACGGGACGCTTCTGGACCCCGATCATGACCGCTGGTTTGCGCGAATCGACGGCGACGGGGCCACCCGTGCCGTCGCGGTCCCGGGCCTGCCGTCAATCGGCCGCAGCGACGACCCGGATGTGCTTGCGGAGGCCGTTCTGGGACACCTCGGTCCCCTGGTCGATGCGACGGTCGCTGCGGGCAACGCAACACGCCGCCTGGCGCTCGGTTGCGTCGCGGCCTCGACCGCGGGCGGGTTCGGGCTCGGCTGGCGAAGCGTCCCGCCCGACCGCCGCCCTGCCGTCGCCGCCGCTGCCGATCAGGTGCTCGCGCAATTCACCGAGCGCGGCCGCCCGATGGTGTCGATGGTCGGGCTGAGCAGGCCCGAGGGGCTAGCACACGACCGGCACGTCTGCTGCCTCATCCGCCTGGGCGAGGGGCACGACATGTGCGCGTCGTGTCCCGATCTCCCCGCCGACGAGCGCCGACGGCGACAGAGGGACTTTCAACGGACCGCGATGGTTGTGAATCTTCGCGGCAAGACCGAGGGCCGGTGACGAAGGCTACCGGCCCTCGGCCGGGGCTACTTGGTGAGCCATTCGTTCCCGGGCAGCGACGGCAGAGCCTTTAGGTCGAGGCCGGGCGTGAGGTCGCTCTTGGGAACCAGGCCGTAGCTCTCCATCGCCTTGCGCAGGTACTCCGCACCGTCGATGTTGAGGGGACCGGAGGTCCACATCGCATAGGGCAGGTTGACGAATCGCCCCTCCTTGACCGCCGCGAGGTCCTTGCTCGCCGGGTTGCTCTTCAGCAGGTCGATCTTCTGCTGGTAGGTCTGCGGGGGGTAGTCGACGAACGCGATGAGGTCGGGCTTCGCGGTGGTGAGCCGTTCCCACGTCACCTTGGTCCACGTGTCCTGCACGTCGGCGATCGCGTTGGTGCCGCCGGCAGCCTCGATGATGGCCTGCGGCGCACCGAACGACCCCGACGAGAAGACCGTGTCCGAGCCGGAGTCGAACAGGAAGACGACCGGGGCCTTGTCCGGCTTGGGGAGCTTCTCGAGCGCCTGCCGCCGAGTGGTCAACTCCTCGACGGACTTCTTGGCGGTGTCGGCGTGGTCGGTGAGCGCGCCGATGTTGGTGATGTCGAACGTGACGGCGTCCCAGGGGTTCATCGTTCCGCGCTTGGTGCCATCACCGCTACGGCAACTCTCCGAGAGCAGGTACGTCGCGATGTTGTGCTGCGCGAGGGTGTCAGGCGTGAGGTTCTCCGATTCGGAGAAGCCGTAGCCCCAGCCCGCGAAGACGACCTGCGGCGTGGCCGCCACGATGTTCTCGATCGTCGGGTACTTGGCGTTGACGACGTTGAGGCCGTCCAGCTGACCGGGAAACTTCAGACCGATGACTTCCTTGTCGCGCTCTAGGCTCGAGACCGCTGTGAGCTGCGGCCTGGCGCCCGCGGCGAGCGCGATGGAGATTATGTTGCCGTCGTTGGCGAACAGCCGCGTCACCGGCGCGGGGTAGGTCACGTCCTTGCCACAGTTCGACACCGTGACCTTTCCGTCCGAGGTCGCAGCGGGCCGGGCCGCATTGCCGCTCGTCGAGCTGGTCGACGAGGCCGAGGCTCCCGACGTCGATGAGCCGCCGCACCCTGCGGCACCGACGGCGACGAGCGTGACGACGGCCGCGTAGCTAAGGCGGCGGACACTGGTGCGACTGGATGCACTCATGGGTTCTCCTGTGGGTGGGACTAGTGGGGGGTCTGGGTGCCAGGGTGCGGCTCGCTGACGGCTCGGACGAGGAGGTGCGTTCCGCCGCTCTCGGGATCGATGACGTGCCGCGTGTCGACCCCAAACGCCTCCTTGACCAGGGACGGGGTCAGCGTGGCAACAGGGTCGCCGACGGCCAGGACGCGGCCGGAGCCGACGACGACGACCTGGTCGAAGTGCCGTAAGACGAGGTCGAGGTCGTGGATGGAGGCGATGATGGTGCCGGGGTGCTCGCCGAGCAGCCCGAGCAAGCGGAGCTGCCAGGCGACGTCGAGGTGATTGGTGGGTTCGTCAAGCGCGAGGATCGGTGCCCCCTGGGCCAGGCCGCGGGCAAGGACGACGCGGCGACGCTCGCCGCCGGAAAGCTGGTGGCACCTGCGGTCGGCGTACTCCGACATCCCTACCCGGTCGAGGGCCGCGAGCACGGTGTCGGCCTCATCTTCACCGGAGCGCGCCCACGGTGCGCGATGCGGGATCCGGCCGAGTTCCACGAGTTCGGCGACCCGCAACTCCATCGGCGGCGCCTCCTCCTGACCGACGAAGGCGATCGTTCGGGCCCGTTGCCGGGGCGGGAAGTCGGCCAGGGACCGACCACCCGCCACCACTTGTCCACGAGCGGGCTCGATCATGCCGGCGAGGGTCCTGAGCAGCGTGGACTTGCCTGCGCCGTTCATGCCGACCACGGCCGTACGGGAGCCGGGAGCCACGGTGAGGTCGACGCCCGCGAGGATGACGCGCCCGTTGATCGCGCAGTCCACGTCGCGGCACTCGACAGCCGTCGCGGCCAGGACCTCGGACCGTCTGGTCGGCCCGGTGGGCCTAGCTCCACTCATCGCTCGCCGCCGAAGGAATAACCGCGGCGGCCCATGAGCACGAGGAAGAGCGGCGCACCGATGAGGCCGGTGACGACGCCGAGTGGCATCTCCTGCGGCGCCGCAGCCACCCGCGCGAGCACATCGACCCATACGAGGAAGAGCGCCCCTGCTGCGGCGGCGACGAGAAGCATGGCGCGGTGGGTGGCTCCGACGACGAGTCGTGCCGCGTGCGGAACGATAAGTCCGACGAAGCCGATCCCTCCGCTGACGGCGACCAGCACCCCCACGAGGACTCCGAGCAGCACGAAGAGGGCAACACGCAGGGCACCGACGGGGACTCCGAGGGCGTGGGCCGTCTCTGGTCCCGTCGCGAGCGCGTCGAGCCAGGAGTGGACGGCCAGCATGAGAACGAACGAGAGCGCAACCACGACCGCGGGCGGCCCGATCTTGTCCCAGGTGCCCCCCGCCAGGGAGCCCAGCATCCAGAACATGACGGAGTTCGCGGCGCGGGAATCGTCGCTGACAAACACGAGGAACGACGCCACGGCCGAGAACGCCGAGGACAGTACAACGCCGGTGAGGACGAGGCGGATCGGCGTGAGGCCACCCTGGGCCCTCGCGACCCCGTAGACGACGAGGGAGGCGAGGAGGGCGCCCGCGAGGGCCCCCAGTGACAGCGCGTAGACGCCCGCCGAGGCGAAGAGTCCGACGGTGATGACGAGCGTCGCCCCAACGGAGGCGCCGGATGAGATGCCAAGGAGGTAGGGGTCGGCCAGCGGGTTGCGGACGAGGGTCTGCATCCCGGTCCCCGCCACCGCCAGGCCTGCACCGACGACGACTGCAAGGAGCGCGCGGGGCAGACGGAGCTGCCACACGATGGTGTCCCAGGCGGGATTTGCCGGCACTCCGCCGGTGAGGTGGGCCCGCACGACATCCCAGACCTGGTCGACGGGGACCCGTTCCGAGCCGTACGCGAGGGAAACAACGACGCTGAGCGCGCAGAGCGGAATCAGCAGAGCGGTGAGGGGCAGCGCGACCGAGCGCCGCCCGGTGGGGGCAGCCATGCCGAGGGGACCTATATCTGTTCTGGCCTGTGCGCGAGGCCGCTGGACCTGACGTGAGTCGACAGGTCTTCGGACTTGGAATCAGCCGGCTCCCACGCCTTCCCAGGCCGTGGCCCAGTGGCGTCGTGTGGAAGTCGTCATCCTCACCGCTGCGCGCCAGTCCCGGATTCGCACCGGGTTCCCTGGCATCAACGACTCGTTGATGCGATCGACTCATCCAGGACCCTAGCAGGTCCTACGGCGGTCCTTGGCGTTCTGAATCGTCGGGTCGCCCCGGCGCCATCCCCCGGTTGACACAACCAGCTCGTCGCAGCTGGCCATCAGGTTCGCCGGGCGTCGGTGGACAGCCATGCGGCCACCCATAGGCGGAATGCTGACGGCCTTGACCGCTACGCCCTCCGCGGCCAGGAAGAGCTGAGCTGCTCCCACACACTCATCTGCCGTTGCCCGCGCGTGTCCGCTCCGGGTCTGACCCCGGTCCGCGTTGAGGGGCCCGGGGGCAGCGCGGCTGCGGCTTGAGCCGCGATCGCCGCATCGGCGAAAGCCACGTTGCTCTCCCCGTCCGGGGTGACGAGGCGCCCCTTGCGGGCGCCGTCGTCATGAAGGGTCAACGCGACCTGCGCGCGGGGCCACTTCGTCACGGCCGGGCTGCCGCCGACCAAGCTGCCAGCCGTCCAGTGCGCTTTCCACAGTGACCTGCCGGTGACGGCGTACTCGTCGGCGTCGTTGAACCCGTGGCAGGGACCGGCGGAGGCGGAGAACAAGAGCTGGACCTCGTCGGCGTCGCCGGCCGCACGGGAGGTGAGCAAATCGCGCAGCTGCAGGTTCGACATGCCACGAGTCTGGCGCAGCCCTGGCCAGATGGTGCCTCCGAGGCGTCAGCTTCTCAGTGCCAGGTGGGGCCAGTTCAGATCGTCAGCGTGGGGCCGGATGGGGTTGACATAGCCAGACCGTCCCGGGCGTGGAGCGCGTCGAGCAGCAGTCGCCGGGTGGGGTCGGCCAG
>JAVTWJ010000046.1:0-5992 GCA_032229785.1 Propionibacteriaceae bacterium
GCTGGACCGGGCCCTCTTCGAGGAGGTCGTCCGCGAGTCACGCCGCTACCGCTGAGCGCAGGCGTCGACCTCGCCCTGATCTCCCTCGCGGTCGCCGCTCGGCTACGACGACTGCCACTCGGCTACGACGACTGCGACGACGACGCCTGCGCCGCGGGCTCGTCGACCGGCCCTTCGGCATCACGGTCGGCCGTCGCCTCGACGGCCTTGGTCCGGCGCAGCTCCCAGTAGGCGACGGCGAAGTACAGCACGCTGCCCCACGTGGCGATCGAGTAGAACAGCTCGCGGTTCTTCAGGTAGCTGAAGATGTCCGGACTGTTGAAGAGCACGATGCACGCGTCGACGCAGATGACGACGAGCGTGATGATCCACGTCCAGCGCAGGATCCGGGTGAGCAGCGAGGTGTCCTGGGGCCGCTGCGGCTGCTCCTTCGCCCGCTTCTCGTGGAAGACCTCGACGCGCTCGTTCCAGAGCTCCTCCTCCTTCTCCTGCTCGGGGTAGCTCTCGGCCGCACCGGCGCGACGGGCCAGCAGGATGTAGACGACGATCGAGACGGCCCAGACCGGCAGGAACACGAAGTAGTAGGGCATGATCCCCGACACCACGAGCAGGACGGCCACGACGAGGGAGATGCCCCAGGTCAGCAGGGCTGGGGTGTTCTGCACCCCCTTGAAGCGCGCCCAATAGGTCGTCAGCCCGAGCCGAGGGAAGAGGTGGTGCTCGGCGAAGGCGATGCCGCCCACCGGCACGAGCAGCACCCCGCAGTAGGTGACCAGGGGCAGGAAGTTGCGGAAGACGAAGGGGAAGCAGGCGGCGACGCTGACCGCGACGCCCACGAGGAGCGTCACCTTGAAGCGGGACATCCACGGCACGACGCCCTGGGCGGCCAGGCCCGCGCGGTAGAGGTTCGCGTTGGCCGTCGTCCAGCCGGCGATGATGACGGTGAGGTAGCCGGCCCAGCTCAGCGCGTACCACGCGACATCGCCGGGCGTGAGGACCGTGATGCTCGTCAAGGTGATGGCGGCGGTTGCGGCACCCATGAATCCGGCGGAGATCCACGCGACGTAGTGACCGAACATCATGCCGGTCGCGGTCATGAGGCCGTGCCAGTTCCTGCGGGCATAGCGCAGCATCGCCATGTCGATGAGGCCGAAGTGGGAGAACGTGTTGGCCGCCCACGCGAAGCCGGCGACCTCGAGGATGCCGATGCCGGGCTCACCCGCGGGCGTGAAGCCCGTGAACACGGTGGATCCGCCGATGTTGATGAGGTCGCCCAGGCTGCGGATCGTCGTGTAGCCGGTGACCGACTCGGCCACCGAGGGCAGCAGCACCATGCCGCCGACGGTGAACATCACCATGAGCCACGGCCCGCAGATCGTCGCGAACTCCGCGATGATGTTGAAGCCGTAGGCCGCGATGAACACCGCGACGAGGCTGAACAGGACGCAGATCGCGATGAAGCCCACGTGCGTCGGGTACCCCTCCGTCTGCGCCGGGATGTTGACGACCCGCAGGATGGCGGTCGCCGACACGGTGATCATCGCCGCGGAGATCACCGCGAAGATCACCGCGTTCATCGCGTTGTACACCCGCGAGATGCGGTCGCCGCCGATCCGGTTGAGATAGGTGAAGAGGCTCAGTCGGGTCTGGCGGGCGATCGGCGTCGTGATGAGCCAGAAGCTCAACACGGCCAGGGTGTTCCCGATGATGAGCCCGATGAGGATGTCCCAGATGCCGGCACCGAGGATGACGAACGTGGCACCGAAGACGAACTCCGTGCCGGCCACGTGCTCGGCGGCGTAGAGGCCGGCGAAGTGCTTCGCGCCGTGCCGCTCATGCTTGCCGATCGGCATCTGCTCCGAATCGGTCGCCGCGATCTTGGCGTCCATCTGCGCAACTGACGTGCTCACGGTCGTGCTCCCTTCAGTTCCCGGACGTCTGCTGCGCGAGCGCGCGGGTCTGCGCGATCACCCGGTCGGCGACCCACTGCGAGTTCTCCAGGGCCTGCTGCTCCGACAGCTCCCCGCGGATCACCTGAGTGAGCTGTTGCCCGACGGCGTTGCCGATGCTCTGGAAGGCCGGCACCGCGACATACTGCGCACTCTCCCGGGCGGCCGCGGTGCCCGTCTGTCCACTCGTCTTCTGTCGTTCGATCGAGGCCTTGACCAGCGGCGCATACGGCGCCGCCTGGAGGTAGGCCGCATCGCTGTAAAGGTCGGCGCGCGCGCCGGGCGGCACGTTCGTCAGGCCGTAGCGGGAGGCGGCGAGCTTCTGGTAGTCCGCCGACGTGGCCCACGCGACGAACTGCCCTGCGAGCTCCTTGGCGTCGGAGTTCTCCGGCACCGCCAGTCCCCAAGCCCACAGCCAGTTCATCGGGGTGCCCGCGTCGGCCGAGGTCGGCGCCATCGCGAAGGCCACCTGGTCCGCGACGGTGGACGCCTTCGGATCGGTGACGAAGGAGGCGGCGGACGTCGCGTCGATCCACATGGCGCACTTGCCCTGCTGGAAGAGCTGGAGGTTGGTCTGGAAGCCGGCGTCGGCGACGCCCTCGGGGGCGCTGCGGGTCAGGGCGATGTAGTCCTGGGTGGTGCGCTGCCATTGCGGGCTGTTCAGCTGCGGCGTCCAGGCGTCGTCGAACCACTGCGCCCCGTAGGAATGCGCCATCGCCGTGACGAAGGCCATGTTCTCGCCCCAGCCGGGCCGACCGCGCACGCAGACGCCGGCCGTTTCGCCGCTGCCGTGGATGCGCTGTGCGGCGTCTAGGACGAACTGCCACGTCGGCTGTTCCGGCATCGTGAGGCCGGCCTTGTCGAAGATGTCCTTGCGGTACATCGTGAACGCCGCCTCACCGTAGAACGGCGCTGCCAGCAGCTGGCCCTCGGAGGACATCGCGTCTCGGACCGCAGGGATGAACTCCTGCGCGTCGAATCCCTGCGGCATCTGCGTCAACGGAGTGAGCACCTTGCGCTCGCCCCAGATCTGCGTCTCGAAGGGGCCGATCGTCACGACGTCGAAGCGACCTCCCTGCGTCGCCACGTCGGTGGAGATCGTCTCGCGGATGTCGTTCTCGCTCTGACGGACCCATTCGATGCGGGTGCCCGGATGAGCCGTCGTGAACTGAACGCTCAGGTCGCGCAGCCGGTCCAGATCCCCGTTGTCGACGGCCGCGACCGTCAGGACGGTCTCCCCCTGACCCGACTCGGCGGTGCTGCCGCACGATGCCGTCACGGTGATCCCCGCGACGGCGAGGGCGGCGACGACGCTGCGCACTAGGCGTGACATCCACGAACTCCTCGTTGAGCCGGACCGGACCACGGCGGCGGCTCATGCGTTCAGAGGAAGCAATGGGGCAAAAGGTGCGCCGACCGTCCGAGCAACCTAGTAGACCGTGTCTCACGTGATCCGCCTTAGCTGCCAAGGAGTTCCGTGATCTCTCTCAGGCTGCTACCCACACCGAGTCCCGGCACGACGAAGGCTCGGCGCCCCACAGGGCACCGAGCCTTCGACCTCCCAGACGGGTCAGTCAGTCCAGATAGTCGCGCAGCACCTGGCTGCGCGACGGGTGGCGCAGCTTGCTCATCGTCTTGGACTCGATCTGGCGGATCCGCTCGCGGGTCACGCCGTAGACCTTGCCGATCTCGTCCAGCGTCTTCGGCTGGCCGTCGGTGAGCCCGAAGCGCATCGAGACGACGCCGGCCTCGCGCTCCGACAGTGTGTCGAGCACCGAGTGCAGCTGCTCCTGCAGCAGCGTGAACGACACGGCGTCGGCCGGGACGACGGCCTCGGAGTCCTCGATGAGGTCACCGAACTCGCTGTCGCCGTCCTCACCGAGCGGGGTGTGCAGCGAGATCGGCTCGCGGCCGTACTTCTGCACCTCGACGACCTTCTCCGGGGTCATGTCGAGCTCCTTGGCGAGCTCCTCCGGAGTGGGCTCGCGGCCCAGGTCCTGCAGCATCTGGCGCTGCACGCGGGCGAGCTTGTTGATGACCTCGACCATGTGCACGGGGATGCGGATCGTGCGGGCCTGGTCGGCCATCGCGCGGGTGATCGCCTGACGGATCCACCACGTCGCGTAGGTCGAGAACTTGAAGCCCTTGGTGTAGTCGAACTTCTCGACCGCACGGATGAGGCCGAGGTTGCCCTCCTGGATGAGGTCGAGGAAGAGCATCCCGCGACCCGTGTAGCGCTTGGCCAGCGACACGACGAGACGCAGGTTCGCCTCGAGGAGGTGGTTCTTGGCGTTCTTGCCGTCCTGGGCGATCCACCACAGGTCGCGCTTGAGCTGCGGCTCGATCTCGTCGCCGGCGTTGAGCTTCTCCTCGGCGAAGAGCCCGGCCTCGATGCGCTTGGCGAGCTCGACCTCCTGCTCGGCGTTGAGGAGGGCGACCTTGCCGATCTGCTTGAGGTAGTCCTTGACCGGGTCGGCGGTGGCGCCGGCCGTGACGACCTGCTGCGCCGGCGCGTCGTCCTCGTCGTCGTCGCGAAGGACGAAGCCGGACTCCTCCCCCTCGGCCTTGGTGCCGGCCTTGTCGGTCGACGGCGTGTCGGTGCGTCGAGCGCCGCGGCGCGCGCCGGAGCGCGTCGTCGCCGAACCCGCCGCCTCCGCGGTGTCGTCGGTGTCGCCGTCCGTGTCGTCGGCGGCGTCGGCAGCTGTGTCGACAGCTGTGTCGTCCGCGGTGTCGCCCGGGTCGGCGGTCAGCTCGGCGTCGTCGCCGGTCAGCTCGGTGGGGTCCGGCTCGACGCCCTCGAGGTCGACGGCGTCCTCGTCGGTGACGGGAGCGCTCGACGCGCCCTTGGCCGGGGCGGCCTTCTTCGCCGGCGCCTTGCGCGTGCGCTTGGCGGCCGTCTTCTTCGCGGCGGGCTCGGTCTCGGACGTCGCAGCGGCCGAGGCGGCGGTCTTCGACGCGGCGGCCTTCGTCGCCGCCGCCTTGGACGCGGCCGTCTTGGAGGCCGCGGCCTTGGCGGCGGCGGTCTTGGTCGCCGCGGTCTTGGCCGCGGTCGTCTTGGTGGCGGTCGTCTTCGCCGCCGCGCGGGCCGGCTTGGCGACCGATTCGGTCGCCGTCTCGGCCGATCCGGCGGCCGCCGACGCGCGGGTCGCCGCCGATCCGGCGCTCGATGCGGAGGACGTCGTCGACGCGTTGCGCGTGCGCTTGGCGGCGCGGCGCCCGGTCGAGGCGACGGCCTGCTTGGCGTGCTCGGTGCCGAGCACGACGTGCACGCCCGCGCTGTCGAGGGCCCGCAGCACGGCCTTCTGGCGCGCGGGGGTCAGGTCCACCGCCTCGAGCGCCGCCTTGAGCTCGAAGCTGTCGACATTGCCGCGGGCTGCGCCGACGCGCAGCAGCTCTTGCAGTGCCGGATGGGAGAATTCGCTGGGCAGCGGCGCCTTGCCGTCTGCACCGGGGGCCGATTGTGCGGTGGTGGAGCGGTTCGCCACGTGCTGCACCGACACCTTTCTTCACAGTTGATGTGTCGCCCGAGCCGGCCCGCGGGGTGCCGCGGACCGCAATGCCACATCCCGAGGGAGTCGGGTGCAACACCGCCGAGCACCGAAGGATTCCCCGTGAACGCGGGGCGATCGGTGGGTCGGGAGGATCGATGAGCGTCGTCCGCCTGCCGGGCGGCGCGACGCATTATGGACATTGTAATTCCTCGACACGCGTCCCACCTCACCGATCGGCCGGCGCGCGGCGCCCGGCCGCGGCCCACGCCCTCACCGACCACGTCTCGCCGCAGGTCAGAGGCGGTATGCGCCCGGTGACCGAAGTGGGGCGATCGACCTGATCCGGGCGGGCCGCCGGCGCGTGGGCGCCCTCAGCGGGCGCTCAGGCACCGTGCGGGTCACCGGAGCGCGGCGCCCGCTGTCCCGACCGACACGGCGCGACGCGTGTGGTCACGGTGCCCCGGGATACCCCACGCGGCCGCCGCGCGGCGGCTCGACTCAGGCGTCGGCCTTGACGGCGAGCACCGGGCAGGACGCCTCGAGCAGGATCCG
>JAVTWJ010000047.1:0-38265 GCA_032229785.1 Propionibacteriaceae bacterium
TCAGCGAACTACTCGCCCGCACAGGCGCCCTACCGGCCCAGGGGGAACTGCTGGCGGAGCCTGCCGATACCGAGGTCGTCGACACCGAGCCGACCGTCACCGAGCCTGCCGATACCTGGGTTGTCGACACCGAGCCGACCGTCACCGAGCCTGCCGATACCGGGGTCGTCGACACTGAGTCGACCGTCAGCGACGTCGACGGTGGGTCGGGAGGTTCGGCTCGGGTCGGTGAGGGGACATTCGGGTGCCGGTATGCGGGAGCGATGCTGCTGTATCCGTTCCTGCACCGGGTCGGCGCGGAAGCGGTGTTCGCCACGCTTTCGGGTGGCCCGGCCCGCCGCTACGACGACCTGGCGGTGTTGTGCACTGCCACGCTGGGGTTCGGGCTCGGCGTCGGTACCGTGGAAGGGGTTAAGCACCTGCGCCGTGGTGACGCCGGAGCCGCGGTCGGGGTGTCGGTGATCCCGGAGTTGAAGACACTACGGACCCGGCTGGCGGCGCTGGCCGACGGCACCGACCCGTTGGCCGTGCAGCGGGCGTTCGCCGCCGGGATGCTCGCCAGTGATCCGGCCGGTGACCCGGTCTACTTCGTCGATGACCACTTCGTGCCCTACACCGGCTCCCGGCCCCTCGGTAAGGGCTGGAACACCAAACGCCGCCACGCGCAGGCCGGCCGCGACGACACCCTGCTTGTCGATGCCCGTGGTAGGGCCGTCGTGTTCGGCTCCGGCGAACCCTCCGGCCTGTCCACCACGCTGCCCGGGGTCCTGGCGCAACTCCGGACGGTGATCGGCCCGGACGCGCCCGTCCTGCTCGGCTTCGACCGCGGTGGCGCGTTCCCGGCCACGTTCACCGCCTGTCGCGACGCCGGCGCCGACTGGGTCACCTACCGACGCGCCCCGCTCGCCGAGGCCACCCCCCGGCCCACACCGTCGGTGACCCTCCGTGACGGGAAACCGATCACGCTGATGCTGGCCGAGGACACCGTGCAACTCAACGGGTACGGCGCGGCCCGTCAACTAACCCTGTACGAACACGACCAGCCGGTGTTGCAGGTCCTCACCTCCGTCACCGACGCGACCGGCGCAGACCTGGTCTGCTGGCTACGGTCCCGCTGGCGGATCGAGAACATGTTCAAGTACGCCGCCGCCCACAACGGCATCGACACCCTCGCCGACTACCGAATGGACACCACAACCGACACCCGGATGGTCACCAACCCCGCCCGCGTCGCCGCCCGCAAACACGTCCACACCGCCGAGGCCGAACTCGCCGCCGCGGAACGAGCCCTGCCACAACTACTCAACGGCGGCAGCACCCCAGCCCAGCTGAACACCGCACTGCCCGGCACACACGCACGGATCGAGAAAGCCGCCACCGCCCTAGCCCAAGCGAAGGCCACACTCAAACCGATCCCGACCAAAGTACCCGCGACCGACCTCGACCCGAACGCGACCCGCGCCCGGCCACTGCTGGCCCGCCGCGGCCTGCAAATGGTGCTCCGCCTCCTCGCCTTCAACGCCGAGGCCTGGCTCGCCGACCACCTCAACGCCTACCTCAACGACAACGACGAATACCGCGCCATCACCCGCCACCTGCTCCACCACGCCGGGCGGATCAACTACACCACGAGCGGGATCACCGTCACCCTCGACCGGCCCGACACCCCCCGCATCGCCCGCGCCCTGCACCTACTCACCGAAGAACTCAACACGACTCCCACCCGGCTACCCGGCGACCCGCGCCCCATCACCTACCGTGTCCAGAAAGCATGAATCTCAACACTCAGCCCAACCCTACTTCCGGAGGTCTGAGACTACTTCCAAGGAGCCTGGGCTCAGCTGAACGCCATGCTCGGTGACGTGGTGAAGTCGGCGACCTGCACGGTGCCGATCGAGGTCAGCAAGACCACCGTCGAGGGAGCAACCACTGTCGATCACGCGGGCGGCTGGACCTTCTCGTCCTCGCGCGCCGGGGAAGGAACGTTGACTGCCCCGACCCCGGCCAACGGAACGACCACCGCTGGCGGTTCTGTGAAGTGGGATCTCAACTTCAGCGCGCCTGGGCACTCAGCCGATCTGACCCTGACCGAAAGCCCGACGTCGGCGCAGATCGCGGCCGGATGGTCCCTTACCGGCGTGGCCTGCACGGTCGACGGCGTCAACCGGCCGGTCACCGTGGTCAACGGATCGGTCAAGATCGTCGGCCTTGGGCCGGCCGCAGGCAAGGTGGCCTGCGTCTTCACGAACACCAAGGCGCAGGTGGGCGGTCTCGCGATCACCAAGGCCTTCGACAGCAGCGTCCCGACCGGATCCGGGAACATCGCGTTCAACGGCACCTACGCGTGCACGCTGAGCAACGCGACGGTGGCGTCCGGCACCTGGACGCGGCAGGGCGCGGGCGCGGCCACGCTCACACCCGCGCAGGGCTCGCCCGCCGTGAACCAGATCCCGGCCGGCGCGAGTTGCTCGGCCATCGAGACCCCGCCGTCCGGCAGCGCTGGGCTGCCCGGCAGCTCCTGGGAATGGAACCCGGCCTACACGGACGACCCGAAGACCATCGTCAACGGGCAGACCGTGACCCTTACCGTGACCAACACCACCAAGCGGGTCTATGGCAACTTCTCCGTGACCAAGGTCGTGCCCGAGGGCTCGGTCGTCTCCGCTGACATGACGTTCGGGGGCGACTGGTCATGCACGCTTGCCGGCGAGACGGCTCCGGTCACCGGCTCGTGGGGACCCATCGGAGCCGGCGACACGTGGACCTCCACCGACGCCGACGAGATCCCGCTCGGCGCGACCTGTGCGGTCACCTCCGAGCCGCGGGACGAGTACCCGGTCGAGGATCACGCGCACCAGTGGGACGGCGACCCGGTCTTCGGCGATCCGGTGCAGGCGAAGGCGGGCCAGGGCGTCCAGCTCGCCGTGGTGACGGTCACCAACACCACCAAGGCGATCTACGGCAACTTCTCGATCACCAAGGTCGTGGACGGAACCGCCGACGCCGCGAACACGTACTCCGGTGCGTGGCAGTGCACGCTCGGTACGGGCGAAACCGCGACAACGGTGGGCGGTGCATGGGGCGCGATCGCCGCGGGCCAGACGTGGACCTCCACCGTCGCCGACCAGATTCCGGTGGGGGCGCTCTGTGCGGTCGCCTCCGAGGACCGACCCGACGATCCGGTGGCCGACGATCACTCGCATCAATGGGACGGCGAGCCGGCCTACAGCGATCCGGTCGAGGCCAAGGCGGGCGACGGCGTCCAACTCGGACTGGTGACGGTCACCAACACCACCACGCGTCAGCTCGGAAGCGTGACCTGGACCAAGGTCGATGAGGGCGGCACCCTCCTGAAAGACTCCGAGTGGGAGCTGAAAGGCCCCGGTGCGAACGGTCCGACCGTGCCCGTGACCGACTGCGTGGCCGACGCGGCGTCCGACTGCGCCGGACCGGACAAGGATCCCGCGGCCGGGCGATTCCTGCTCGAAGGCCTCCTGTGGGGTGATTACCAACTCACCGAGACGAAGGCCCCGGCCGGGTTCATCCGTGACACCACGGCGCGGCCGTTCGCGATCGGATCGACCGATCCGGCGAAGCTCGAATGGAACCTCGGGGATGTCGAGAACAAGCAGATCCCTGGCGTCACCATCCCGCTGACCGGCGGACTCGGACGCGACGCGTTCTTCATCGCGGGCCTCGGCGTCCTGGCGCTCGGACTCGGAACGATCGCGACCGCGCGCGTCCGGAACCGCCGCAAGGAGGTCGCCTGATAGGGGATGAGAGCAACCGGATGAGAGTCAACCGCCTTCTGGCGCTCGCGCCAGGGGCGACCACCACCAAGTCTGAAGGCAGCCGGCGACGGCTGAAAGAACCAAACGGGGGAGACCGAAAGAACATGAGCACAACCAAGACAGCGCTGAAACGGCTGGTCGCGGGAGCAGGGGCGCTCGCCCTGGCTTTCGCCGGCATCGTCGCGACCTCCACGGTCGCCACGGCCGCCGTTCCGGTGAACATCGATCCGACCGCGACCGGCTCCATCATCATTCACAAGCACGTCAAGGACGAGGCCAGCTCGGACAATAGCCCGGCCGGTGCACCGCTCGAGGGCGTGACGTTCCGCGTCACCGAAGTGCTCCTCAGCGGCGCCTCCGTGCCGCTGGCGACCGCCGAGGGCTGGGCGGCCATCGATGGCCTGACGCCCGGCGGCATCCCTGGCGGAAGCTTCACCAAGGGCACGTCGCAGGACGTGACGACCCTCGCCAACGGCCAGGTGACGGCCTCCGGCCTGGGCGTGGGGCTCTACCTCGTCGAGGAAATCGACTCGGGCTCGAACCTGATCACGGCACCCGCGGCGCCCTTCCTCGTGACCATCCCCTACCCGCGCGGGGAAGCAGGCTGGGACTACGACGTGGACGTCTACCCGAAGAACGTCCTCGGTTCGGTGACCCCGACCAAGACCGTCGGAACACCCGACAAGGCCGCCGACGTGACGCTCGGCGCGGTCGTGCCCTTCACGATCTCCGTCCCGGTCGCGCAGCCCGCGCTCCCGTACGTGTCGTTCTCGATCAGCGATGCGCTGTCCGCCGGCCTCGAGTTCGTCTCCTGGAGCGACATCGCCATCGGTGGCGTCGACCTGGTGGCCGGCGACTACACGATCTCGGCCGACAACGCGACCGTGACGCTGACCACGGCCGGACTCGTGAAGCTCAACGCGGCGGCGGCCAACGGTGCCACCACGGTGACCGCCACCATCAAGGCCAAGGTGACCGACCTCGGCCAGCTCGACAACAAGGCCACCGCGACGATCAACGGCAAGCCGGGCACCACCCCCGAGGTCACCACGAACTGGGCGCGTCTCGACCTCACCAAGGTCGATGACACGACCGCATCCGTGCTTGCCGGCGCGACGTTCGAGCTGTGGAACTCGGACAAGACCGAGAAGCTGGCCGAGGGTACGACGGCGGCCGACGGCACCCTGTCGTTCAACGTGTGGGTCGGCAACGACGACGACGTGACCGAAGTCGTGTACCTCAAGGAGACGGTCGCCCCTCAGGGCTACGTGCTTCCGGCGGACCCGTGGACCGGCCCCATCACGTTGACCGCGGGGGCGACGGCCTCGGCGTCCATCTCGACGCAGACGATCAAGAACTTCAAGGCCGTCGGTCCTGAACTGCCCCTCACGGGCGCCCAAGGCACGCTGGCCATGACCCTCGGCGGTCTGCTGCTGGTCGGTGCGGGCACCGGCGTCATCGCGGTGTCGCGTCGCCGTCGCAGCCAGGTCTGATCGGCAACACTGATCCGCGAGCGGATTGATCTGGCGGCGGCACCGAACCCGGTGCCGCCGCCAGCTTCCGCTCTACGTCCCACGTCCCACGTCCCACGTCCCGAAGGAGTGCCGGTGAGCACACGGCCCGATACGGCGCCCGCCCGAGTGCGGCGACGCTGGCGTGTGCCGCGGACGCAGGTGATCGCCTGCGTGGTCATCCTTCTCGGGGCGTGCCTGTTCCTCTACCCGCACGTGGCGTCCTGGTTCTCCCAAAAGGAGCAATCCCGGGTGACCGAACTGGCGCAAGCGCAGATGGAACAGCCACCCAACGACGACGCGCGGTATCGGTCCGAACAGATCGAACACGCACGCGCCTACAACGCCGCCCTGGCCAGCGGGGCGATCTATGAGGCCAACGCGAATGTCGCGACCGGGGCGCGGGCGTCCGACTCGCCTTTCGTCTATGAGGACCTGCTGGCCGTCACCGAGGCTGGCTTCATGGGACGCCTGCGCTACGACTCCCTTCTGATCGATCTGCCGATCTACCACGGCACCAGCGAAGAGACGCTGGAGCGCGGCATCGGGCACCTCGAGGGGACGTCGCTGCCGGTCGGCGGCGTCGGCACCCGCTCGGTGCTCACCGCGCACCGGGGCCTGCCCACCGCCACCCTCTTCAACGACCTCGACCGGGCCGCGGTCGGGGACACCTTCACCGTCTCGGTGCTCGACCAGGTGCTCACCTATCGCGTCGTCGAGGTGCTGGTGATCGAGCCGAGCGAGACGGAGGCGATCCTCGCTGACCGGAACCGCGATCTGGTCACCCTCGTCACCTGCACCCCGCTGGGCATCAACAGCCACCGCATTCTGGTCACGGGCGAACGGGTCACGCCCACCCCACCCGAGGAGGTCGTCGCGGCCACGGCCAAGCCGGACCTTCCCGGATTCCCCTGGTGGGTCGTCGCCCTGAGCGGGGTCGTCGCGGGCCTCGGCATCTACCTGTGGCGCGTCGGCTACACGACGACACCGGCCGTGCGTCGGTCGAGCGGCGACGCCTGAGCGACTCGGCCAGGCGGTGCCGGCCCTGGAGCCGACAGCCCTGGAGCCGGCAGCCCTGGAGCCGACAGCCCTGGAACCGACTCCTGCGCACGAAAGGAACGGTTGCCTACGAAATTTCGTAGGCAACGGTTCCTTTCGTAGGCAAGGGTGGTCCGTGGGACGAGGCCTGTCCTGTGGACGGCGGTCTGTCCTGTGGATGGCGGCCTGCGTTATCCACAGGGTGCCGCGGCGGGCTCGTGTCGCCACGCCCGGTGTGATGGGGTGCCTCCATGCAGGACCTCACCCCCAGAACTCTGTTCCAGCTTCGCGCCGAAGGATGGTCGAACCGGCGTGTGGCGCAGGCCGTCCGCGATGGCGAGCTGGCGCGTCCGCTCCACGGCGTCTATCTCGCCACCACCAAGGTGCCGGACGCCGACGCCCACCTCAACCGTGCACGCGCCGTCCTGCTGCGACAAGGGACGTCGGCGGTTCTGTCGCACGAGTCGGCGGCCGTGGTGCACGGCGTCCCGCTTCCGCATCCCGATCCGCCGATCGTCCACTTCACGGTCCCGTCGCCCATGCGCGGACGCCGCCGTCCTGAGTACCAGGCGCATAGTGCAGCGCTGGCGGCGGACGAGGTGGTGATGAAGGAGGGAGTGCAGGTGACGTCGCTGGTCCGGACGATCGCCGACCTGATGTGCACGACCCAGTACATCTGGGCGGTGATCGCCGCGGACTGGGCGCTCAACCATGGCGTCTCACGGGATTCGCTCGTGGCGTTCGCGGACAGCCATCGGGGCTGTCACGGCGTCCCGGTGCTGCGTCAGGCGGCCCTGTTCGCCGACGGCGGTGCGCAATCTCCGGCCGAATCGGCCAGCAGGGTGTCGATGGCGCGAGCGGGGCTGCCGGCGCCGGTGCTGCAATTCGAGGTGATCAGTCCCTACGGGTGGGAGGCGACGACCGACTTCGGCTGGCCCGACCATGGCGTGGTCGGCGAAGTGGACGGCAAGGCGAAGTACAGGACGCTGCTGCGCCCGGGACAGAGCCCCGAGGACGCGATCATGGCCGAGAAGGCCCGCGAGGAACGCGTCCGGCAGGCCGGGTGGTGGCCCGTCCGGTGGAACTGGGCCACGGCCTTCACCCCGTCCGCGCTGGCGAGTCTGATCGAAGGCGCCTTCGCCACCCCGATGACGAGGAGGGCGACGCACCGCTCGTCCTCCTGAGCGCCGTCACCCCCTTGCCTACGAAAGGAACCGTTGCCTACGAAATTTCGTAGGCAACGGTTCCTTTCGTAGGCAGGGGCGGTCAGGTCAGGGGCGGTCAGGTCAGGGGCGGACGCGTCGCGGGCGGACGCGTCCGGGGTGCGTGCGGTCCGTCACAGGGCGATGGCGCAGATCCAGATCGCGGCCAGCACCACGAGCTGATAGTCGACGATGCCGTCCGCGAGCGAAGCGACCGGGTTGGCCAGACCGAGCCGGTCCAGGGTCCAGCCCGCCGCGGCGAGTGCGGTGAGGACGGCGGCGGCGATGCGCAGAACCGCCTAGCCGGAGACAACTCCACCGGCGGAGCGGGCTGTGACATCTGCCGCGATAATGCTCGACCAACCTCCACCAACCTCCACCGACCTCGACCGACCTCGACCGGCAAGAGGCGTGTCATCTCGGAAGTGGGTCGCACGGCGGGCGGTAGTTCGTCATCCCGGTTCGGCGTCCAGCGGCACTGCCAATCAGCGTTCGCTACCCGGTCACCGTTACCGGGTGGACGCCCTGGTACCGCTGGGAGATCGCCGACTGGGCTCGCGGCCAGGGTGTGTAGTCGTCGCCGCTGATCAGTTGGATCTTCAGGTCGGTGTCGCCGATGGGGCAGATGCACGTCTGGGTGTCGGTCCTCGATCATGAAGTCGTGCTGGATCTGCTCCGGCTCGACACCGAAGTGGGCGGCGTATCGTCCGATCTCCTCGACTGTGGGGGGCCGGACCGACTGGCGGCGGCGTTCATGCGCGGCTCATCACCTGCCGGACCGACTGGCGGCGGTGTTCATGCGCGGCCCATCACCTGCCGGACGGCTCGCCGGGTGCGAACGCTTGTGCGGCCGAGGACACCAACCGTGTGCGCAAACGGTGTGGGTTCGGCCCACGGGCGTGGCGCGGATGAACAGATCGTGATCACCCACGTCGGCGCCACCGGACCCGTCGAGGTCGCTCGATAGACGGGTCGTCTTGAGAGGATTAAGACCCTTCTGCGACCCGAGCCCGGAGGCGCGCGGCCGCGATCACGCACATGACGCACCAAGGCAAGAGCGAGAGGAGCGACATCACCAGCCCAACCAATCCAAAGGTCGATGGGACGAGCATCAACACCCCGGACGCGAGCGCCCACCATCCGAGGGCGCGACCCAGTGCCCTGGTGCGCAGCAGGGCAACGGCGACGAGCAGTAGGGCGATACCGTTGAGGACGTAGTACGTCAGGAATGCGGTCCCACGCCACGACGCCAACAGCACCTCCCCGGCTGCCAGGAGTGCTGGCTGATCGGCGGGAACGGCACGTGCGTGCTGCTGAGAGAGCAGAAGCATGTCGACGGCCGGGTTCGATGACAGGTATGCCGCCATCCCGAGGACCATGAGCAACCCGGCGAGTGCGGCGGTCGACCTCGCCCGATCCCAGAGCACCATCACCAGCGCGAGATAGACCAAGGCCACGAGCACATTGTTCACGCTGAGCAGCAGGTCCAGGCTGACCAAGCCGAGCAGCGGGTTCTCAGCCATGAGGACGAAGAAGCCCTCCACCGAAGTCGGCGGCGGGTGCAAGACGAAAACGACCATCTGTACAACGATGAGGACGATCGAGCCGACAGCGGCACCGGCACCCGTCAGCAACACGCCGCGCCAAGGCTCCCGACACGTTCCCGCGATGGTGGTTCGATCGGCCATGTGCTCCAGCCTTTCTTAGTTCACGCTACCCAACCCGTGCTTGTCTTGTCGCCGCAGGTCACGGTGACGAATGATCGTCGTCCCCGTCGGACGGGCTCCTTCGTAGCAGGGAGTCGACGATCGATCGGCACTGGTCTCGGACCACTCCCTCGGGCACCGGATCGTACAGCAGCTGGCTTGCCATCCCCTGCATGAAGGCGAGCACCGCCCAGGCGGTGGCATCTGGGTCGACCGCCGCGGGAACCTCTGCCTCTGCTTGGGCGCGGCGTACGAGCGATGCGAACGCGACTCGGAGTTCCTGATCGGACGCCGCGACTGCCTTCCCGATCTCCGCGTCGAACGGAGCCCGCTCGACGAAGGCCGCGCCCTGCAACTCGGCCGCCCGGCGGGGGGCGTCAAGCGGGAGCACGCTCACCATGAGTGCCACGAACCAGTCGTGCAGAGTGGGGCGTCCGGGTGCGCCGAGGACAGGCAAGGAAGCCGTCTCGCGCAGCCGCCCGAACATGGCACGGAGCAGGTGTCCTTTGCTGGGGAACGCCTTCTGCACCGCACCGAGCGACATACCCGCTTCCGTGGCCACGGACCGGAAGGTGACCGACGAAAGCCCGTCACGCGCCACCAGGCGCAGGGCGGCATCCGCGAACTCCGCCTGACGTGGGCTGAGCTCCACGGCTCAGTCCCGCCCGACCTGAGCATCGTTGGGCAGCCGACGCCAGAGATAGCCGGCGTAAACGACCAGCACGGCTGTCATGGCCCCTACCCCCACCAATGCCCCCGTGGTCAACGAGTCACCGACACTGAGGGCCACAAGGTCGTAAACGGCGTGCCACACGATGCCGATCCACAGGCTTCCCGTCACCTCGACGAGTTCGGCGAGCACGAGACCAACGAGACAAGCGAACGCGAATTGCAGCCCAACGTAGGTCGGGTCTCCTCCGCCGAGAAGGTTGGTCAGGTGCAAGGCGCCGAACACCGCGGACGCCCCGACGACCGCCCGTCTCCGGCCGAGTCGCCGCAGCGCCGCGAGCAGCAGCCCGCGGAACCAGATCTCCTCGCTGAAGCCCACGGCGATGGCGAGCATGCTGTAGGCGAGGGCTTGGCCGGGGGTCACGTCGGTGCCCGCAGTGGCGAGGAGGATCACCGGGAGGGCCGCCAACGGAGTCAACCAAAGCGCCTCAGCGATCGCTCGCGGGCGCCGAAACCCGTACTCGGCCAGCGACGGCCTGGTTCGCCACATGATGACCAACCCGATCAGTGCTGATGCAGAGACAAAGGCAGCCTGAGTATAGGTGGCCGCTTGCTCGCCAAGCCCTCGGACCTGGCTGAAGCCCGCACCGAAAGCAGTCAGGACGACGCCGCCCAGGCCGATGGCGATTGCCCAGAGCCACGGCCACCGCACCGCCCAGGTCGCCAGCGGGCGCTGGTCGGATACCTCAATCGGCGCAGGTGAAGTGTGCATGACTCCCTCTCGGAATACGCATGTATTCAACAATACGTCTGTATCCTCGGTTGTCAAGCGGGGGCCGAGTCGCTGACACCGGAATCGTTCACCGCCATGGAGCCGCTCACCCAGGGTCGAAGCAGAAGCTCGTGGCCGCGACATGAAAGCTGCTGTCGGAGCGTGGGTTCGAGGCGACGAGCCGTATGGCACTTTGGGTGGACGCGATCGAGCACTACGGGAACAGGCGACCATGGGTTGAGAGGCTTGTTTCCGCGTGGGATCAAGCGCCTGGGGCTGTCGTTGAGCCCGTGGGTGAATCCGACGACGCACTCATCGCCGCGTCGGCAGAGCCAAGCAGACGCGCTCGAACACCGCTGACCGACGAGGAAGTGGACGCTATGCGAACAGCCCGTGCCAACGGCGTCAGCGTCAACGCGCTGGCGAAGCAGTTCGGCGTGCATCGTGGCACCGCCTGGGCGAAGACGCGGCGGGCTTGAATCTCGGTTATCAGCGCGGTCGTGCGGCGATGAGTGGCTGCAAGCGTGAAGGGCTGACGGCCCAGGCGCGAACGTCGGGGTCCATCCAGTCGAGCACGCGGTAGATGGTGAGCATGTCGGCCGAGAGGTCCCTCTTGTGGATCGGCTCGTGATGGGCGACCCGGTTTCTGAGGGCGTGCAGCGCATCCAGGGCGCCGTAGACGGTGGCTCGGTTCTGTGGTCGGAGGTTCGGGAAGGCATGGCGGAGGTGGGCAGTCCAGAGCGTTGCTTCATATCGCCTGGCAAGCAGGAACTTCCAGAAGCCGAGGTTCAACTCGGCGATCAGGCGGCCGGGCGACTCACCACGGCGCAGCTTGGCTACTCGGTGCCGGGCCGCAGCGATGTCATCGGCGGCCTGGACGGACAGGACCCCGAGAGGATCGTCGTACCAGTGACCTGCCAACGTGCCGTGGTGTGCGGCGAGTTGCTCGCTCAGCGCGTTGCGGAGCGCGACTTCCAGGATGCCGAGCGCCTCGTAGAGCGCGCCCGAGACGGCAAGGTTCCACTCGTAGAGTCGCACCGCCTCAGCAAGGTTGCCGTTCATCGCCCGCAAGTAGGGGGCGAGTCGCTCGGTGGAGAGCGCGGTGGCCACGCGGGCCACATTGGCGCCGCTCTCGGTCACTGTCACACCTCCTGTGGTAACGTGGTTCACGAAGACCCCGGAAGGCCTCTGCGAGAGCACGTCTCCGGGGTTACTGCTTTCTCAGGCTACCCATCACCACTGACGTTGACTGTCAAGAACGGTCCGCGCGGGTGCGCGTCAGGTTTGCGGTTCAGGCTGCCTGGGTCGGGGTTGTCTGGGATATGCCGGTTCCCCAGATGAGGTGGTCGTCACACCCGGTCCGCGCACGCGCTAGGGTGCGGGCACGCCATGCACGCCCACCACCTGAAGGGGCTGCTGCACTGCGGGTCATGCGGGTCGCGGATGCTGCTGGACTTCGCCACCAACCCACGCGGCACCACCTACGCCTACTTCATCTGCTCGGGCCGCGCCGCGAAGAAGACGACCTGCACTCGTCGCGCCGTGCCCGTCCAGGTTACCGAGCGACTGGTTGAGGACTCCTACCGGGACATCACGATCAGCGAGGACGACTACCGGCATCTCGCCGCCGAGGTCGATGCCGCGTTCGATGAGCAGAGCGCTGGCCGGGATCAGGAGTTCGCCGACCTCACCGCGAACCGGGCGAGGCTGGAGGCCGAGAGCGACAAGCTTCTCGCCGCGCACTTCGCCGACGCCATCGACCTGCCAACGTTGAAGCGACACCAAGACCGTATCCGCGCGGGCCTCGCCGATGTCGAGCGACGCCTCAGCGAGCACGATGAACACCATGCCGGGGCGCGGGCGTTCCTCCACTACAGCCTGCGCCTGCTCACCGACGCCCACCGCGCGTACGCGCACTCCGACGACGGGAACCGCAGGCTCGCGAACCAGGCGTTCTACACGCGCCTGGAGATCACCGACGACGAGCAACTACGCCCACGCCTCGCGGAACCGTTCAAGACGATCATCACCGAGGCTGCCGGAGGCAAAGAAGCCAAACGGGAACACTCAACATCTACCGATGTCGCGTGTTCCCGTAAGGCACTTTGGGTGGACCTCCGTAGAGAGTTTGAGAACCCCTGCCCACACCTGAAAACCCTGTCGTTGCGCAGGGCGCGCGGGTTCTACAAGCAGGATCGGCGCCCGTCTCACCCCGCCGTGGTGGACTCCAGGGGCCGGATGGTGCGTTCACTTGAGATGGCTCAAACCCTTCTCGACACCGCCCAAGTGGACGAGCTAGTGACGATGTACCGCAACGGAGAGTCCATGCGGGAGGTCGCCGAGCACTTCCGTGTGCACCGCGCCACAGTGGCGATCCACCTACGACGCCGGTCAGTCCAGGTACGTCGGGGCAAGCTGACGACCGAGCAGGTCACCGAGGTAGGCGCACTCTACGAGCAGGGATTCACGCTGACCGAGATCGGTGCACGCTTTGGCGTGGGTCAGGACACTGCGCGCCGGGCGGTCGTGGAGGTAGGCGGGACGACCCGCCGACCCGGTCGGCGAGCCCAGGCAACTATCGCATCAGCACGCGGACTTGAGGCGCCGCAGCCCTGAATCGCGAACTGCAGGTCTCACCCGCTCAGTGCGATCTCGCCGATAACCAT
Source organism: Propionibacteriaceae bacterium (assembly GCA_032229785.1). Classification (GTDB taxonomy): domain Bacteria; phylum Actinomycetota; class Actinomycetes; order Propionibacteriales; family Propionibacteriaceae; genus Propioniciclava. The sequence goes on from JAVTWJ010000047.1 coordinate 13,356, forward strand.
GTCGAGTTCGGCGCTGTGCCTGCTGCCATGCGCCCACCCCGGGTGACGGAGAGACCCTGGTCGCGCTTGGCGATGCGTCCGGGCGCCGGATCAGCGCCATCGGAACACTTTCACCGAGATAGAGGCACAAAGCACAGCCCAGGCGGACATGACAATGAATGGGGTGATCTCAGTGGTCCCCTGATACCAGGCAGAGGTCAGCGCTTGAGTCATCGCACCGAGCGGAGTGAGGCCGGTGACCAACTGCACGACCGGGGTCATCATTGGTCCAGGCGTCCACATTCCGGCGGTGAACAGGCAAGCCATGAAGACCAGCATCCCCACCCCGTAAGCGATCTGGGCGGTGCCGGCGGTCGCCGCGATCAGTGATCCGACGGCCATCATGGCGATCGTGCCGACGAGCATCGCCAGGAACGCGAACGCGACGTTTCGTGGGGCAACCGCGCCGAATGCGACCCGGGCGAGAATGCCCGTCACGACAATCGCTGCACCCAGGGATGCGACGCTGACCAGCCACTGGGCGAACAGCACCCGGTGGGGGCCGATCGGTGTGACGTCGAGACGCCGGAGCACGCCGCTCTCGCGGTATACCGCGATCGCCGATGGATAGTTGGTCACAGCCACGCTGACCAGTGCCACTGTGATCGAGATCGGGACGAAGAAGTCGATCACCCGCAGGTCCGCCACAGCGGGGTTGTCGCCTCCGATGGGTTCCATCGTGCCCGGGATGACGAACCCTTGGAGCATCAGAAGCAAGGAGGGCAGCAGCAGTGCCATGAAGATGCTCGTCGGGTTGCGCAGGAACAGCCGTGCTTCGGTGGCAGTCAGTGTCGTGAGCGCGCTCATGCTGCTCTCCAAGTGGCCGTGGGGTCGATCTTGTCGAGGAAGTCGAGGTAGGCGTCTTCGAGGCTCTGGGTCACGCCGGACGCGGCCGAGGCGGCGGCGCGGAGTTCCGTCGGCGTTCCGACGAACTGCGTGCGTCCGGCGACGATGATGGCTAGCCGGTCGGCCAGCCGTTGCACCTCGTCGAGATAGTGGGAGACCAAGATGATGGTGACCCCAGCGCCCTTGATCTGGTCGATGAGGTGCCAGACACTGCGTCGTCCTTGAGGATCGAGACCGGTGGTGAGTTCGTCGAGCACAACGATCTGGGGTGACCCGACCAGGGCGAGGGCGATGGAGAGTCGCTGCTTTTCGCCCCCGGAGAGCTTGCCGAAGGCCCGCTTCCTCTGGCCGTCCAGCCCGACCGTTCGTAACAGGTCCTCGACGGCGATCGGAACCGGGTAGAAGGATGCGAACAACCGCAGCGCTTCTTCGACTCGCAGGGCGTCCGGGAGAACTGCCGACTGCAGCTGGTACCCAACGCGCTCGCGCACGTATCGACGGTGTCGCACCGGGTCGAGGCCAAGTACCTCGACTTGGCCCGAATCGGGCGTGAGTGCGCCTGCGAGGCATTCCACCGTGGTCGTCTTGCCCGCTCCGTTGGGGCCGAGGAGGCAAAAGACCTCTCCGGCACGGACCGAGAAACTGACGTTGTCAACGGCCACGACACCCGGGAACGTCTTGCGCAGATCACGGATCTCCACGGCCACTGCGGGCTGCCCCGACGACTTCGAGGCAATATCGCGCTGCGTGTTGTCGTTCATGATTCATCACCCTTCGCGCGCCGCCTGTTGCGTCGGGTGAAGGCCCACCACAGCAGCTGTGCCAGCAGCACCGTCGCCATGCCGGCACCTGCCAGCACGTAGGATTCCTGGCTCCAGGCGCGGCTGCCGAACACGGCAACCAGCACGGATGCGGCAATGACCGCGACGAGCAGGATAACCCGCCGCCCAATCGACGTTCCGTTGAGCCTGCGGCCTACCGCCAGGGCAATCTCCACGATCTGCAGCACCGCGACACCGAGCCCGGAGCCGACCGCGTAGGCGACGACCCCCTGCGAGACCGGTGTGTTGTTGACAGCGATGATGACCGCTCCGGCAGTGACAAGCAGAGCAACAGCATCCAACACAGCAGCCAGCAAACGCCAGGCACCTGCACCTTCGCGGTCTTGTCGCTTCCTGGGGATGAAGTCCCAGGCGCGAGCCTCGTGCCAGCGACTCGCCGCGAGTGCGATGGCGAAAGTGCTGATCGGTGCCGCAAGCGATGCCAGCAGGTTGCCGCTGAGCGTCCATACCACCGCTCCGATAGCGACGACGATCGGGAGCGAGCAGAGCCGCCCGAACCACCAACCGCGCAGATACAGCGCGCGCGCCTCGACTAGATCAGTCGGATGTACCAGCCGTTTCACGGCCGAGTCGGGCAGCGATACTGCCTCGTGCATGTCATTCATGGTTCCTCCAAGGTGTTGTCGTGAGGTAATCGGAGTCGACGCTCGCCCGGGCGAGTTCGTAGACCTTCTGACGCGCCACACCAAGCGCACCGGCAACAGTCACGGCGCTGAACTCGTCCAGCAGCGCCTCCACGCAGACCGAACGGACACTCGCGGCGCGGGCAACCAGGTGCGACATCAAGGCGCTGACTTCCGCGGCCAGCAGAGCGACGGCCCGCTCCCCACCGAACGGAGCAGCCCAGCCCTCCGCGCCCGTAGCCGCAGCTGCATAGAGCAGGTCGCCCCCGTCTTGAAGGTGGAAGGCAACCTGGTCGGGGGTGACGCCGGCAGCATCGAACCGCTCGATCACGGACGCGACCGTCGCGGGATCGTCCCTCCGGCGGTGCGCAAGGACGCGTGCCCACATGTCTGCTTCCGACTCGCCTGGGCTCCGCAGCGAGTTGTCACCCCTGGGGTTACGATCCATGCCTCAAGCATCACATCCCGACGCATCCTGTGTCAACCCTGGGGTGACACGCGCTCTGTTCTCTTCTGCCATTGGGAAGGCTCAAACCCTTGTCCGGCCTGACCAAGTGACGTGGTCGTCGTCATCGCCATCATCGTCGAGTCGAGGGACGAGGCATGGAGCTCGGCAGGATGGTTGTGGTCGATGATCTTGTGGCGCAGTTCCTCGATGGCGCGGCGCTCGTGGAGTCGACCTGCCCTGTTCGGCATCCACCGGCGGACTGTCGCAGAACATCTAACGCGACGGAGCATCCCGATCCGTCGTGGAGGCGTCGATCCGTCCCTCATGCATGAAGGGACTGAGTAAAGACGTACATGGACAGAGCAGTCCTGCGTCTCAGAGGGTCAGCCTCATAGACTCAGAGTCATGGAGTTGCGGGATTACAGGGAGTCGGACGCGGTCAGCACGCTTGAGGTCTTTACGCGCGCCGTGCAGGTGACGGCAAGTCACGATTACTCACCAGAACAGATTGACGCATGGGTAGGTGCCGACCGTTCTCTTACTGACTGGCATGGGGCGCGGGCTACCTCTAACACTCAGGTCGCAGTAGTTGACGGTGAGCTTGTGGGGTTCACGGATGTTTCATCAACTGGATACATCGACATGCTGTTTGTCGACCCGGCGCACGCCAGGGAAGGCGTTGCCTCCGCACTTCTCGACTGGGCCCGTGCATCTGCAATTCGTTCCGGAGCCAAGGGGCTCTCGACTCACGCAAGCATCACCGCCCGCCCGTTCTTTGAAGGTCATGGATTCGTCACCGAAGCAGAACGAACGCCGATCCTTCGGGGTGTTAGCCTCACGAACTACCGAATGATCCTGCCGCTCACATAAAGTCGCGGCCGCATTCGCCGTCATCCCAAAGCTTCTATCCCGCATACTGAGAACCCCTGCCCACACTTGAAGACCCTGTCTTTGCGCAGGTCGCGCGGGTTCTACAAGCAGAATCGACGCCCGCTTCACCCTTCCGTGGTGGACTCCAGGGGCCGGATGGTGCGATCACTTGGGATGGCTCAAACCCTTCTTCGGGCCGAGCAGGTCGACGAGATGGTAGCGAGGTACCGAGACGGTGCGACGCCCGTTGAACTGGCCTCGCGCTTCGGCGTCCACCGTCGGACGGTTGCGGAGCATCTGACGCGGCGGAAGGTCCCGATCCGCCGTGGACGATTCGACCCTTCCCGCATTCACGAAGCAGCCGACCTCTACGACAGCGGGTTGACGCTGGTAGAGGTCGGCTTGAAGGTCGGTGCGGGGCCCCACGCAGTTCGCCGCGCGCTGGCCGAGCATGGCGTTCCGATTCGCGAGGACGGTGGACGACGCAGCCGGATGGCTATTGCCTCCCGACCCGCGATGTTCCCTGAGCAGAGGCTTACGCGAGCACGAGCGGTTCGCGCTCGTCAGCACGCGCTCCATGCTGCTGATCGCGACGGATCAACGCCTCGCGGATGCGCACCCGGACGAGCAGTGCGACGCTGACCGGCCCCATGACGATGAACTTCAAGGCGTTCCAGCACCCCCACAGCACGACCAGGTGAAGCCAGCCGGGGCCGCCGTCGGCGACGAGGCTGGAGCAGATGGTGGCGACCAGGACGTACGGGGTGGCGACGAGCATGGCAGGGAACCCCCACTTGAGACCGCGCCGCGTGCGGATGGTAGCGAGCAGCCGGTTGCTCGGCATGTAGCGGTGGAGGAAGTCGCGGGTATGGACGCTGAGCGTCCAGATGAAGCGGAACATGGTGGGCCTCTCAACACACGTGTTTCTCCGTCGAGGAGGCAGAACGTGTATGAGTGCCCGAGGGCCGTCCCGAAGGACCCGCAATATGAGGAGAACCTGCCTCGTCTTCCACTCTACGCCGGGCTTGGCGCACACGGAAGACCCGGTGGGTCTCTGCGCACCTCTCAGGCAGGAGCACGAGAGGAGCAGGACGATGCCGAGCTTGGTTGAGATCGCGGGAGACGAGCGCACCGCGCGGATGGTGCTGTCGATGCTCGTAGAGCCGGACGACGCGGTGACAGGTCGCCTGCTCGCTACGGCCGGCGGCGTCGAAACCCTGCGGCTGGCTGAGTCCGACAGCTCTGTTCCTGGCCTCGGCGACGTTGACGCCCAAGTCTGGCGCGGACACTTCACCAACCCGGGCATTGATTCACTTGACGAACGTCTCCTCCAAGCACGACGATCCGGGCTCGGCGTCCTGATCCCCGGCGACGACGAGTGGCCCGGCTCGCTCAGCGATCTTGGTGAGCGGGCTCCCTACGTGCTTTGGACTCGCGGGGCCTCGTCGTTCCTCGCACGCCCGCTCGCCGATCTCGTGACCATCACCGGCGCGCGAGCCGCAACCTCCTACGGCGAGCACGTTGCCGGGTCGCTCGCCTCCGATCTAGCTGCCGCCGAGCGGATCGTCGTAGCGGGCGGCGCCTACGGCATTGAAGGCGCTGCCCATCGCGCGGCGCTCGCGATCGGTGGCGACACCATCGCAGTCCTGGCGAATGGCGTTGATCGCGCGTACCCAGCGGGCCATAACGAACTGCTTGATCGTGTCGCCGATGTCGGCCTGCTCATGAGTGAGGTGGCACCGGGTGCAACGCCGACTCGCCATCGGTTCCTGGCCCGTGCGCGCTTGATGGCGGCACTGTCCGCAGCGACGGTCGTGGTTGAAGCAGGCTCGCGGTCGGGATCGATGAAGGTCGCACAGGAAGCACACCAACTCGGTCGCGCCCTCGGCGCCGTCCCTGGCCCCGTCACGAGCGCGACGAGTGTCGGGCCACACCGGCTACTGCACAGTGGGGAGGCCCGGTTGGTGGCCGATTCGACCGACCTCGAACAGATGATCGGGCAGCCAGTAGGCAGCAGGGGTTCCGTTGCGGCGGTGCGGAGCCAACCTGCTCATAGCACCTCGCGGGAGGCGCGAAGCGACGTTGAGATGTGACAGCAATGTTCTGAACCTTGGCCGCTCCCTCAGCACGTTGTCGGTGGTCATCCCTACGCTTGTCATATGAGTTTCACTGCCCTCCACCGCGTCCTCGGTCGCGGCCCCGGTCCGTTGACGGACGAACTGCTCGATTCGGCTGTCGCGGCTGGCGCGACGGAGTCCGACGACTTGGACTGGAAGTCGGAACTTCCACCCCAGAAGGGATTGCCGCAGACCGACTTTCCGAAAGACGTTGCGGCCATGGCTAACAGCGGTGGAGGCGTCATCGTCTTCGGCGTGCGTGAATCGCAGAAGGCCGCGACCGGGCGTATCGACGTTGGAGACTTTGACGAGGGGTACGAGCGCTCCCTTCGCAGTGCGGCAATCACCGCGATCACGCCGCCCGTGTTTGGCTTGAACGTGTTCCGGCTGGGTGTGACGGAAGGCGAGCGTGCCGTCATCGTTGAAGTGCCAGCCAGCGTCGATGGCCCGCATCTGATTTACCGGGGCGACTACTTCGGCGCACCCGTTCGGAATGACGCGGACACGGTGTGGATGAAGGAGCGTCAAATCGAGGCGATGTACCGCGCTCGTTTCGAGGAACGTCGGCACGCGACTGAGGCGTTGGATTCGCTGTATATCGAGGCTGCAGCGGGGCGCGACTCAGACAAACGAGCCTGGCTGATCGCGGTTGCGCACCCCCGTATCCCGCGCTTTCGCGACCGGCTGACGCGTGAGGAAGCCCGAGGTGTGCTGACGAAGACTGTGGGACTGGCCCTGACCTACGCCGGCCGTGGAGGCATCCACCCTCTGGAGAACGTCGACCGTGACAACCCACGCCCCGGCTTGCGCCGCTGGGTGGCTGTGAACACGGCGGCCGGCGAACGCTCGACCTGGAAGGAAGCGTGGACGAGCATCCACCATGACGGTTCCGTGACAGTCGCCGCGGCTGTGGGCGGGCATCGCATGAGCAGCGACGGGTACTTCGAGGGGTGCCAGGTGGAGTCTGTCGCCATCGAGTGCGCCATCGCCGATCTGCTGGCGCTCACGAGGACGACAGCGGAAACGACAGGCAACGACGAGTACGACGTGCGACTTGGAGTCGAATGGGCCGGTGAGCAGCCGCTGACGATCCTGACCAAGGACAACATGGGCTTCACCTACGACGGCGTTTCAGTCCCGCTGCACCGCTACACGCCGGTCGAGACCACCGTGAACGCCGTCGAACCGGCGGTGGACTTCTTCTGGCACGTTCACGACTTCGCTCAGGACTGCGTAAATCAGGGAGGTGTCTCCAACCTGCTGATGATCCAGCCGCCGGCCCGCGACTAATCGGCGTAACCCATACTCACCAAGGGCGCCGCACCAAGCCGGGCTCGCTTCGGCTCGGTGCGGCGCGGGGTTTCGGCCTCGTCTGTTAGGCGGCGTGGCGTACGGTCATGGGTTCCAGCGCCCAGTCACGAAAACCCCTGCCGTCCACAAAGCGCCATTCTGAGCGGCACTTATCGCAGTCGATCCGCACATCGTGCTCGCGGAAGCCAGGGATGTTGTCGTGCTCTTCGATGATCGTCCCGTCCCCGCAAGGGCACAGGAACTCGTAGCGCTCTACTGTCCCGGCACCGGCGCCCCACCCTCCGTGGTCGTGCGCGTCTCTGCCGACCGGCTCGGTACGGATGGGTGCCGGTGAAGGCTCCGTCTGCATCCACTCGGCGATCGAGGTGACCACGGCGTCGTATGCCTCCGGTGAGTGGGAGACCTCGTGGAAGATAGCCAGGAGCTCGTCGGCAGTGCGAGCGACGCGATGGTCGCTGTCTCGGACGCCGGCCGAGTAGTCGCCGGCGAGGTCGCCCACGACATCGTTACGGCCGACCTGCTGGACGAGCCAGTCGTGGAACGGAGCCGACTCTGCAACCACCTCCGGCCGGACCCAGCCTTCGGTGATGAGCTCCCCGGCGCCTGCCCGTGCGAGCGCGGCGCGCAGGTGCTCGTATCCTGCGGGACGGTAGTGATCGGCCTGCGGCCGGGTCTGGCCGGAGCCGACCATCCGGCGCACGTAGTCATGCTCGCGCTCCGAGACGCCGATCATGAGGTTCGGACCGTCGCCGTCCGGGTCTGTGATCGGAAGCCCTAGCGCTGCTGCTGCCCAGATCAGGCGGCCGTTGGACACGTAGGAGAAGTGGGGACTGAGGAACCACTCGGCGGTGTGTTTCAGGGAGTAGCTGCCGACCTCTGGAACTTCGGATTCCGAGGTTGGCGTGAACATCCGCAGCATGTCCGTGATGAGGGCAAGCTGGATGTAGTCGGTCTTGCCGTTGAAGCTCCATGGCGAGTCTGAGCGGACGCCGTTCTCGCCGAGTTGGGGATCGCCGCCGTTGGCGCCGATCAGCTTGTGATCGTTGAGGGCGGCGATCAACCGTCGCGCGCTGACCCGTGAACCGAGGAGTCCTTGGGCCAGGGGGGAACTCATCTGCCGCAGCGCGGAGGTGTAGTTCGTGCCCGTGAAGGCTGACCAGGCGCGCGCGTCCTGCTGGAACGCGCGGCTCGGAGTGTTGTTGTTGGGAGTCATCTCATCTCTTGTTCCGGGCTATGCACCCCACGCCTGCCAGCCCTGTGACTTGAGAGAGGTCTCGAACCAACAGGTACTGCTTCTCTGGATTCCGCATCTGCGGTTGTCCTCGACGTCTTCGCCGCGTGGGGGCTCGGACTCGGAGACAGGCACTCCAGACTGCCTACTCACAGGATAGCCGGGGAAGCACGATATATCCACGGCGCGGCGCTCGCCAGGTGGGCAACTTGATATGAGTCGCCAGGCGGCGTCGCTCCGGGGAGTGGCGACCTTGCCCTAGAGGACATGTACATCTCGTCGAGCTTCAACGGGACGACTGACCTCTCGTGACGGTGTCCCTTCGTCGGTAAGCCTCCGGGCGCGGCCCAGCGCTATTCCGGCGCGGGACGCGTCGATCTTCTGTGCCTCGGACGCGGGTGGTGCTCCGAGCGGGGTGTCGCCGGCGACTCGGTAGCGGTCTCGGTAGGCGGCGACTACTCGTGCGGCTTTCCGCCAAGTCGCGGCGCGGCGGGGGCCGCTGGGCGGCGTGCCAAGTGCTCTCGACCAGGGCGCGTTGTCTGTGAGGGCGCCGTCGAGTACGGCATCGGTGCGGGCTTCGATGAGTGCTTCTCGTTCGTCTAGCGCGGCTCGCAACTCAGTGTCGTGTACTCCGTCTGCGTGTGGGATGAGACCGGCGATGAGCCTCGGTGCTTTACGGGCTCGGCCCGATCCGGCAGGGCGCGCGGTGGCACGTGCTACCCGGTAGTGGATGACGGCGGCGATGTCGTCAGCGTCTCCGAACCCGCGGGCCGCGATGAGGCGCGGGAGCAGTGTCTCCATGTCGTGGTGGTTGGCTTCGGCGCGGCGAAGCTCTGCGGTGAGCGGGCCGAAGGCCTCAGACTCGACGGCAACTCGGGCTTGTTCGTCGGTGAGGCCGGAGATTCGCACGAGGGACGCCCAGCGGTCGTGCTGCGCTGCGGCGGCGATTGTCTCGTACTCGGCGGCGAGCTGAGCGATCGAGCCCCACTGTTCCTGCTCGGCAGTGATCGTCTCGTGGGCCGATAGTTCGGCGCCGACGTGCTGCAGCACTCCCGTCAAGACGCTGCGACTGGACGCGTTCGGGTCATCGCCGGGGTGTGGCTGCTGGTGATCGTCGGCGCGGTCGAGGATCACGTAGGCGTGGTTCGCGGCTCGGCCTCGGGTCATGGAGACGTAGAAGTTCTCCCTCGTCGCAGTCGGCTCCACCAGGACATGGGCGGTGTCGGTGGTGATGCCTTGGGCGCGGTGCGCGGTGACGGCGTATCCGAGATCGAGATGCTCGGCGACATAGGCGGCGGGCAGCACGGTCGCACCGCCGTAGGAGCGGCCGGGCCTGCGGATGGTGAGGCTTCCGTCGCCTTGAACGTCGGTGATGGTCCAGATGTCTCCGTTGCGCACCCAGTCGTTCCCGTTGCTGGCCGTGATCTTCCGGTCGTTTCGGCGGGTGATGACGGTGTCCCCGACACCGGCATGGGTTCCGTCGCGCAGTAGCACTTCTTGATCTTGGGTGAGGGTCTCGTCGATGAGGAGGTCAGCGCGGGCGCGCTCGTTGAGTGTGGTCACTTGTTCTCGGGTCTCGGCGATGAGGACGGTGATGCGTCCGGCGTCTCGGTCTGCCCGCCAGGCTGTGTAGGCGGCATCGGTCATGGTCTCGGTGTCGCCGTCTTGGATGCGGCCGTGGATGAGGTAGGTGTCGATCACCTTGGTGTGGCCGTGGCGCAGGTCGAGGGAGGCGAGCTTCTCCCACGGCTGGTGGAAGCGGTGGATGTCGATGAGTTCGACGGTGTCGGTGCGGTCGTGGGCGAGCGTGGAGAACGCGCCCCCGGCATCGACCGATTGGAGCTGTGCGTAGTCACCGACGAGCAGCACCTTCGCCCCCGCCTGTTGAGCGAGGCCGGTGATCCGGTCCAGGGACAGGGTGCCGGCGAGGGATGCTTCGTCGACGATGACCAACTGCCCAGGCTGGAAGTTGAGGCCTTTGGTGAGGTGGTTCTGCCACCACATCGCGGTGTTCTCGGTGGCGATCCCGAGATCGTCAGCGAGGACCTGCGCGGCCACTGCCGACGGGGCGAGTCCGACCACGGAGCCTTTGCCGTGTTCGGCTTCCCATGCTCGGCGGAGTGCGTTCATGGCGGTGGTCTTGCCTGCCCCGGCGGGGCCGACGAGCACGTCGAGCATTCGTCCCGACACTGCGATCCGCGTCAACGCCTCGGTCTGATCCTCACCCAGCACCAGCCCGTCGGCATCGGGCTTGCGGGCGATCTTCTCGACGGTAGCGAGGGTGACGGTGGGGCCGGTGAGGTCGCGGGAGCGGTCGAGGAGCCGGTCTTCCGCAGCGAGTTGGCCCTCGGAGGTGAAGACCGCCGAGTTGACCGGCCGGAACACCGATGTGCCGTCGTCGCGCCGGAACACCAGGGGCGAGAGCGAGAGCTCGGGTGGGGTGAGCCGGAGGGATGCGAGTTGGGCGGCGTCGGTGACCATCGCGATCACCGATTCACGGTCCTTCATGGTGGCGAAGCGCCAGCCCATCGTCTGCCGAGCTGCTTCGGCCATGAGGTTCCACCGGCGCCAGGTCGAACGCTTCTCACCGACTATCTCCACGACAGTGCGCCCGATGTCGCGGATCACGTCGAGCGGGATGTCATCGGCACGCAGCAACAAGGGGCGGTTGTTGTCGGTCGCGTCCATCGCCCACCTGGTCGCGTCAAGACCGAGGATCGCGCTGGCTCGAGTTCGCCACTCCTCAGTCAGATCGGCGAGGGATCGGACCTGCTTGTCTGGCCGGGTCGAGAGAGTCGCCTGCGCGCGGAGCTTCATCAACGCTGCTGGTGTCGGACGGCGACCATGCGCGGCGACGTATTCGTCGATGAGGCGGTCGGTCTCGATGTCGATGTGGCGGGCGCGGCTGGAGAACTCGCTCACCAGGGTCTCGGGGACGGCGGTGATGGCCCAGGCCGGGTTTCGGTCGCGGCCCATGTCGCGGGCTTCCCATTCGACTCCGAAGATGCGGGTCATGTGGTCGGCGAACACCGCCTCGTGCAGCTCGGAGAGGGCGACGACTGCGGCGTGCATCGGCCTGCCGTCGAGTGAGCGCCACTTGCCGTCGAGCTTGGTCTTGGCCTTGTTGCTGATGACGACATGGGTGTGGAGGTGGGGGTCGCCTGCGCGGGAGTCGAAGTGATCGAACGCGGTCGCGATCAGCCCCTCGACCTGGACCTGTGCAACGGCTCCATCGCCTGCGGTTGCGCCGGTGCGGGTGGCCGCAACCTCTCGTTCCATGAACGTAACCACCTCCGCAACCGCCCGGTGATGCGCAGCCCCGATCATCGCCTGCACCCCGGCGTCGGCGACCGCCCACAACACGGATGCGGACTTCGGTATCGAGAACGTGAAGTCGAACCCCGCCACCGCCCGACGCCCAGCCCGCGCGCTCTCCTCAGCCACGATCAGCGCGACAGCCTCGCCCTTCGCGCCCGGCATCAGGGTGGCGTCGAGCTTCGCGATTCGGGCCTCGATCCGCTGCTCTGCCGTCTTGAAAGCAGGGAATGCGAGCCCGAGTTGCTTGCCGGTGATCGGATCGCAGCCCGAGCCCATGAGGAGCTGGAGTTGGTCTTCTGAGACGCAGTCACCGACGACCAGCTCACCCTTGCCGAGTGACGCGACGCCTTTGCCGAGCCACCGACCCGGCGGGGTGCCTTCCTCGATGAAGTAGCGAGTCAGCGGCGTCGAGAGGGACCGGTCGCCGTCGGCGGCCGCGACGGTCTTCAGCAGGTACTTGTAGCCATCACCCGCCGACATCACGCGCATCGAAACCGTCATCGCTACCTCCCGTCCTGGCCACCAGGTGAGCACCAGAGAACCGCTCCCTAACGCGCCAGCCCAGGGGACCTTCAACCTCGACCTGCAAGAGGCGTGTCCTCTCAGGAAGTGGGTCCGAGAGACCAGCGGTCGGCGTGGTCGGCGTGGTCGGCGATGGCGAGCTGAGCCGGTCGGGTAGCGGCTTGGTCCGGGCCTGATGCGAACGGCCACGCGTGGCGTGCTGGTGCACCTGACAGGTGACCAGCCCGGCATCAGGACGCGAAGAACTGGGGTCGGGGTCGCCCGTCATTCGGAGCCTTCATGCACCACAACGAAGACCAGCCGCCGCGCCTCAAGATCGGGTCGCTGTTCAGCGGCTACGGCGGCCTCGACCTCGCCGTCGAACACGTCTTCAGCGCCGAAACCGTGTGGTTCTCCGAACTCAACGAACCCGTCGCCCGCGTCTTCGCAAGCCACTGGCCCGGTATCCCGAACCTCGGCGACATCACCACCATCACCTGGCACAAGGTCGAGCCCGTGGACATCCTCATCGGTGGCTTCCCCTGCCAAGATGTATCGACCGTCGGCAAGCGTGCGGGCCTCGCGCCGGGCACCCACTCCGGCCTGTGGGCGCACATGGCCGAAGCGATTGACACGCTCCAGCCCGAATGGGTCGTCATCGAGAACGTCCGAGGGCTGTTGTCCTCACCGGCGACACGGCCACTCACAGAAGGAGATCGAGATGACCCACGCAACCCCGGCGACGCAACCCCCGGCGATGCAACCCTTCGCGAGCTGGAATCCGACCCGTGGCATCTGGGAGACCACGCAGCTCGACCTCTACGGGCTCATGGCGCCGTTCTCGGCGATCTGGCCGACCTGCGGCTGGATGCACGATGGATCGGCCTACCGGCTTCCCTTGTCGGCGCTCCTCACCACCGCCTCCGCATCTTCATCCTCGCCCACCGCACGCTTCCGCACCCCACTCGCGACCGACTCCACGCGGGGCGGCGAGACCCTCGACCAGGTACGAGCCAGACGAGGGACGATCGCGCTCTCGCACCAGATCATCGACTTCGCCCTCCACGGACCAGCTGGCTCACCGAACAAGAAAGCCGAATCGGAGACGCTGTGGTCACTGATCGACGGGCTGTTCAACGCTGGGGACGCTACGCCGACGCCATCACCCGATGGGAACACATCACCGGACGACCAGCACCCGCGCCAGTCCTCCTGACCGATGCTGACGGCCCCCGCCCAGCACCAGCGTTCGTGGAGTGGCTAATGGGCTTGCCGACCGGGTGGGTCACCGACGGCGCGGAGCTGACGCAGAACCAGCAGATCACCGCGCTCGGCAATGGAGTGCTACCGCTTCAAGCCCTGACTGCCCTAAGGATAGCCAGCACAGAGGTAGCGGAGGACCTGAGTACGCGCGTGAGCGGGTCACAGCAATGACCATCCGACAAAACGGGAGTGGAGCTCCGCACTGTTGCCGAGGCAGGTGGGTTCGCAAGAGTTCGCGCAGTGTTGACTGTCATGCGTCGAGCGTGGAGAGGATGCTTTCGATGGTGGCTGCGGCGTGTGTCAGCCGATCGCGGAGTGCCTCGATGCGCTCCGCGCTCCACGCAATGTCCGGATCGGCTTCTATGGCACCGAAGACGATCCCGGCCTCGGCCTGTGTTGCAGGGCTCCAGGCAGCCATGCGGGTCGACCCGAAGGCAGCCTTGTCGGTGGTCGCGGTGACTACGGGATCGGAGTAGGCGTGGACCAGCATGCCGGTGGCCACAGCGTTGAGAGTCAGTGAGAGCTGATCCCATGCTGCGGAGTCGGGCTCACGCAGTCGGTATCCGAGAAGTTCGGTCAATGTGCGGAATGTCTTGGAGCGGCGCTTGGTGAAGCGACGCTCGGTCTCGGAGAGGGCGTCGGCGACGCGCGTCCGGAGTTCCCCGTCGAGGACGCCGATGTAGGCGGCACGCAGGGCGATGTACGCCCTCCACTCAGCGGATTCCAGCATCGCCGTGAAGTCGCGATCCATCACGACGCGCAACACCTCCACGGTCGCATCGTGACGTCCCTGAGCGGTGTCAAGACGGGTGAAAAGCTCACTGGGGATCGACGCAAGGGCCTCGGCGAGTCCCGGCACGTCGCCAGAAAGGTCGGTGGCTTGAGCGATCCTGGTGAGCAGGTCAGCCGCGAAGACGCTCTTGGTCGGCCAGCGCCGATAGGAGGACGTGCGCGAGACGCCCGCCGCCTGGATCAGCTCCTCCATCTGCAGGTGTTCGAGGCTGAGCGAGAGTCCCTGCTCCGCTACGAAGCTCAAGCCCGCATCGAGCATTCGCTCCTCGGTCTCGGCGTCCGACAACCGCGGACGCCGCCGCCGCTGCACTTGCATCTTTTCGGTCACGGGGGCTAATCTAGCAGCGTATTGGTACTTCACATACCAAGTACCTAAGCGAGTGAGACCGACGTCCCATCGACCACTCACCGTCCGCCCCGACAGCGCGAAGGAGTACTGATGAGAGCCCTGCTCGCTATCGAGACCTGTTTCGGCAACACCGAGCAGATCGCACACGCCATTGCGGACGGACTGCGCTCCCGTGGTGCCGAGGTCGAGGTCGTCCAGCCGGACGACCCGTTCGCGCCCCAGGGATTCGACCTCCTGCTCATCGGCTCTCCCACGCACAGCATGGGTCTGCCCAAGGCGGCCACCCGTCAGCAGGCGCGGACCAAAGGTGGCCACGTGAGCAACTCCGGCATCGCGGAATGGCTCGATGTGATTCCAGGTCTGTCCGGGCAACGTGCTGCCGCGTTCTCGACCGTCACCGGAGGAATCTTCTCCGGCTCTGCGAGCAAGGCCATCGAGAAGCACCTCCGCAGACTGGGTGCTACGTTCGCCGGCCGCGAAGACTTCAAAGTACTTGGAACCGAAGGCCCGCTTGCTGAGGGAGAGCTCGAACGCGCCAGAGGCTGGGGCGTCTCCCTCGGAGACCCTCCTGGCGAGAACTCGCGATGACGAGTCATGTGGTTGTCGTCGGTGCCGGGTACGCGGGGCTGGCTGCCGCACGCGGCCTGATACGCCGTGTTCCCAGGGGCACGACCGTGACGCTGGTGAATGAACGACCAGAGTTCGTGGAACGAGTGCGGCTTCACCAGTTTGCCGCAGGACAGGATTGCCGACGGCTGCCGCTGGCTCAGCTCGTGGGTGATCGCGCTCGGGTCTGCGTTGGCAGTGTCCTTGCAATAGACGCCGTCCGACAGCACGTGTACCTGGATGCAGCTCCCTTCCGTCTCGACTTCGATGTGCTAGTTGTCGCGGTGGGCAGCGGTCCATCGCTTTCGCGGGTTCCCGGCCTGGACAGCGTTGCCTACACCGTCGCACGTCCAGAGGCTGCAGACCGATTGCGATCCGCGCTCGACTGCTTGCCTCATGGGGCGATTGTCAATGTCGTGGGCGGGGGCTTGACCGGCATTGAGCTTGCAGCCGAAGTCGCCGAGTCTCGATCTCATCTCGATGTGCGCCTGACGACGTCGGGTTCGCTTGGGCACTGGTTGTCGCCCCGCGCGCGTATGCATCTCGGAGCAGGGATGGAGAGAGTTGGCGTGAGCGTCTACGACCACACCACTGTGACCCGCGTGGAAAGCGACCCACCCTCGAACCTGTCGATCCGCCGCCGCGCTGTCCTCCATACTGCGAGCGGTAGCCGCATCCCATCCGATCTGACAGTGTGGGCCGGCGGCTTCGCCGTGTCGGCCTTGGCGACCGAGGCCGGACTTTCGGTCGATCGAATCGGCAGGGTACTCGTCGACGATCAGCTGAGGTCTGTCAGCCATCCGAACGTCTTCGCTGTGGGCGACACCGCTGCCGCTAGGACAGTAGGAGGCGCAGCATCCCGGATGTGCTGTCAGACGGCGCTGCCGATGGGTGTAGCCGTAGCAAGGATCATCGCTGCTGACCTGCGAGGCAGACGGGTCGCCGCGCCCCCCTCCCGGTACGTCTGGACCAACATCAGCATCGGTCGCCACGACGCCGTGACACAGTTCGCCCGCCCCGACGACACTTCACGCCGGGCAGTCCTCACCGGGACGGCGGCCGCAAAGTTCAAGGAGCTCATCACTCGCTCGACAGTGCTCGCACTCGGCGGCGGCACCCGCTCCCGCTCAACCAATCGACGCAGCGCAGCATAATGCGAATCCCCGGCATGAAAACGCAAAGCGAGAATGACAACGTTAGTTAGGAAGTGATCATGGCGCATCTGAAGGAGATCGTGATCGACGCGTGGCATCCAGCCGCCCTCGCAAGATTCTGGGCGGAAGTGCTCGACGACTTCTCAATCGCCCCGTATGACGACACAGAGGTCGCGCGACTCGCCGCCCTCGGCCGCACACCCGAGACCGACCCAACGGTTGCCCTCGTCGGCCCAGCGCTTTGCATCTTCTTCCAGGAGCCGGAGCGGTCGATGGAACAGCAAGGCAAGCTCCACCTCGATATCGTCGGTGGGCCAAGGGACGCGGAGGTCACTCGCCTAGTCACCCTCGGTGCAGAGGTCGTGCAGGTCTACGCGCGCTACACCAAGATGCGAGATCCGGAAGGCAACGAGTTCTGCGTTCAGGACCCAGTGCGGTAGCTGCTAGGGGTGAAAACAGGCACGCTGCGGAAATCACCTGTGAGGCGAGCGTGATCGACGCGTGGCATCCGGCTGCCTTCGCGCGTGGGCCTCTGCGGTTTGTCGTGGGGAGCGTCGGGCGGGCTGGACGTGCATCCGGTCGCAGTGGACACGCCCTCCGACTTGCCTCACGATGACTCGGCGCGGTAGTCGCTGGGGGTGAAACCGAGCACGTTGCGGAAATCGCCGGTGAGGTGGGCGTGGTCGGTGTAGCCGAGATCGGCAGCTATCGTTGCGAGGGAAATGTCGGGTTGCTCGCGCACCAGTTGAGCGGCGTCCTGGAGTCGCCGACGTCGTATGATGGCAGCCGGTGGCAGACCGATGTACCGGTGTGTCATGCGTTGCAGCGTGCGCAGCGACACCGTAAGCCGCACGGCTGCCTCGGTGGGAGTGTTCGCGCCGCCCTCACCGATCAGCACTTCCGGCATCGTGTTCGCGTGCCGAGCAACGGCCGGGACATCGCAGACACGGGCGCTGAGCCATCGCGCGAAAGTGTCGACAGCCTTCTCATGTCGCTCGCTTGCACTGCCCATCGCCGCGACAATCTGCGCGTGAAGAGCGGGAGCGTCCATGGGTTGCTCGGTATCGACAAGCGAGCTCGGATTCGAGGTCAGCGTGCGCACGGCCGCGGGTCGCAGAAGTGCACCCACTGCCCAGCCGCTACCGCGCAGCTTCCGTTCGCTCATCCGCGTCGTTGCGCCCACGAGCGATACCCCGTGCGGCTCGATGACGAGGTTCAGAGCGGGGTAGCTGACGACGGTCTGACGTGAAACGACGCCCGGTTCGAGGTCCCACTCCGGTATCCAAAACCACTGAACCAACTCCTCTGCCGATTGTGGAGGCGCGAATCGGTGGAACACTGGCAGTCGCGACGGAAACAGCACCCCTCGCGACTGGTCAAACATAGTTCCAGGGTAGACGAGCCGACAGAGTGGCGCGCATCTCCAAGCGGCCGGCGCAGTCACGATCGTACGGTGGCTGTATGACAGAGAAAGAAGCGCCAAGCCGGGGAGTCACCGGCTCATTCACAACCGAGGGTCGGCCTAACAGCATGACCTCACTGACCCCCTTCCTAGCGCTGACGGATGCCGCTGGCGCGATCGAGTTCTACCGCGACGTCTTCGGCGCACGCGTCATCGACGTCACCGAGATGAATGGTCAGCTGGTTCACGCCGACCTCGACTTCGAACTCGGCCAACTCCAACTGGGTGTTCCCAGCCCGGACTACCAGCTTGTGCCACCTCCGGAAGACGACAAGGCCTGCTACTCCCTCGGACTCTATGTCCCCGACGTCGATGCCGTCGTCGCGCGCGCGGTCGCGGCCGGAGCAACGATCCGCGAGGAGCTCTCCACCTTCGTCTCGGGCGACCGCTACGCCAGCATCCGCGACCCATTCGGCGTGCGCTGGTCGGTAATGAGCCGTGTCGAGGACCTATCCGAAGAGGAGAGCTCCCGCCGGGTTGCAGAGTGGGCCGCATCGTACTCATAGGACAGCCGTGCGGGTTCGTCAGCTTCGGTACGGGCGTCGGCGTCGCGGACAGATCAGTCCGCCGCAGGCGGCTCGTTTGACCGGCTCCTGTCTTGGATCAACTTCTCCACACCGTCCAGAATGGTGCGCAACCCGAAGTGATAGGCACGCTGTGGGTCGGTGGCCGCGTTGTACTCCTGTCCGGCGGCGGCCCCGATCCGGGACGCGTGTGGGTACTTCGAGGAGTCAATCAGTGCAGCGAGCACTGGACCGGCCTTGCTCCACCATTCGCCCTCAGAATCGCCCGTCACCTCACTGGTGTCAGTTAGGTCGACCGCTAGGCGTGCAGCGGACCTCACATGCTGAAGCACCAGGGTGAGTGTCAGATCCATCTCGACATCGTTGAGGCCGAGCCCGTCTAGCTGACGGAGCTCGGTGTCGTACTTGGCGATCGTTCCGGGTCCAAGAACGGGTCGCGCCTCATCGACGGCGAGGAGCCACCGATGGCGGGTGAGCAGGCGCCAGTTCTGCTTGGCAACTGCCTCGATGGACTGCCGCCATGTGGCTTGCTCGGCGATACCCTCAGTGCCCTGGTACGTCTCACCGTTGACCCGATCCACCATGAGGTCGATGAGCTCAGCTTTGCTGGGAACGAAGCCGTAGATCGACATCGTTCCCACCTCCAACCGCTCTGCGAGCTTGCGCATGGACAGGTTATCGATGCCCGTCTCGTTGGCGAGCTCGATCCCGGCGTCGAGGATGGCGTTCAAGCTGATTCCGGACCGCCCTGTCCTGTTGTCGCTGTGCCAGAGCAGGGCGATGGTCTTCAGCGGGTCTCCTCGTCCTGTGTGTTCAACCACGTCGTCTCGATCCTCGCCAGTTGGGAACAATTCCTTCGCCATACACGTTACGATACAGTGTACTCCCGTATGCTGTACGGGACGATGTACGGAAGGTGAGGCATGGAAGCTGTCATTGAAGCGGAAGCGGTGGGGAAGACCTATGGACGAGGAGCTGGCGAGGTGGGACTACACCGGCTGAGCCTGGAACTGGAGCAAGGCCGTGTGCTCGCGCTGCTGGGCCCCAACGGCGCCGGCAAGACGACCGCCGTGCGTGGGTTGTCCACGCTCTTGCGGTTCGACAGGGGTAACGCTCGAGTTGCCGGGTATGACGTGAGCGCCCAGCCGAAGCAGGTACGCCAGCGCATCGCTTTGGTAGGGCAGTCGGCTGCCGTCGACGAGCAACTCACGGCGATACAGAACCTCGTCCTCTTCGCGCGGCTTCGCGGCCTAGACCGTGCTGTCGCGATGCGTCGTGCCCAGGAGCTGATCGATCAGTTCGGCCTCACCGATGCGGCAACCCGAGCCGTCCGGGGATTCTCCGGAGGCATGCGACGCCGACTCGATGTGGCGGCGAGCATGATCGTTCGTCCGCACGTGCTCTTCGTCGATGAGCCCACCACGGGGCTAGACCCAGCGGCGCGTCGAGACCTGTGGCGCGCGCTCAGGTCACTCGTCGCCGACGGCACAGCGATCCTGCTGACCACGCAGTATCTCGAAGAGGCCGACAGTCTCGCGGACGACATCATCCTTCTGGATCGCGGACATGCCGTCGCTCAAGGGTCCGCAGACCATCTCAAGAGCATGGTCGGGCCACCCGTGATTCAGCTCCGCTTCCAGGATGAGGCTGACGCGCACCGCGCGATACCAGTCCTCCAAGATGTCGATCCTTCCGCCATGCTCGATGACACGAGGATGACAGTCACGCTGCACGCAGAGGCAGAAAACCTGACCCGCAGCGTTCAGGTCCTGGCTGGGATCGTCCTTCCCACCGAGGTCACGATGCGTAAGCCATCGCTCGATGAAGTCTTCTTGACCCTCACGGGACACGACACGCAGGCCACCGAGGAGAAGTCAGCATGACCACCTCATCAACGACGCCTCCCGCACCCGTTATTGCGGCGCCTGGGTTGTTCACAGCAGCATGGATCATCGCCAATCGGACCATCGGCTCCTGGCGCTCGCAGCTCGGAGCCGTCGTCATCGTCTGGCTCTTCCCTGTCTTCGTGACGTTGCTCTTCCTCGGCCTGTTCGGTGGCGCGCTGCAGGTACCCGAGGACACAACCTACGTTGACTTCCTGATTCCAGGAATGTTGGCCGTCACGATGCTCTTCGGTCTAGAGACCACGACGCTAACGGCCGCTGCAGACGCAGCGCGCGGAGTCAACGACCGGTTCCGCTCGTTCCCGATCAACGCCGCGTCGATTGTCCTCGGTCGCTGCATGGCGGACACGATCAGCTCGCTGGTGAGCCTTGCAGCCATGGTGACCTTTGGGCTGCTTATCGGCTGGCGTATGGAGCTATCGCTTGGGTCCGCGCTGGCGGCCATCGCGCTCCTGCTGCTATTGCGCTTCTCGCTGCTGTGGATCGGGCTCTACGTCGGGTATGGCGCTGCTTCTATTGAGTCAGTCGCGTACGTGCAGGTTCTCGTCTGGCCCATCGCCTTCTTCTCCAGCGTCTTCGTAAACCCCGCATCGATGCCGGCATGGCTGGGCACGATCGCGGAGTTCAATCCCGTTTCCGCGACGGCGACCGCCGTCCGAGAACTGCTCGGCGGAACCGCGTGGCCCACAATCAGCGTCGCGGGTGAGTATGCGCCCGGGCTGGCCCTGATCTGGCCCCTTCTTCTCACCGCGACCTTCCTGCCGCTCGCGGCGAGGAGATTCCGAAACGGGGGACAGTGAAAGAACCGGAAGTGATGCAGGAAGTCCACAAGGAACAGGCCTCGGTTGAGGCGATGTATCGGCTGCTCGACCGAGACCTAGCGGACGCACGCGATGCACATCGGCAGGCAATGGCGAGTCCGATTGAAGACCCGCACGACTTGTACGCGCGGGACGTTGAGGTCGGACGCCTGACTCGAATCATCAAGGAACGGCAAGTTGCCGAACACGCACTCTGCTTTGGTCGGATCGACACGACGAGCGGGACGTCGATACACATCGGCCGCGTTGGGCTACGAGACGACACCGGAGCGCCCGTACTAGTGGATTGGCGCGCAGACGCGGCCAAGCCGTTCTACGCCGCCACAGCAATCGCATCCGAGGGACTGCGCCGCCGGCGACACCTTCGGCTAGATGGTCGCCGAGTCGTCGGCGTCAGCGACGAACTACTGGATGGCTCCTCACCCACAAGCTGCGATGTCGTCGGCGACGGCCCTCTCGCAGAGGCGCTAGGCCAAGCCCGCACCGGCCGCATGCGCGAGGCAATCTCGACGCTGCAAGCCGAGCAGGATGCGATCGTACGCTCGGCCAATCGCGGGATCACAGTTGTGCAGGGCGGCCCAGGAACCGGAAAGACCATCGTCGCCCTGCACCGGGCGGCTTACGTCCTGTATGCCTTCCCCCACGTGGCGAAACGCGGGGTGCTCGTCTACGGGCCCAACCAGCGCTTCCTCGACTACATCGGCGATGTGCTGCCGTCACTAGGTGAAAACGATGTCGAGCTCTCGACTGCGACCGACCTTGTCGCAGTCGAACCCAGTAGGACCGATGAGCCGGCCCTGTCCGAGCGAAAGGGACGAGCTGACGTGGCCGCCGCCTTGGCGAAGTTCGTTCGAGGTCACCAGCCACACGGAGTGCCGCTCACAGTAAGAATCGGCCGCGAAACCCTCTCACTTGAGGCCGCCGTTGTCGACAGCGCACGCGTCTCGGCGTTGCGGGACGCGCAGGCGCACAATCCTGCGCGGACCTTTTTCAAGGAGTACGTGATTGACGAACTCGTCGACCTCTTGGAACAACAAGCCGCCGAGACGCTCCAAGAGATTGACGCGGAGGTGGCTTTGGTACTGGGCATCGACCTTGACCGTGCCGTCGCGGCCGACCTGCAAAAGCTCGGATTCTCGGACGCGCCTGTTAGCGATGGGCAACCTGAGTTTGACCGCGAGGGCGTCCGTGCGTCGCTCATGGAGGACATCGACCTCGACTTGGTGATTGATCGAATCTGGCGGCCGCTGGACCCGCAAGCGCTGCTAGAGCGCTTCCTCGTCGAACAGGCTGGCATGGACGAGGCATGGTTTGGCTTCACCGCCCACGACACTCAGAAGCGTGAGCAGTGTCCGCCAAGTCTGAGCAGGGCCGACCTGGCGCTCCTGGACGAACTCCGGAGCCTCGTCGTTGGTCCTCCCGAGCGAACCTTCGGCCACATCGTGGTGGATGAGGCGCAGGAACTCAGCGAGATGGAGTGGCGGATGTTGATGCGTCGCTGCCCGTCGCGATCCATGACCATGGTCGGTGATTTTGCTCAAGCGGGCGAGCCGACAACAGTTCAGTCGTGGGAGGCCGCGTTGCAGCCGTTCGTCGGTGATCGCTTCGAACTGCACACTCTCACGGTGAACTATCGGACCACGACCGAGATCCTCGAAGAATCGGCACCGCTTCTCGCCGAGATCGCGCCGGAGCAGCGACTTTCTCGGTCGGTGCGCCACGGGGAAGTCCCTCGCATGCTGGCGAGCAAGCGGAGCGAGATGATCCGTGTCGTCCACGGACTCGTCGACCACGAAATGGAATCACACCCCGGTCATCTCATCGGTGTCATCTGTCCTGCGGCGAACGTCGCCGCGCTGCAGGCGGCCTTGAGCGAGAAGGCGATCGTTGTGGCGGCACCGGACGTGCGCGGCCTGGAGTTTGACACGACAATCCTTGTTGACTCAGCAGCAATCCGTGCCTCCCGGTCTGCGGGAGCACGCGACCTTTATGTCGCGATAACCCGTGCTACGAGACGGCTCGTCATCGTTGAGCCGGTTCCGGCCAGAACAGACATCGCGGCCCTCGACGCGTGAAGCCCATCTGGATGACCGAATGGAAGGCGACCACGGAGACTGGAGGATCACGAAATTCTCGCCGATCCTTGCTCGAACCACGTCAATCCATCGTCCGATCGGACCGCTGGCGTACGACTGCATCAAGGTGATCCTGATTCGTGATGGGAGCGCCGTATTGTTCAGTGAATTCGGCCAACGCCCTGTCAGAGTCGGCGACGTTGTTCTACTTGGTGCAAACACCCTCTGTGGAAGCGAGCCTGAAGGTCACATCACCGTGACAACGATCTACGCAGACACTGACTATGTTGTTGACCAAGTATTCTGGCAGCACGTCGGCGTCCTCCAAGATCGTCTTGACGCGCAGGAATTCGCGGCCACGGTCTATACCGAACCCGCGCAAATCCTTCACATCGGTGCGGAACGCTCAGGGCTGCTTATGCCGTGGCTGGATGAGCTGGTTGCGCTAAGTCTTGAGAACGAACCCGTGCACAACTTCTATCGGATGCAGGCACTTTGGTTCTCGGTCGCGCACGTTATTGCCCCCTTCATCAAGTCGTCTCCGGTGCGAACGTCACCGACCCAGCGCCAGACGAACTGCCCCACTCAGCCTCGCAGTAGGAGATTCGCACCGCTACGCGCTGAGGCTCGTCACGCTGAGGAGCTGCTTCGAGCCGACCCGGTGCGCGCCTGGTCAATGACCGAGCTGGCGACAGAGGTGAACTTGTCGAAGTCCCAGATGGGTAGGTTGTTCGTCGAGGCGTACGGAAAGTCACCCATCGCGTACTTGACGATGCTGCGCACTGAGCGGATGGCGGGTCTTCTACGCACGACAGACGCACCGATCGCTATGATTGCGCGAGGGGTCGGATGGGGTGATCCTGATTTCGCGGCCCGCCAGTTCCGCCGTAGCGTCGGTGTGACGCCAAGTAGGTACCGGGCCATCTGTCTCTCCCGGCTCCACGCGTCATCCGGGTGATACGCGCAACCTTCCGGGTGTTATCCGCAGGATCAGGCCCTTGGGGCCGTCCCTTCCCGCGTCGTCGTGTAATCCGGTAGAGACTCGTCGGGTTCGTCTCGATCCCTGGCGGTCACCTCTCGTTGCCCGTCCCGCCTTCTTGGCCTTCCCGGCGTACCTCACAGTCGCACGGCCGCTTCCGCCCCCGGGAGCGACCCCCGGCGAAGGGAGGTCCAGCGATGGCGACGACGGAGGAAGTACGGGCTGCGCGTGAGGCGAAGCTCGATGAACTGCACGAGAAGCTGACCGGCGCCGTTGAGCAGCTCGTCTCTGGCGATGACTGGCGCAACGCTCTCGCGTTCGCGGCGAGGTTTCGGAGTCGCTCGTTCAACAACACGATGTTGATCTGGGTGCAGCACCAGGTCGCGTTCGAGGCCGGCCGGGTGCCTGAGCCGTTCCCCACGCTCGTGGCCGGGTATCGGCAGTGGCAGGCGCTGGGGCGTCAGGTGATGAAGGGCCAGCCGGGCTACATGATCTTCGCGCCGGTCATGGGCAGGTTCGCCACGGTCACGCCGTCGGATTCTGGTTCGTGGCGGCGGCTGGGGCCGCGGGAGAAGCCGAAGCCCGGTGAGGCGGTTCGCTCCCGCATGGTCGGCGCCCGGCCCGCCTATGTGTGGGATGTCTCCCAGACCGACGGCGAACCCCTCCCCACCACGCCCGCGCCGGTGTTGTTGGAGGGCGAAGCCCCCGCAGGGCTCTGGGCCGGGCTCACCGCTCAGGTACGGGCGGCTGGGTTCGAGGTCGTTTCCGTGCCGGACAAGGTGGCGATCATGGGCGCGAACGGCATGACCGACTACGAGGCGCGCACGGTGTCGGT
>JAVTWJ010000048.1:0-38125 GCA_032229785.1 Propionibacteriaceae bacterium
CCCGCTCGGCCCTGGCGAACGCGGCCTCGATCGCGGCGCTGCTGCTCACCACCGAGACCCTCGTGGTCGACAAGCCCGAAGACGACGAGGCGGACGCCCACCAGCACTGAACCCTCGGCGTCCACCTGTACGCGGGTCCACCCGCGCGCACGAAGAGAACGGTTGCCTACGAATCTTCGTAGGCAACCGTTCTTTTCGTAGGCAAGCACGTGAGGCCCCAGCCGTCGTGGACCTCGTCCGGGGTGCTCGTTGGCGATGATGTTGAGGAAGACCATCTCGGACATCCTGGCGAGACGCTTGCGCTCCCTCCGCCGCCGTCGTGGCTTTTTCCTCACACTCGTTTTCGGCGGCCCGTCAAGGACTTCAGTCCCGCTGACTTTCCCGCGGCCCCCGGCTAATCCAGTGTGACGAATTACCACACCGAAACCCGTCAGTGCGGGACGTGCACCACCGTGACACCGGCCTCGACCGGCCTCGACCGCGGCCCTGATCGAGCGGTGCCCGGGATCAGGGCCGGCGACCAGGATGTCGGCGGCCGGCCCGGCGACATGGGTGAGGAAGACGTGGTCGAGCTTGCAGGCGTCCACGCAGACGACTACCCGGTCGAACGCCGCGACGGCCGCGTCAAAATTCGTGGCCGCGATCCTTGCGCACGAAAAGAACGGTTGCCTACGAAATTTCGTAGGCAACCGTTCTTTTCGTAGGCAAGGGCCAGACGCGGCGTCAACGGCCCATCCGCGCGACGGCCACCCGTACCGTCGCCGGATCGGTGCCGCCGATCAGCACCGTGCGGCTCCAAGCGGTGTTGCCCGGATCGATCGAACCGCAGATGCGGGAACCGGTCTCGACCTCGGAGGCAGCGCCGAGGTCGCTGGTCTCCTGGGGGCCGAGCGTGATCGCCGGCAGGTCGCCGCCGAGCCGGCCGGTGTGGCAGAAGGCGCGCACGTCGGCCAGTGAGGCGGTGAAGGACACCCGGTAGAGCTCGGCGTGGGGCGTGTCCGTGACGATGGTGAAGTTCTCGCCGGTGGCGCCTGCCGGTAGCTCCAGGCCGCCCCTGGCCAGGGTTTCCGTCGGTGTGGCGGGAGCGTCGGTGGCCGGACCGCGCGGAGCGGTGCAGCCGATCGTGAGGAACACGAGGCAGGCGACGGTGAAAAGGGCACGGGGTCTGATCACGGCACTTTTCCTGACGATGTTGATGACGCGGTCGCGTTGCAGGTCGACCGCGCAGGAGAAGGTCTGGCTCGATGCCAGCATCGAGTCCACGTCCTGGTCGAGGGTCTCGCCGGTGTTACCCAGGAAATGCAGCAGGTTGCGCGAGGCGTCCGGCCACTTGGCACTGGGGCGCCTTCCACACGGCCTTCGTGACCCGCGAAGGCGGCCTGGTGGGCGTCCGCGAGTACCCGCACGGCACCGCCGGCCACGGCGATGTCGACTCGGGACCGCTGGTCGCCGGGGCCTCGCTCAGCGCGTCCGCGGTCGCCCTGGGCGTCGCGCGCCGGGCGGAGCGACTCGCCTTTCCGACGGGCTTGACCGCGAGGCCGAACTGTTCGGGCTACCGGTGGCGTGGGGCGGCGAGCGGTTCTATGCGGGCGGCGTGCTGCCGATCGGGGACGCCTTCCTCGCCTGGGCGCGCACGGTGCCGAAGGCGCCGGCGGCGGCGGTGGCGGACGGCCCCGCGCCCCGGCTGTGGCCGTTCGCCGCCGTGCCCCTGATCGTCGGCGCGACCTGCATGTGGGGGGCGGGGAGGCTGAGACGCCGAACGGGGTGAGACGTCCGAGGCCAAGCTCCCTCGCGGCGCGGCGTGGCCCGCTAGGCTCGCGCCATGACGTACAAGCTGATCCTGCTGCGCCACGGCGAGAGCGAGTGGAACCAGAAGAACCTGTTCACCGGGTGGGTGGATGTCGACATCAACGAGAAGGGCATCGGCGAGGGCAAGAAGGCCGCCGAACTGCTCGCGTCCGAGGGCTTGCTGCCCGACAAGCTGCACACGTCGCTGCTGCGCCGCGCGATCCACACGGCGTACCTGGCTCTCGACGGCTGCGACCGGCACTGGATTCCGGTCCAGCGTTCGTGGCGGCTGAACGAACGCCACTACGGCGGTCTGCAGGGCCTGGACAAGGCCGAGACCCTCGCCAAGTACGGCGAGGAGCAGTTCACGCTGTGGCGCCGCAGCTACGCCACCCCGCCGCCCGTGCTCGACAAGGACGCCGAGTACAGCCAGTTCAACGATCCGCGCTACGCCGACATCCCCGAGGCCGAGCGCCCGCAGACCGAGTGCCTCGCCGATGTGGTCGCCCGGATGCTGCCGTACTGGGAATCCGACATCAAGCCCGACCTGGTCGCGGGCAACACCGTCCTGGTCACTGCGCACGGCAATTCGCTGCGCGCGCTGGTCAAGCACCTCGACGGCATCTCGGACGCCGACATCGCGGGTCTGAACATCCCCACCGGCATCCCGCTGCTCTACGAACTCGACGATGACTTCGCGCCGCTCACGACCGGCGGCCGCTACCTCGACCCCGAGGCAGCCAAGGCGGCCATCGAGGCCGTGAAGAACCAAGGGAAGAAGAAGTAGTCTCTCCGGACGCCGGCCATGGTGGGCGTCCGGGTCGGGTGGGGCCGCGGTGAGGGGTTCGCGACGGTCACCGGGATTCGCCTTCGGGTGAATCCCGGCTGCGCGGTGTCGCTGAAGACCTCGCTGCGGCCCCACCCTCGTTCGTGGCGACGAAGCGAGCCTCAGGCGATCGTCCAATGGTCGCCCTCGGGGTGCAGGCCCGTGACCAGATAGATCACGCGGCTGCCCATCAACACGGCGTGATCGGCGATCCGCTCGTAGTAGCGGCCGAGCAGCGCGCAGTCGATGGCGGCCTCGACTCCGTGAGGCCAGGAGTCGTCCAGCATCACGCGGAACTGAAGCGTACGCAGGTCGTCGATCTCCTCGTCGTGGTCGGCCATCTTCTCGGCGTCCAGCACGTTGCGCTCGGCGAGCGTGCGACCGGCCAGTTCGACCATCTCGGTGGCGAGCGTCGACATCCGCTGGAAGTTGCCGCGCATCGACTCCGGAACCGCCTCGCGCGGGTAGCGCATCCGGGTGATCTTGGCGACGTGTGCGGCGAGGTCTCCCATCCGGGCCAGGTCGGCGACCATGCGGAACGCGGCGACCACGGTGCGCAGTTCGCCCGCGACGGGGGCCTGCCGGGCGAGCAGGTTGAAACAGCGACTCTCGAGGTCGTCGTGCATGGTGTCCAGTTCGGCGTCGTCGCCGATCACCTTCTCGGCCGTGGCCAGGTCGGCCGACAACAGCGCCTGGGTGGCGCCGTCCACGGCGTCCTCGACCTTCCGGGTCATGGCGACCAGGTCGTCGACGACGGAGGACAACGCCTCGTGGTAGCTCGCGCGCATAGCGCTCCTTCGCGTTCGTGAGACGGCCCCGGGAGTAGGGCCACCGTGGACACTACGGGTCTGGGGAAGCATAGGCGGGCGCCGAGGCCAACGCGGGGTGAACAGTCGGTGAACCTCGTGGCGATCGACCGCCGACGGTCACCGCGCCTCTGCGGCTCCGCCCTATGCTGGCCGCGTGTCTCCCGCGATCGCAGCCCTGACCGCCCTGGTCTTCGGCGCCGTGATGGGGGCCGTGGTGGGGGCGGTGCTGGGTCGCCGAAGGGCGTCCGCCGTCCCGGCACTCGATCCGTTGCCCGACCGCCGACGCCTGCTGGACGCGCTGCGCAGCGCCGCCTTCCTGGTGGGCGACGTGGACGACGTCCTGGCCGCCAACGCGCTCGCCGTCGACGTGGGCGTCGTCCGCGGCGACCGGGTGACGCTGCCATCGCTGCTCGACCTGGTCCGGGAGGTCCGCCGCACAGGTGAGGACGCCACGGCCAACCTCGATCAGTCGCGACCGGGACGCCCCGACCTGCAACTCGCCGTGCGGGTGTTGAAGCTGGACGATGGCACGGT
This sequence comes from Propionibacteriaceae bacterium, assembly GCA_032229785.1. Lineage (GTDB taxonomy): Bacteria > Actinomycetota > Actinomycetes > Propionibacteriales > Propionibacteriaceae > Propioniciclava. Next base: position 3,958 of record JAVTWJ010000048.1, read on the forward strand.
GGTGGCCGTGGCCGACGACCGGGCCGCGGGGTTGCGCGTCCTGGAGGCGGCGCGCGACTTCATGGCCAACGCGACCCACGAGCTGAAGACCCCCATCGGCGCCATCACCCTGCTATCCGAGGCCGCCGAACAGGCCGCCGACGACCCGGAGGCGGTCGTCCACTTCGCGCGGCTGATCCAGCAGGAGTCGGCGCGCCTGGCCGAGTTGGTCGCGCAGATCGTTCAGCTCTCGCTCGTCCAGGGCGGTCAGGTCGGACGCCCCGACGCGGTCGAGGTGGACGCCATGGTGGCCGAAGCGCTGGACCGGTGCCGTGTGTCCGCCGGCCAGCGGTCGGTCAGCCTCACGACGAGCGGCATGAGCGGCCTGGTCGTCCGGGGCGGGCGGGAGAGTCTCCTGACCGCGCTGGTCAACCTCATCGACAACGCGATCGCCTATTCGGACGCCGGCGCCCGGGTGGTCGTGTCGGTGCGCCGAGCGACCAGCCAGGACGGCGATCGCGTGGCGATCGCCGTCACCGACAACGGGATCGGCATCGCGCGGGAGGACCAGGAGCGGGTCTTCGAGCGGTTCTACCGCGTCGACTACGCACGCAGCCGACGGACCGGTGGAACGGGCCTGGGCCTGTCCATCGTCCGCGAGATCGTCGAGGCGCACGGCGGCAGCGTGACCGTCTGGAGCAAACCTGGTGCGGGATCGACCTTCACCATCGATGTGCCGGTGGCGGCGGAGAGCGGGGGAGGGGAATGAGTGTGGTGCTCATCGTCGAGGACGAGGGCAGCTACCGTGACGCGTTGAGCTTCATGCTGACGCGTGAGGGGTTCGAGGTGATTCTGGCGGCGGACGGCACGCAGGGACTCGCCCAGTTCGAACGCCACGGCGCCGACATCGTGTTGCTCGACTTGATGATGCCCGGCCTGTCGGGCACCGAGGTGTGCAGGCGGCTGCGCCAGGTCAGCACGGTGCCGATCATCATGGTCACCGCCCGGGACACCGAGATCGACAAAGTCGTGGGGCTGGAGCTCGGCGCCGACGACTACGTCACCAAGCCGTTCAGCCACCGCGAGCTGGTGGCGCGCATCCGGGCGGTGCTCCGTCGCGGCGCGGACGCCGAGTTGCTCCCCGGCGTGCTGCAGGCGGCGGGCGTCCGCATGGACGTCGAGCGCCACGAGGTGTGGGTCGAGGGGGTGCGCGTCAAGCTGGCGCTCAAGGAGTTCGAGTTGCTGGAGATGCTGCTGCGCAACGCCGGACGGGTGCTCACCCGTGGCCAGCTCATCGACCGGGTCTGGGGGGCCGACTATGTGGGGGACACCAAGACCCTCGACGTCCACGTGAAGCGGCTGCGCGGCAAGATCGAGACCGACCCGGCGAATCCGCGGTGGCTGGTCACCGTGCGCGGACTGGGTTACAAGTTTGAGGGTTGACGGCCCGGCTCCCGCGACGCGTTCGATGCCGGACGCCCCGGGCGTCCGGCATCGGCTCGGCTACGGGGTCGCCGTCGGGGTCGCGCTGGCGGCCGCGGCGGTCGCGCCTGCCCCGGCCGTCGTCTCGGCGGACCCCGCCGTGGCCGACGGTGAGGGCGACATGGTCGCGTAGATCGCGTCCTCGTAGGTCATGACGGGGGCGACGCCCTGGGCGGTGCGGCCGGAGGCGAACGTGAGAGTGATCTCGGCCGTCAGACCCGGGCGCAGGTCGGGGCTGGACACGCGCACGGCGGGCTCGGGGGTCGTCAGCACCGAGATCTGGTCGGGCTTGAGGGTGATCTCGGCGGTCTTGGTCACCGTGAGCGCGCTGCCGCGGGAACCGTCGGGCTTCAGCGGCGTCCCGGTGACGGTGACGAGGCTGTCGGCGACGGGCGACACGAGGGACGCCGAAACGATGCCGTCGCCGTTGTCGTCGGCGACGACCAGGAGGTTGCGCACCTTGAGCTGGCGGTTGTTCTCGCCTGCGGCGACGTCGATGTTCACACCGTGTGCCGGCGTGTAGGGCTGAAGGGTCTGAGCCCCGAAACCGCAGCCGGCCAGCAGCAGTGCCGCGCCCACACTGGCGATCAGTGCCCGCGCGACCCGGCGACGGCGGCGGGTGCTGGAATCCATGGCAGGGGCCTCCTCGATCGAAAGTCTCACTTCCGCACACAATAACGAACCCGCGCGTCGGAGCGTTAGCCGTGCGGGTCTCGCTCAGGTCACTGTTCGCCGCGCGCGGCGAGGCTGCACACATCTCGATGCGTGTCAAGACCCCGGAGGTCGGGCTGGCAAGGGGGGACGCCAGGAGGGCGTCCATGGTGCGTGGTATGATGGCCGCTGGGAAAGGGGTCAACGATATGACTTTTGCAGTCGGCGAAACGGTTGTCTACCCGAATCATGGTGCGGCCGTCATCGAAGACATCGAAACCCGGACGATCAAAGGTGAGGAGCGGCTCTACCTGGTCTTGCGCATCGTCGGTCAAACAGACCTGGTGGTGCGAGTCCCCGCGTGCAACCTCGACCTCGTGGGCGTGCGTGACGTCGTCGATGCCGACGGCCTCGAGCGCGTCTTCAACGTGCTGCGCTCGCCGCATGCCGAGGAGCCGACCAACTGGTCCCGCCGATACAAGGCGAACCTCGAGAAGCTGCACTCGGGCAACGTGATGAAGGTGGCCGAGGTCGTGCGCGACCTGTGGCGCCGCGAGCGTGAGCGAGGCCTGTCCGCGGGCGAGAAGCGCATGCTGGCGAAAGCCCGACAGATCTTGGTCTCCGAGTTGGCGCTCGCCGAGAAGGTCTCCGACGACCGCGCCGAGATCATGCTCGACGAGGTGCTGGCCTCCTAGCTGGCGATGAGTTCCCCGTTCGATCTTCCACCGGTCGCCGCCATCGTGGTGGCGGCCGGTTCCGGTTCTCGGCTCGGCGCGGCCGTGCCCAAGGCGCTCGTCCACGTCGCGGGCGTCCCGTTGGTGGTAAGGGCCGTGGCGCAGTTGGCCGCCGGTGGTGTCACCGAGGTCGTGGTCGTGGTGCCCGCCCGTGAGCGGGCGGACTTCGAGGCGGTGCTGGCCGAGGCGCCGATCCCGGTCGTCCTGGCTGAGGGCGGGGCGGAGCGGCAGCATTCGGTGGCCCAGGGGTTGGCGGCGCTGCCGGACGCCGGCGCCGGTGAGGCGTCCGCGCAGATCGTCCTCGTCCACGATGCGGCGCGCGCCTTCGTGCCCGCCGCGGTCGTCGCGCGCGTGATCGAGGCCGTCCAGGAGGGGGCCGACGTGGTCGTTCCGGCGATCGGGGTGTCGGACACGATCCGCGAGGTGCACGAAGCCGGGTCGTCCGTCGTCGACCGGTCGCGGCTGCGGGCCGTCCAGACGCCGCAGGGCTTCCGTCGGGACGTCCTGGTCGAGGCGCACGCCGCGCTCGCCGCCACCGGCACGATCGTCACCGACGACGCGGCCGCCGCCGAATACCTGGGCGGGGTCGTGGCGCTCGTCGAGGGGTCGCGACGTTCGTTCAAGGTGACCGACCCGTTCGATCTGCTCGTCGCCGAAGCCTTGGCCGCCGGTGAGAATCCGGAACGTGCGCGATGAGGGTCGGGATCGGCACCGACGTGCACGCCTTGGTGGTGGGCGTCCCCATGCACTGCGCCGGCCTGTTCTTCCCGGACGAGCCCGCGGGCCTCTCGGGGCATTCCGACGGCGACGTCGCCGCTCACGCGGTGTGCGACGCGCTTCTGTCGGCGTCCGGGCTCGGCGACCTCGGGTCGAACTTCGGTACCTCCGAGCCCGCGTGGGCGGGCGCCTCGGGGGTTGCCTTCCTGGTCGAGACGGCACAACGCGTGCGTGCGGCCGGGTTCGCGATCGAGCACGTTGCCGTGCAGGTGATCGGCAACCGCCCGCACATGGCCACCCGCCGCGCCGACGCCGAGGCGGTCATGTCGGACGCCCTGGGCGCCCCCGTGAGCGTGTCGGCCACCACCACCGACGGGCTCGGTCTCACGGGCCGAGGCGAGGGCGTCGCCGCGATCGCGACCGCCCTCGTGGTGTCACCTGCGCCCGCCTGATCGACTCAGACCGCACGAACGCCGCAGTCGGCCACGAAGGGCTCGGATCGCTGGATCCGAGCCCTTCGCGGGCTGAGGCCGTCGTTCAGCCGGAGATGTACAGACTCGAGACGCTGTCGTTGAGCGACGACCCGTCGTCGAACTTGTAGGCCTTGAAGTCGGGCACGTCGCCGAAGAAGAGCGTATTGACCGGGGTGCTCCAGCTGTTGTGCTTGTACAGCTTGACGAACACGCCCGCGGGGGCCCCGACGATGCGCATCGATGACGCCTTGTCGTTGCCGACGTTGGCCCTGATGCTGTCCTCGTTGTAGAAGACGCGGCCGAACTCCCAGTACCCGCACTTGCCCCGGTACGTGTTGTCGGAGTAGAGGTAGACGCCCGGGGCGTTCTGGTTGCCGCAGCTGCGTCCGGGGCCATTGAAGATGTCGCCGGGATTCCCGAAGAGCACACCGATGTTGACGGCGTGAGCCGCGGTGGCCGGCGCGGCCAGCAGCCCGGCTGCGACGAGGACGCCTGCCGTCGCCAGCTTGATCCGCCGGCTGATACCTCCGAAGTTGTTCATGTCCTGCTCCTTTCGATGTCCGAGAACGAGTGCCCTGTCGCCCGAGTGGGCGTCGAATGCGCGATCAGCGGACGACGGCTCCGCGTGCGGCGGAGGCGGTGATAGCGGCGGGGACCACGGAGGCGGCCGCCGCTTGGATGTTGCCATTGGCCCTCGCCTGAGCGGCAAGGAGCGCACTCTGGGCTTCAACCTTGGCGCGAGCGGCCTCCATGGCTGCCTGCTGGGAAGCGAGGCTCGCGGCGTCGGCACTGCCGATGGCGACCTGGCCGGCGCCGACGTTGCCGCGGGCCTCACCGATCACCGCCGAGTTGACCTGACCGAAACTGACGGGGATGGCGTGGGCCGTGGTGGCCGGCGCGGCCAGCAGCCCGGTCGCGACCAGCATGCCCGCCGCGGCCAGCTTGATCCACCGGCGGGTTCCCCCAGCGTTGTTCATGTCCTGCTCCTTTCGATACCTCGTCGCTGCACGGCCACGAGTTGAGGTATCGAGCATCGCGTGCCTGCGAGGGGCGACGACTGTACGTTGCGTACAGTTCTCGCCAGGGGGTCAGCGTCCGGCGGGACGCGCGGTGCGGACGTGCCGCACAAGCTCGGGGCGCGATTCGACGCCGGTCTTGGCGTAGATCCTGCCGACGTGGAACCCCACCGTGCTGCGGGTCACGTAGAGTTCCTCGGCGATCTGGGCGTAGCTGAATCCTGACAGCAGGAGGCCGGCGACCTCGCGCTCGCGGTCGCTGAGCGCGCTCAGCGGGTCGGTGTCGGACGCCGGTGCGGCCTCGGGCGCACCGGCCAGGTACGCGGTGGCACCCAGAGCGGCGTACAGCCGCCTCGACCGGTCGGCGAAGCCCGTTGCGGCGTCCGGGTCTTTTGTCAGTGCGGACACGCGGGCAAGATCGGCGTACACGTGCGCGCGGTAGAGCGGCAAATCGCTGGTGAACGCGGCGACGGCGACGTCCAGGAACCGGCGTGCCTCCTCGAGCCGGCCGGCCCGCTCGCTGCGCAGCCCTGACAGCCAGGGACGAGACCATCGCGACCAGGCCGGGACGATCAGGTCGTTCTCGATGGTGACGAGGTGCGGCTCCACGTCGTCGAGTTCGCCCGCCCACAGGTGCGCCAGGCCGAGGTGCAGTTGGCCGAGCGGCTGTCCGGTGTGGTGCGGCGAGGCCACCTCGGGTCCGAACCGGGCGCGAAGACGCGGTAGGCACGCCGCGCGCGCGGCGTCATCCGGACCGGCGTGGAGTCGAGCGATCGTCGCGAGGACGTGAACGGAGACGGGCACCTTCCAGGGCAGGTCGATCAGGACCGCTTCTGTCTCGCCGAGCAGCGTGTCCGCCCGGTCGGTGTCGCCTCGCACTGCAGGCACCAATGGCAGCGCGGCCTGCACCAGAGGGTGGAGGGCTTCGGGGGAAAGGCCGGTGGCGGCCTCGAGCTCGGAGTGCGCGCGCTCGAACTCGCCGTCGAGCCACAACGCCAAGGCGTGCAGGGCATGGGGGACGCCGTTGGCGCCGCCGACCCTGCCCGCCCGGATGCGCGAGATGGTCTCGGCGAGATCGCGACGGGCCTCGGTGACGAACCCTGACACCGCATACACCGAACCCCGCCACACGAGCTTGTCGGTGTCGGCCATGGGCGTCCGGCGCGCATCGGCCGGGATGGCGGTCAGGTCGTGCCGCCAGTGCTCGGCGTCCATCGAGCGCAGCGCGACCTCGCCGGCGGCCCGCCGGTAGTACGCATGCAGCGCGCGGTCGAGTTCGGCGATGTCGGGCAGGTCGGCGAGGAGGGCTCGGATGGGCTCGACGGGGTACCCCGATGCGAGCATCGTCCAGGCCATCAGCGTGCGCCATCGGACCCGAACCACGAGGTCTGCCTGGGCGAGCGCGCTGGGCGTGACGGCCTCCAGGGAGTGCCGGGCCTCGGCGAACCGGTTTTCCACGATCAGGAGCCACGCCATGAGCACGTCACGACGCGGCACGTCACCGACGTCGCCGTGCTCGTCGAGGCGTGCCCGCGCCGTGCGGGTGTCGCGGGCGAGCACGGTGGCCAGCTGCGCCTCCAGCCAGCGCCGCTCGCGCTCGGCCGCGGACGCCGTCAGGTGCGACGCCCACTGCCACAGCTGGGATTCGCGGCGATGATCCCCCTGCTGGTGGGCGACCAAGGCCGCGTCCTCGAGTTGGCCCGCGAGGGCGTCGTCGTGGCGTTCGGCGGCGGCCACCGCATGTTCGAGGCGCTGCATGGCCGAGAGCCCCGCCTCGGACGCGCGCCGGTGCATGTCGCGTCGTTCGGCCGGCGGCGTCGACTGATAGACGGCGGCCCGCACGAGCGCGTGGACGATGCGAATCTCAGCCAGCGGCGCGGGCGAGCGTGTCACCACCAGGCCGCTGTCCTGCAGCAGTGCGAGGGCGGAGGTCGGATCGTCGATCTGGGCGATGGCGGCGACGTCGAATCGGTCGACCCAGGACGCCCCCGCCACCGCGGCGGCGCGGAGCAGGCGTGCGGCATCGGCGTCCATCGCGGAGAGCCGACGGTCAAGATCGCGGGCCACCTCGCGCGGCGCCGGAAGCTCGGCCAACGACGTCAGCTGCTCGGGGTCGTACTGGGCGACGAGCGACGCCAGATGCATCGGGTTGCGCTCGGTGTGCCGCCACAAGCGTTCGACCAGGTCGTCGGGCCACCGGACGCCGGGTGCCACCCTGTGCACGATCGCGTCCGCCTCCCGCCGGTCGATGCCGTCGAGGGTGAGCAGCGAGGTGGCGCTCGAAGGGTCGCCGCGCCGTGGCCACGGCGCCTGATCGCCGGCTGGATGCGGCCGGGCGGTGAGGATCACGAGTAGACGGTCGCCCGCCACCCGCTCGAGCACGAAGCGGATCGCTTCCAGCGACTCGGGGTCGGCCCATTGCGCGTCGTCCACCGCTATCGCCAACGGGCGGTCGTCGAGCATGTCGTCGATCATGCGCCGCAAGGATTGAGCCGCCACCGCGGGAGCATGAGGGTCGCCCTGGTCGGTGACGGTACGCGGGACGCCCAGCCGTTCGAGCAGTCCGTACGCCGGACGGAAGGCCACTTCGTCGCAGCCCGACTCGATCACCCGAAACCCGTCGGCGACCTCGAGCGCGGCACGGAGGTGGGTCGTCTTGCCCATGCCGGAAGCGCCTTCGATGCGGAGCAGCCGCGGTCGTCCGGCGCGAGCATCGGCTACGGCGGACTCGATCAACGCTCGGCGAGCCGACCGAACTTCGGTCACCTGAGTCCCCTCATGGCCGATACCCTACCGACCGCACATCGCGTCCGAGAGGCAGCCGCGCGGCTTGGTGGGCGCCGCGGACGACATTCCCGAAGAGCGTGCGGTTCGGGCGTGCATTTCATACCCTCAGGCAGGGGTACGAAATGCACGCCCAGCCTGCACACCGGGAGCGTCCGCCGATCCGGACGCCGCGGCGCTCAGACGGTCATCCCGTAGCTCTCGTCGAAGAAGGCCGCCTGAAGGTAGGCCGGCGTCACGTAGGCGTAGCCCTTGTCACCCCAGCCCGTGCCCCAGCTGTTACGGACGATGAACGTGCCGTCCTCGCGATAGCCGCAGATGCAGACGGCGTGCCCGCCGTACACGGTCGCGGGGTCGTAGGCGTCCAGCACGCCGTCGGCGCCGCACTGCATCCAGTACCGGTCGACCGACAGGCCCGCCATGATCGGGCCCTGCTCCCACAGCCACATCCGCCATGCACCGGGATCCTTGCGCAGGTTGATGTAGGACGCGATCTTGCGCTGGGCGTTCGCCGCGTACAGCGCATTCACCGAACCGAGGTACATCGTGGTGCGGATCGCGAACGGCACGTCCGCCTCGAGCGCGAAACCGTAGCGGCGGGCGATGTCGCAGGCCGCCTTCAGGGACGTCCCGTCCGCCTCGGCGAACGAGGTCGGGCGCTGGCTGAACTCGTCGGTCTCCTTCGAGGCCATCCACAGGTAGCGCGGGGACAGCCGGTCCGTGGTGGCGATGCGGCCGGCCGCGCGCATCATCCCCCACCCGACGCCCCAGGCGGCGGCCCAGCCGACGCATGAGCCGGTCTTGCCCTGATCGCCGACGGTCCACCAGGACGCCCGCCGGTCCACCTGGCGCGGCGGTGGGGCCGCGGCGAGCAGGCCGGCATCGGCGGCGTCCGCGATGGTCCAGTCGGACTCGGTGCCCGTCGAGGGCACCAGGTTGAGCAGGCGATCCTCAGGGGCGATCGCTGGTTTGGCATTCATCGTCGTCTCCTTCGCTGACGCGACGTCATTGATTCAGCGGCACGGTGACCCGCACCTTCTTGAACAAGCCCTGGCCGAAGTCGACCAGGCTGCCCTGCGTGGCGCCCAGGTAGGCCTGGGAGCCGTCGATGACGTAGCCGATCTCCCGGCTGCCCGGGATCGGCGCCGCCGACACGGCGTCCGACGTGAGCGGAGCCAGACGGGCGCCGAGCTGGTCGTCCAGGGCCGTCCCGAGCGGTGCGCCGCCGTCCGGAGCGGGGATGGTGCGCACGGGTCGCCTCAGCCGCTCCCGCACGGGCCGCGCGGTGAGCGTGGCGTCGGTCGGGTTGCCGCCGGCGTCCAGATGGACGCGGAGGTAGCCGCCCTCGGGAGTGATCACGGGAACCCCGTCGACGACCTGGCGGTACTCGACCGCGTAGCCGGCCACCGCGTCGTCGGCGCGCTCGTCGGCGGACGCCCCCGCCGTGCGCAGCACGCGGGTCGTCGAGGCCACCAGCTCGATGTCGGACAGATCGAGCGCCGAGACGACCCCGTCCGCGGCGTCCACGATGCGCGACTGCGCCAACGGCGAGGCGGTCGTCTCTGCGGCCGCGGCCGGCACCGCGAGCTGGATCTGGGTGAGGCCCTCGTCCACGACGGTGACGTCGCCGACGGACGCCAACGCCTTGCGCCTCGCGCCGAGCGAGCCCAGTTCGAGCAGGTACGCCTCGGCGGGCGGGGCGTCGAGCGATGTCGCGACCGGCGTGTCGACGCTGCGTGCGGCGTCCCAGAAGACCCACCACATCCAGTTGGCCGACACGGCCTCCCAGAAGAGCTGGCCCTCGTTGAAGACGCGGTCCTTCGCCTCGTCGGCGCTGGCGCCCATGGCCGCCACGCTGGGCGCCTGGTCCCTGCCGCCGTCCCAGCCGGACTGAAGCCAGGCGGTCGACAGCTTCCGGCTGCTGTTCCAGTGCCGCCAGAAGTTCTTGCCGTAGTCCGGCCGGTCCCAGCTCACGGTCTCCCAGCCGAAGACCATCCGCAGCCCGCGGGAGCGTGCCGCCCACGTCCGCCAGGGGGAGTGCCCCGCGTGGACGCGCAGCGATAGGCAGGTCGACCAGAAGGCGTAGCGGAGCGTCTGGTTCGCGAGCGTCATCTCGGTCGAGTTGACCCAGGTCTTGCCGCCCCACGCGGAACCGAGCGGCGCGAAGAACGTGCCGTTGTTGTCCATGGTGCCGTGACCGGTGTGCCAGAACACCTTCACGGCATCGGCGCCGTAGGTGTCCTGCCAGTGGTCGTACGGCTCGGTGTACTGCCAGTACTGGGCGCCCGCGTCCTTGAACCGGAAATTGCCCGGGTTGAACTGGTTGAGGTAGCTGCCGAAACCGTCGGCGTCCGCGTGGCAGTGCGTGAGTGAGCCGGCGTCGGCGAAGGTGTTGAGGCTGTTTTCGCCGTGGACGCGTGCGCCCCCGCGCAGCGCGTCACGGGCGGCCTTGGGGAACGGATTCTTGGGTGAAGACATGGCTGCCGATTCCTTTCCGGGCGATGATGCCCACGCCCCAAAGGAGTCGTAGCCCCCGATCCTGATACGTCTGGACCTACCTCGGATGAGGCCGCAGCCGATCGCCCGACCGGCACGCCGCCGGGACGCGATCGTTCGGCAGGTTGCCAGCTCAGAGGCGGATGTGGATGTCCAGGCGCTCCATGACCCACGCCAGCAGCAGGCAGGTCAGCACCGCGGCGAGCGGGAACACCACGCCGGCGGTGAGTTCGCCCCAGCGCTCGGTGACGATCGGCTCCCACGTGGGCCACAGCCAGTCGTCCCGGACGCGGGCGAGGATCGTCTCGGAGAACGCGTACGCGACGAGTGCGTGCCCGCCCAGCACCACCAGGGGCCGGAACGCTCCGCCCCGCGATCCCGCGGGGATGCACAGCGCCAGCAGGACGAGCGCCAGGATCGCGATGCCGCCCGTCACCAGGGCGAAGGTCGGCGTCCACAAGTGCTTGATCACGGGCACCACCGGCGACAGCACCAGGCCGAGCAGCAGCGATCCGCCGCCCAGTGCGGCCAGCCGGATCAGGCGGGGGCGTCCGGCGTGCTCGCGCGAGATCCGCCCCGCCAGGACGCCCAGGTAGACCGAGAGCATCGCCGGCAGCCAGGCGTGCGGGCCCTCCGGTGGGGATTCGGGGACCCACCACGCGTCGAACCAGTCGCCCAGATTGTCGGACGGCTCGAAGGACCCCGCACCCACGCCCGGCACCGGGAACCACAGGTAGGCCGCGGTGACCCCGACCAGGACGGCCACCACCACGGGCGTCTGCGCGACCCGCGGCAGGCGCATCACCAACCAGGTGAGCAAATAGGTGACGCCGATGAGCTGCAGGACGCCGACCGTGAGCCCGAACGGCAACTCATACCGGAAGGACACCAGCGCGGAACCGACGAGGATCAGCATGGACGCCCGGCCCACCGCGCGCCGCCACCCGGTGCGGGTGCCGTACGGCATGGCGGTGCCCATCGCCACCAGGAACCCGGGAAACACGGTGTCGGCGAGCGTGACGCCGACCCAGTCCGAGTGCGCGAACGTCGGCGGCAACGACCAGTTCCCGGCCAGGTTGACGAAGATCATCAACGCGATCGCGAGGCCGCGCAGCGCGTCCAGTGCGTAGAACCGCTCGCGCTTCGGCGGTGGCGTGTCCGCCTGGGTGACTGTGTCGTGGCCGGGGGGTGCCTCGCCTGCGGACGTCATGGTGACGACCTTATGCCGGTGAAACCCACGACGGGAATGGCCCACGCGCACGTGGGTGCCCGTCTCGACGGGGACGCGGGAGCCCGGCGATGAGCAACCCGGCGTCCGTGCGCGTGCAGTACGACTGTGGGGGCCGGCGCCCAGTGGATACAATCCGCGCGTACCTCCGGGGGATTCGTCACTCACTCGCACGCCCCGGAGTGCGGATCACAGCGGTTCTACCAGAGGAAGAACATGAAGCGAACGGCGATCCTGCTCGCCGCCGGGGCCCTGGGCCTGTCGGTGCTGGCAGGCTGCTCGGCCAAGCCGGTGACCAATGCACCCGAGGGCGGGGCAACGGGCGACACCATCAAAATCGGCCTGAACTACGAGCTCTCCGGCGACGTGGCCAGCTACGGGCAGGCGTCGGTCGCGGGCATCAAGCTCGCCGCCGAAGAGATCAACGCCGCGGGCGGGGTCAACGGCAAGCAGATCGAGCTGATCTCCTACGACACCAAGTCCGACACCGCCGAGGCGACGACCTTGGCCACCAAGCTGATGGCGCAGGACAAGGTGGTGACCGTGATCGGCCCCGCCACCTCCGGCGGCATGAAGGCGCAGATCCAGGTCGCGGAGAAGAACCAGGTCCCGGTCGTGTCGGGCTCGGCGACCGCCGATGACCTCACCGTCACCAACGGCAAGCTCAACGAGTACGTGTTCCGCACCTGCTTCAACGACTCCTTCCAGGGGACGTCCGCGGCCAACTACTCCTCGCAGAAGCTGGGCGCCACCACCGCGGTGATCATCAAGGACAACTCCAACGACTACAGCAAGGGTCTCGCGGCGAGCTTCGACACGCAGTTCAAGGCCAACGGCGGCACCGTCGTCGCCGAAGAGGCGTACGCCAAGGGCGAGCGCAACTTCAACTCGATCCTGACCAAGATCAAGGGCCAGAGCTTCGACGTGATCTACCTGCCCGGCTACTACGAAGAGGCCGGACCGGCGATCAAGCAGGCCCGTGAACTGGGCATCACCGCCCCGATCCTGGGCGGCGACGGCTACGACAGCCCGAAGCTGGCCGAGGCGGCCGGCGCCGGCCTGACCGACGTCTACTTCACCAACCACTACAGCTCCGAGGACACCGACCCGAAGGTGGTCGACTTCATCGCGGCCTTCAAGAAGGCCAACGGTTCCGACCCGAACGCCTTCAACGCCCTCGGCTACGACACCCTGAAGTTCGTGGCGGACGCCGTGGGCCGCGCCAGCGAGCCGACCGGTGCGGCGGTGAAGGACGCCATGGCCCTCACCCAGGACTTCGCGGGGGTGACCGGAACCTTCACGGTTGACCCGGCCACGCACAACCCGGTCAAGTCCATCGTCTTCATCGGCTACAAGGACGGCAAGATCGCCGTCACCGAGAAGGCCTGACCTTATTCGTCAGTGACGTGGGAGGCGGTTCGTCCGCCTCCCACGTCACGTTGTGGAAGGGAGCCCGGTGGATCAACTCGCGCAACAGCTGATCAACGGCCTGAGCCTGGGCAGCATCTACGCCCTGATCGCGCTCGGGTACACCATGGTCTACGGCATCATCCAGCTGATCAACTTCGCCCACGGCGAGGTCTACATGGTCGGTGCCTACGTGGGCTACGCCTGCATGACCTTCCTGCGACTGGGCTTCTTCGAGTCGCTGCTGATCGCCATGGCCGTCTGCAGCGCGCTCGGAGTGGTGATCGAACGCGTCGCCTACAAACCGCTGCGCAACTCGACACGCATCGCCGCCCTCATCACCGCGATCGGCGTGTCGCTGCTGATCCAGTACACGATGATGGCCCTGGTCGGCGCGGACGTGCGCACCTATCCGCCGCTGCCCGACTACCTGACGGCGTCCTTCCACGTCGGCGGAGTGGTCATCTCGGCGCAGTCGCTGCTGATCATCGGCACCTCGGTGCTGCTGATGGTCGCGCTGCAGTTCATCGTCCACCGCACCCGGCTGGGCAAGGCGATGCGCGCCGTGTCGATGGACGCCGACGCCGCCCGCCTGATGGGCATCAACGTCGACAACACGATCTCCTTCACCTTCATGCTCGGCTCCGCGCTGGCGGGGGCGGCGGGCGTCCTCGTGGGCGTCTACTACAACTCGATCAACCCGCTGATGGGCGTCCTGCCCGGCCTGAAGGCGTTCGTGGCGGCGGTCTTCGGCGGCATCGGGATCATCCCGGGCGCCCTGATCGGCGGCTACTTCATCGGCGCCTCCGAGACGCTGGTCAGCGGCTACTTCAGCTCGCTGTACAAGGACGCGGTGGTCTTCGGCATCCTGATCCTGGTCCTGATCTTCCGGCCCGCCGGGCTGCTCGGCAAGAACGTCCGGGAGAAGGTGTGATGGCCAACCCGACGGTCAAGATCCTCCTGACGCGCGGCGTCCCGCTGCTCGTGCTGTACGCCGTCGTGCTCGCCGGCCTCAACCTGGGGCTGATCGACGACTATCTGATGGCCACCATCGCGACGCTGTGCATCAACATCGTGCTGGCGGTGAGCCTCAACCTGATCACCGGATTCACCGGGCAGTTCTCGCTCGGTCACGCCGGCTTCATGGCGATCGGCGCCTACACCACAGGCCTGATCACCGTGGCCGTCCCGACGGTGCCCGGCCTCCTCGTCGGCCTGCTGGCGGGCGGGCTGCTCTCCGCGCTGGTCGGCTTCCTGATCGGCCTGCCCACGCTCCGGCTGCGCGGCGACTACCTGGCGATCGCGACCCTCGGCCTGGCCGAGATCATCCGGATCGTCCTGAACAACCTCGAGTTCACCAACGGCGCCGCGGGCCTGGCCGGCATCCCGCAGATGATGGACTGGAACTGGTTCTTCATCCTCACGGTCGGCTCGGTGATCCTGATCCGCAACTTCCTGCGCTCCAGCCACGGCCGGAACGCGATCGCCGTCCGCGAGGACGAGATCGCCGCCGAGTCGATCGGCGTGGACGCCACCCGGGCCAAGGTGCTGTCCTTCACCGTCGGCGCCTTCTTCGGCGGACTGGCGGGCGGCATGTACGCCTCCTATTTCTACTTCATCAAGCCCGACACGTTCGGCTTCCTGAAGTCGATCGACATCCTGGTGATCGTGGTGCTGGGCGGCCTCGGCAGCCTCTCGGGCTCGGTCATCGCCGCCGCCGTGCTGGCCGTCATCTCCACGGTGCTGCAGCAGTTCACCGCGGTGCGGATGATCCTGTACGCCCTGCTGCTCGTCGTCATCATGGTGTTCCGTCCGCAGGGCCTGATGGGCTCGCGGGAGGTGTCGCTGCAGGTCTTCGGCAAGCTGTTCAGACGCAAACCCGTAGACCCGGCGGACGCGGAGGCCACCCATGAGTGACATCCTGAGCGTGGACAGACTGACCCGTAACTTCGGTGGGCTGGCGGCCGTCTCGAACGTCGGCCTGCGGCTCGCCGAGGGCGAACTGGTGGGGCTGATCGGCCCCAACGGCGCGGGCAAGACCACCGTGTTCAACCTGCTCACCGGCGTCTATCCGCCGTCGGCCGGCACGATCACGTTCGCCCGGGAGGGCCGGGAGCTGTCGCTGGGCGGCAAGAAGCCGGACGTGGTGTGCCGGGCCGGGATCGGCCGGACCTTCCAGAACATCCGGCTGTTCAAGGACCTGACGGTCCTGGAGAACGTCGAGATCGCGCTGCAGCAGAACTACCGGTACTCGCTGGCGGCGTCCTTCTTCAGGCTGCCGCCGTTCGCCGGCACCGAGGCGCTGGTCCACGAGGAGAGCATGGAGCTGCTGACGCTGATGGGGTTGGCGGACGTCGCCGGCGAGCAGGCGCGGAACCTGCCCTACGGCGATCAGCGGCACCTCGAGATCGCCCGCGCACTGGCGACCAAACCCACCCTGCTGCTGCTGGACGAGCCGGCCGCCGGCATGAATCCCGCCGAGACGGCCGAGCTGACCGGGCTGATCGCCCGGCTGCGCACCGAGTTCGGGTTGACGATCCTGCTGATCGAGCACGACATGAGTCTGGTGATGAAGATCTGCGAGCGGATCTACGTCCTCGACCACGGCGAGGTGATCGCCGCGGGCAGCCCCGGCGAGGTCCGTTCGAATCCACGGGTGATCGAGGCCTACTTGGGCGAGGAGGTGTAGCGATGTTCGAGATTGTGGACCTCCACGTCCATTTCGGCGGTATCCACGCCATCAAGGGCATCTCACTGCGGGTCGAGGCCGGCGAGATCGTCACGCTGATCGGCGCCAACGGCGCCGGTAAGACGACCACGCTGCGTACGGCGTCCGGACTGAAAGCGCCGACCACCGGCTCGGTCGTGCTGGAGGGCAGGGACGTCACCAAGGTGTCGGCGCAGCAGCGGGTCAACCTGGGCATGTCGCACGTCCCCGAGGGACGCCGCGTGTTCGCCCAGATGAGCGTGCTGGAGAACCTCGAGCTGGGCGCGTTCCTGCGCAAGGACCGCGGCAATCTCGCGGCCGACCTCGACACCGTCTACTCGCGGTTCCCGGTGTTGGCCGATCGCCGCAAGCAGATGGCGGGCACGCTGTCGGGCGGCGAGCAGCAGATGCTGGCGATGGGGCGGGCGCTGATGGCGCGGCCGAAGCTGCTGCTCCTCGACGAGCCGTCGATGGGGTTGGCTCCGCTGCTGGTGCAGGAGATCTTCGACATCGTCAAGAGCATCAACGCCACCGGGACGACGATCCTGCTGGTGGAACAGAACGCCAACATGGCGCTGCAGGTGGCCGATCGGGCCTACGTGATGGAGACGGGCGTGATCGTCACCTCGGGGTCGGCCGACGAGCTCGCGCAGACCGAAGACATCAAGCGCGCCTACCTGGGAGGCTAGTCGCATGTTCGTAAAGACGCGGATGACGGCGCACCCGTTCACGGTGACGCCCGAGACGACCTTGCCCGAAGCGATCGAGTTGATGGAGGCCAAGCGTGTCCGTCACCTGCCGGTGGTCAGCGACGGTCGCGTCGTCGGCGTCCTGGCGCCGAGCGACATCGCCGCCGCCGGTCCGTCGCGGGCGACGACCTTCTCGGCCGGCGAGGTCAACTACCTGCTGGCCAAGCTCAAGGTCGCGAAGGTGATGAGCCGCAACCCGCTGACGATCTCCCCCGACGCGCTGCTGGAGGAAGCGGCCGTGCTGATGCGCGACCACAAGGTCGAGATGCTGCCGGTGGTCGACGGCGACGAGTTGGTGGGCGTGGTCACCGAGAGCGCGATCCTGGACGCGTTCATCGAGCTCCTGGGGTTCCGCGACCGGGGCACCCGGCTGACGGTGGACGTCACGGACGCCCCGGGCGTGTTGTCCCGGTTGGGTGCGATCACGGCCAAGCATCAGGCGAACATCCAGCACGTGGCGGTCTATCGGGGCGAGGGCGAGCGCAGCACGCTCGTCGTCGGCCTGAACACCCTCAAGACGGACGAGATCGAGGCCGATCTCGCCGCCGAGGGCCTCGTCGTGCTGCGCAGGCTGCAGAACATCTGAGCGATGGCGGGATGGCCCGGCGTGCCCCATGCTTGGACCATGAGCCCTCTGCGATTCGGCGTCATCGGGACCAACTTCATCAGCGACTGGTTCGTCCAGGCGTGCGGGCGCACCGGTGGCCGTGCGGTGGCGGCGGCCGTCCTCTCGCGTGCCCGGGCGAGCGGGGAGTCGTTCGCCGCGAAGCACGGGATCGGCGCGGTGTTCGGCGACCTCGATGCGATGGCCGCCGCGGTGGACGCCGTCTACATCGCCAGCCCCAACGCGCTGCACCACCCTCAGGCGATGCAGGCCATCGCGGCAGGCAGGCACGTGCTCGTCGAGAAGGTGATGGGCACCTCGGCCGCAGAGGTGGCCGACATCTTCGACGCGGCGGCCCGGCAGGGCGTCGTCGCGATGGAGGCCACCCGGCACCTGCACGCGCCGGCCCACCAGCTGATCCGCGGCGCCCTGCCGCGGCTGGGCGCCGTCCGGCAGGCGACGTTCGCCAAGTGTCAATACTCGTCGCGCTACGACAAGTTCCGGGCCGGGGAGATCGCGAACGCCTTCGATCCCGCGCTCGGCAATTCGGCGCTGGCCGACATCGGCGTCTACGTGCTCGAGCCGGCGATCGACCTCTTCGGGCCCCCCGCGACCGCCACGGGCGCCAGCGCGGTGCTGCACAACGGTTTCGAGGGCGCCGGTTCGATGACGCTCGGCTACGGCGACCTCGTCGTCGACCTGTCGTGGTCGAAGATCACTCAGGGGGTCGCGCCGAGCGTCATCCTCGGCGAGGACGGGGCGCTGGTCATCGACGACCTGGCCGAGCCCACCCTCATCGAGATCCGGCCGCGGGGCGGGCGTCCGGAGACCCTGTTCCAGGCCGCGGACGCCTCGCCCTCGGCCAACCTCCACTACGAGATCCTCGACTTCGCCGACCAGGTGGACGCCGGCGTCACCGATCCGCGGTGGGCGGGTGTGACACTCGAGAGCAGGCGCCTGATGGACGCCCACCTCGCCCGTCTCGCGCACTGACGTCACGCGGCGGACGCTCGGCCATCCTCTGCCGGCGAGCGCCCTCGCCGTCCCTCGAGGGAGGGGCTGTGTGCGCCGTGGCGTCGTGGGATGCGCGGTCGAGAGCTAACCTACGGTAGCGTAACTCTTGCCGCTGCCACCGGAGCGGCATCCCGGCGTGAGGACCACCATGGCAAAGCAGCATCCGATCATCATCCAGGGGGGCATGGGCGTCGCGGTGTCGTCGTGGCAGCTCGCCCGGGCGGTCGCGAAGGCCGGCCATCTGGGTGTCGTGTCGGGCACCGCGCTCGATGGCGTCCTCGCCCGCGTGCTGCAGGACGGCGACCAGGGCGGGCACGCCCGCCGCGCCCTCGCCCACTTCCCGTCGCCGGCCATGGCGCAGCGCGTCCTCGACGCCTACTTCCTCGAAGGCGGACGCCCCGAGGGCCAGCCCTACCGTCCTCACCCCACCCTGACCATCTCGCCGCGGCGCTCGGCCATCGAACTGTCGCTCGCGGGCAACTTCGTCGACGTGTGGCTGGCCAAGGAGGGCCACGACGGCCTGGTCGGGATCAACTTCCTGGAGAAGATCCAGACCGCGACCCTCTCCGCCGTTCTCGGTGCCATGCTCGCCGACGTCGACTACGTCCTGATGGGCGCGGGCATCCCGAAGGAGATGCCCCGGGTCCTGACCGACTTCGCCCACGGACGCGCCGGCCACCTCGACATCGCCGTGGCCAACCAGTCCCGTACACACACGGCGGTGCTGAACCCGCACACCTTCCTCGGCGACGAACTGCCACCGCTGCGGCGTCCGGAATTCCTGGCGATCATCTCCTTGCACGTGCTGGGCGGATACCTCGCGCGGGATCCCGAGATCCGGCCCGACGGGTTCGTGGTCGAAGGGCCGGTCGCCGGCGGCCACAGTGCGCCCCCGCGTGGCACGATGCGGCTCGACGAGACGGGCCAGCCGATCTACTCGGCCAAGGACGAGGCCGACATCACCAAGATGGTGGCGCTCGGAATGCCGTTCTGGCTCGCCGGCGCCTGGAGCACCCCCGACAAGGTCGCCGCCGCCCGCGCGGCGGGCGCCGAGGGCGTCCAATGCGGCACGGTGTTCGCGCTGGCGTCCGACTCGGGTCTGACCGACGACCTGCGCGGACGCCTGCTCGACGAACTGCGCGCGGGGACGCTGGTCGTGCGCAACGACCCGCTGGCGTCGCCGACCGGGTTCCCGTTCAAGATCGCCGAACTGCCCGACACCCTGGCCGAACCCGACCGCTACGAGGCGCGGAACCGCATCTGCGATCTCGGCTACCTCCGGGCGCCGGTGGAGAAACCGGACGGATCGATCATCTATCGGTGCGCGTCCGAGCCGGTCCACATGTACGTCAAGAAGGGCGGCGACATCGCCGACACCGTCGGCCGCAAGTGCCTGTGCAACGCGTTGTTCGCCAACATCGGCATGCCGCAGCTGCGCAGGGATTCCTACGCCGAGGAGCCGGCGCTCACGCTCGGCCAGGATCTGGCGGGCGCCGAGGGGCTGCTGAAGGCCTACCCCGACGGCTGGAACGCCACCCAGGCCGTGGAGTGGCTGCTCGGCGCGACGAACTGAGCGTCTCGCCGGTCAGAGGCCGAGGCCGACGTACTTGGTCTCCAGGTACTCCTCGATGCCCTCATGGGCGCCCTCGCGGCCGAGCCCGGACGCCTTGACACCGCCGAACGGGGCGGCCGGGTTGGAGACGACCCCCGCGTTCAACGCGACCATGCCGCTCTCCAACGCCTCGGCGGCGCGCAACGCGTGGCCGATGTCGCGGGAGTACACGTAGGACAGCAGCCCGAACTCGGTGTCGTTGGCGCGGGCGAGAGCGTCGGCGTCCGAATCGACGACGACCAGGGGAGCGACCGGCCCGAAGATCTCATCGCGGAGCACCGGGGCGTCCGCCGGCACGTCGGCCAGCACGGTAGGCGCGTAGAAGTGACCCGGGCCATCGAGGCGGCGGCCGCCGGTGAGCACGCGCGCACCCCGGGCGACCGAGCGGTCGACGAGGTCGGCCACCTTGTCGAGGGAGGCCGCATCGACCAGCGGTCCCAGGGTGGTGCCGGCGTCGAGGCCGTTGCCGACGACCAGCGTCCGGGCGGCAGCCACGAACTTCGCGGTGAACTCCTCGGCGACGCTCGCGTGCAGGTAGAACCGGTTGGCGGCCGTGCACGCCTCGCCGTTGTTGCGGAACTTCGCCTGCATCGCGCCGGTCACCGCGGCGTCCACGTCGGCGTCCGCCAGCACCACGAAGGGGGCGTTGCCGCCCAACTCCATCGAGGTGCGCAGGATCGAGCCGGACGCCTGCTCGAGCAGGGCGCGTCCGACCTCGGTCGACCCGGTGAAGGTCAGCTTCCGCAGCCGCGGGTCGGCGAAGATCGGCGCCGACACGGCGGCCGAGCGGCTGGAAGTGAGGCAGTTGACCACGCCCGCCGGGACGCCGGCGTCCGCGAACGCCTGCATCAGCGTCAGCATCGTCAGCGGCGTGAGCGAGGCCGGCTTGATCACCACCGTGCAGCCCGCCGCGAGCGCCGGCCCGATCTTGCGGGTGCCCATCGCGAGCGGGAAGTTCCACGGCGTGATCGCGTACACCGGCCCGACCGGCTGCTTCATGGTGAGCAGCCGGTTGCCGCCGCTGGGGGCGATCGTCCAGCGACCGTCGATCCGGCAGGCCTCCTCGGAGAACCAGCGCAGGAACTCGGCGCCGTAGGCGACCTCGCCGTACGCCTCGGCGAGTGGCTTGCCCATCTCGAGGGTCATCAGTGTTGCGAAGGCGTCCTTGCGTTCGACGATGAGCGCGAAGGCGCGCCGCAGGATCTCGGCGCGTTCGCGCGGCTCGGTCGCGGCCCAGGCGGACGCCGCTGCGCATGCGGCGTCCATGGCTTGGCGGGCGTGGTCGGGGGACGCGTCGCCCACGTGGGCGATCACGGCGTCCGTGGCCGGATTGCGCACCTCGAAGGTGGCGCCGGTCTCGACGAACGTCCCGCCGATGAACGGGCCGAGGGGGACGCCCGCCAGCGCGGACTCGAAGGAGATGTTCAAGGCTCCTGCTCCTGGCGTGGTGGACGGATCCGGTCGCGCACCATCAATCGGCATGGCCCATTGTGCGCCACGTCGACCCCGCCGCGCCAAGCGCCCGGCCGGGGTGCGCCCGGCGTCCGCGGGAGGCGGTTCCGCGGGAGGGGTTCCGCGGGGACATCCACGTGATGCTGGCCAGCGGGCGCGCCGGGCGCCCGCGGGATGGGGACCGAGCCGCGAGGCGTCCGGTCGTGATATTTTCTACACATCGATGTAGAGAAAAAGGTGGTCATGGCACACAGCAGCGAGCTGCCGATGGCGCAGCGACCGATCGAGAACGTCGCCGGGCACTGGGTACTGGCACGTCTGGGCAAGCGGGTGCTCCGTCCGGGCGGGCGGGAACTGACCGAGCGCATGCTCGGCGCGGTGCCGATCGAGGGACGCGACGTGGTCGAGCTCGCGCCCGGCCTGGGGCTGACGGCGCGCGCGATCCTGGCGTTCAGCCCGGCCAGTTACACCGCCGTCGACGAGAATCCGGAGGCGGCGGCGATCGTGCGGCGCGCGGTCGGGCCTCTCGGCCGCGTCGTCGACGGGGACGCCTCCCACACCGGCCTGGCGGACGCCTGTGCGGACGTCGTCGTCGGCGAGGCGATGCTCACCATGCAGACCGACCGCGGCAAGGCGGTCATCATCGGGGAGGCGCGCCGCGTGCTGCGTCCGGGCGGCCACTACGCCATTCACGAGCTGGGCCTGCGTCCGGACGACCTGGGCGACGACGTCAAGACCGCCGTGCGGGTCGACCTGGCGCGAGCGATCAAGGTCAACGCCCGCCCGCTGACGCTCCGCGAGTGGCGGGCGGCGCTCGAGGCGCACGGGCTCGAGGTCGTGTTCGCCGATACGGCGCCGATGGCGCTGCTCGACCCGCGCCGGGTGCTGGCCGACGAAGGCCCGCGCCGGACCCTGCGGATCCTGGGTAACGTGCTGCGCGACCGCAAGGCCCGCGCGCGCGTCCTCGGCATGCGACGCGCATTCCGCACTCACCGCGACGCGCTCGTCGCGGTCACCCTGGTCGCCCGGCGTCCGCTGGGCGAGCCCACCGAGAAGGAGAACCAAGAATGACGGATGCACCGTTCACCACCCTGGCCGACCTCACCGAACTGGTGCAGGTCCAGCCCGAGGCCACCGTGTCCCGGACGGTCTTCCGCGCGGCGGGCGTCCGGGTCGTGGTGTTCGCCTTCGACGCCGGCCAGGAGCTCACCGAGCACACGGCGGCCATGCCCGTTCTGCTGCAGGTGCTGTCGGGCGCGCTGACGATCACGGCGGACGGCCGCAGCGACGCCCTCGCCCTCGGCGGCCTGATGCACCTGGACGCCCGCGTCCCGCACGCCGTGCGCGCCGACGAGCCGGCGGTCCTGATGCTGACGATGCTCGACGCGCGCTGACGGTTCGCGTCGCGGCGGGCCACTCCCGCTGGCGCGCCAGGCCCACGCCTACGAAAAGAACCGTTGCCTACGAAATTTCGTAGGCAACGGTTCCTTTCGTGCGCGTGGGCGTCAGCCCAGGATCACCAACAACTGGGAGAGCAGGATCTTGCCGATCATCGCGGCCGGGTACACCAGCGCGTATCCGAGCGCGACCCTGTTGTCGAAGCCTGAGCGCGTGTTCGCGTAGGCCAGGACCGCGGGCTGGGTCTGGGTGCCGCCGAGTTGTCCGGACAACTGCACCCAGTCGCTGCCGTGGAACAGCCGTGCGAGGGCGATGACGGCGACGGCGGCGACCACGGTGACGACGAAGCCGAGGACGGCGATCCGCCAGCCCAGGTCGGAGGTCACGGCCTCGGCGAACAGCAGGCCCGCCTTCGAGCCGGCGAACGCCAGGAACACCAGCATGCCGAGGTTCGACACCGCATGCGCGGCAGGCGAGGACATGGTGATCGGGAGCGGGCCCAGGTGGCCGAGGCGTCCGAACACCAGGCCGGCGAGCAGGGTGCCTGCGGCCGTCCCGAGCACGAAGGTGCCTGTCGGAAGCGGGATGGGGATCATGCCGATCGCGATGCCGATCAGCAGGCCGAGCGCGAAACCGCTGGGGTTGATGTCGGCGAAGCCGCGCTCGGAGTCCCCGAGGTAGCGGCGGATCGGCGCCATCTGGTCGCGCGGTGCGACCACCCGCAGGCGGTCGCCCATCTGCACCACGAAGTCCTCGCCCGGCAGCAAGTCGAGGTCGCCGCGCCGGACCCGAGACACGTGCGCGCCGAAGCGCGTGTCGAGCTCCAGTTCGTCGAGATGCTTGCCCGCCATCGAGGCGACCGACAAGGTGATCCGGTTGGAGTCGAGGTGGGTGCGGTCGCCGATGATGTCGTGCGACGAGACGTGACCCAGTTCCTTGATCAGGGCCGCCATCACCGGCGCGGGGGCGACGACGCTGATCAGGTCGTGAGTGGCGAGCACCTCGTCGGGGCTGGCCACCAGGGTCGGTGCGCTGGCGCCGTGCCGGACGCGGGTGATCGTCAGCGCCTCGTCGGGGTGGTGCTCCAGCAGTTCGGCCACCGTGACCGGATCGACGCGGTCGAGGCGGATCGTGCGCTGCTCCAGACGCGGCGCGCGGGCGGGCTTGCCCTCACGGGCGCCCTTGGCCAGCACCCAGCCGGACGCGAGCATCATCCCGATGACGCCCCACAGGTAGCTGATCGAATAGCCGATGGCGGGCAACTCCGTATCGCCGGCGGCCTGACCCGCCGCGGCGAGCGCGGGCGTGTTCGTGAGGGCGCCGGCGAAGGTGCCGGCGATGACGGGCGTAGGCAGGCCGAGCCCGCGTCCGAGCGCGAGAGCCGCGACCGCGGCGATCGCGAGCGCGGCGACCGTGGTCAACATGACCGGCCAGCCGCGTTTCAGAGAGCCGAAGAAGCTGGGGCCGGACGTGATGCCGACGGTGTAGGTGAACACCATCAGGCCGAAGCTGCCGAGGATCTCGGGGATCGCCAGCGTCACGCCCTGCGTCGTGCCCCAGGCGGTCACGCCGATCGCGACGAACAGGACGGCGGCGGCGCCCAGTTGGACGCCGACGATCTTCAGCTGCCCGAGGAGCGAGCCGAGCAGGAGGAGGAGGGCGAGCAGCAACAACGGGTGCTGCTCCAGGAGAGCGAACATCGGGACCTCGTGATGGTGGGGAAACGAACCGACAGCCAGAGCCCGATCGCGAGGCTCCTGCTCAGCGGACGGTCCGATAGGTTTTCGGACTCGAGGTCGCTCTTCTCCGGCGCCTTCCCAGGCGTGAAGCCCAGTGGCGTGTGCCGGAATCGTCCCTCTCACCGCTGCGCGTCAGTCCCGGATTCGCACCGGGTTCCCTTGGCCGCTTGGCACGTCCGAACCGTCCCCACGATCCTAACAGCGAACGTGTCCGTCGGTGCGCGACTCGGTTCCTGCGCGCGCCTTCGACGTCGGCGCCGGAGCCGGGGTGCGATACTGGCCGGGCTGTCCTTCCCCTTTTCCCCGCAGCGCCATTGGAGGTGCGCCATGGCTCGCCATCGTCGCCAGTCTTCGTCATCCCGCCGACCCGCCAGCCCGACGGCCTGGCTCCTCGCCCTCGTCCTCGCTGTGACCGTCGGTGCGTTGGCCCCGACCCCGGCCATCGCCGCGACCGAGCGCGGCTACGACATCTCGTGGCCCCAGTGCCCGAACGGCCAGCCGATGCCGCCGACGAACACCTCGTTCGTCATCATCGGGCTGACCCGCGGGCTCGCCTTCACCGAGAACCCCTGCCTGGCGGACCAGGTCGGCTGGGCGAAGACGAACGCCATCCCCGCCCAGGCGTACGCCATGGCGACCTTCCCCACGGACGCCCAGCTGAGCGAGCATGGTGAACGTGGCCCGTGGGCGGCCTCGTCGCGCGCCGATCAGCTGCGCAACGTGGGTTACGCGGAGGGCGCCGTCGCGGTCGCCCAGCTGGCGAAGATCGGCTGGAAGCCGGGGGTGGTGTGGATCGATGTCGAGCCACGGCCCGCCCAGCCCTGGCCCGGCTCGACGGCCGCGCAGAAGATGGAGAACCGCTACGTCATCGCCGGACTGATGAGGGCACTGCACGACAACGGCTACGGCTACGGCATCTACTCCTACCTCAACGGCTGGCTCGAAGTGACCGACTCCTGGCAGCTCCCGGGCGTGCCGGTCTGGGCCACCGCCGGAAAGCTCGACTACCCCGCGGAGGCCGAGGATCGTTGCACGACCGCCAGCTTCTCCGGAGGCCCGGTCCACCTCGCCCAGTGGACCGACGGCACCTACGACTTCAACCTGACCTGCGACGGGCAGCCGTTCGCGGACTTCACCAACAGCCGGTTCGTCGACATCCCGCCCGGGACGCTCTTCCTCGACGAGATCGAATGGCTGGCTGGCAAGGAGGTGACCACCGGCTGGGTTGAGCCCGAGGGGACGCTCACCTATCGCGCTTCGGAGCCGATCGCGCGGGACGCGATGGCGGCCTTCCTCTACCGGCTCGCCGGAAGCCCCGACTTCCAGGCGCCGAGCACGTCGCCGTTCACCGACGTGGCGCCGTCCGTGCAGTTCTACAAGGAGATGACCTGGCTGAAGGCTCAGGGCATCAGCACGGGCTACCCCGACGGCACGTTCCGCCCCGCCGATCCGGTGAGCCGTGAGGCGATGGCCGCGTTCATGTACCGCTTCCGTGACAAGCCGGCCTTCGCCGCGCCGTCCTCGTCCCCGTTCTCGGACGTCGTCACCACCGACGAGTTCTTCAAGGAGATCGCCTGGCTCAGCGCCACGGGCATCTCGACCGGTTGGCCGGACGGCACCTACCGTCCCGTCGAGCCGGTGATGCGGGACGCCATGGCCGCGTTCATGTTCCGATTGAGCAAACTGTCCTGACGTCGTCTGGCGGATAGTGAAGGACTGGGGCCGGACTGCCGGCCGCAGGCCTTCACTATCTCGGTCGAAGGTCGGACGCCGTCCGCCCGCGTGAGGTCATCGTCAGGCCGGTTGGCTCCATGGTCGTGACGACCCGGGTGACGTTGATACACCCGGGCCTTACCCAAATGATCTGATCAACTTGCTGCGGCGCGTACGCGTTTCGCGTGACCGAACTACCTAGTCGCGCTGCTTGATCCGGTATTAGCCGCGCCTCCCTTTGCTCCGCTTGTACGCCTGAACCGCCTTGCGGGTGCTGCGCCATACGCCATCGGGACCGTGGACCGCATCGAGGCGGCCCCGCTGGGCGGCCTGCCGGAAGGGATGGATGTCGTGTTCGCGGAACAGCCCGGGCGCTTCCCGCTCGGCGGCGTCCGGGTGTGGGGCCGCTTCCCATACCGGGCCGATCGCGCGGGTGTGTACCTGCCGCACCTCGTACACGGTGAGAAGGTTGCCGTCGTGCCAGCAAGGTCGCGACTTCGGCGTAGTGGCCGCGCGGATGATGGAGGATCGTGGCTGGTCTACCAGCCCCGTTCTTCCACCATCCCGATCAGGGCCGGACGCCGCGGCGCCCGGAAGGCTTAGAAGTCCCAGTCGTCGTCCTCGGTGTTGACCGCCTTGCCCATCACGTAGCTCGAACCCGAGCCGGAGAAGAAGTCGTGGTTCTCGTCCGCGTTCGGCGACAGCGCCGCGAGGATCGCCGGCGACACCGCGGTGGCGCTCTTCGGGAACAGCGCCTCGTAGCCGAGATTCATCAGGGCCTTGTTGGCGTTGTAGCGCAGGAACATCTTGACGTCCTCGGTGAGTCCGAGCGGGTCGTACAGGTCCTCGGTGTAGTTCTCCTCGTTGTCGTACAGCTCGTAGAGCAGCTCGAAGGTGTAGTCCTTCAACTCGTCGCGGCGCGCCTGGTCGGCCTCGGCGAGGGCCTGCTGAAACTTGTAGCCGATGTAGTAGCCGTGCACGGCCTCGTCGCGGATGATCAGCCGGATCAGGTCGGCGGTGTTCGTCAGCTTGGCGTGGCTCGACCAGTACATCGGCGCGTAGAAGCCCGAGTAGAACAGGAACGACTCCAGCATCGTCGAGGCGACCTTGCGCTTCTCGGGATCCTCGCCGTAGTAGAAATCGAGGATGATCCTCGCCTTGCGCTGCAGGTGCTCGTTCTCCTCGCTCCACCGGAACGCCTCGTCGATCTCCGCCGTCGAGATCAGCGTCGAGAAGATCGACGAATAGCTCTTGGCGTGCACCGACTCCATGAACGCGATGTTCGTGTAGACGGCCTCCTCGTGCGGCGTCCGGGCGTCGGGAATCAGCGAGACGGCCCCGACGGTCCCCTGGATCGTGTCGAGCATCGTCAGGCCCGTGAAGACGCGCGTCGTCATCAGTTGCTCGTGCGGCTTGAGCGTGCGCCACGACGGAATGTCGTTGGACAACGGCACCTTCTCGGGCAGCCAGAAGTTGCCCGTGAGCCTGTCCCACACCTCGAGGTCCTTGTCGTCGGCGATCCTGTTCCAGTTGATCGCCTGGACGCCGTGCAGCAGCTTCACCTTGTCGGTCATCGTCTTCGTTCTCCTCGTCTCAGAGCATGCAGCTCACGCAGCCCTCGACCTCGGTTCCTTCGAGGGCGAGCTGGCGCAGGCGGATGTAGTACAGGGTCTTGATGCCCTTGCGCCACGCGTAGATCTGCGCCTTGTTCAGGTCACGCGTGGTCACGTTGTCGGGGAAGAACAGGGTCAGCGACAGGCCCTGGTCGACGTGCTTGGTCGCCTCGGCGTACGTGTCGATGATCGCCTCGGGGCCGATCTCGTAGGCGTCCTTGTAGTACTCCAGGTTGTCGTTCGTCATGAAAGGCGCCGGGTAGTAGACGCGCCCGATCTTGCCCTCCTTGCGGATCTCGATCTTCGACACGATCGGGTGGATCGACGACGTCGAGTGGTTGATGTAGCTGATCGAACCGGTGGGCGGCACCGCCTGCAGGTTCTGGTTGTACAGCCCGTGCTCGGCGACCTCGGACGCCAAGGCCCGCCAGTCGTCCGGCGTCGGCAGGTGGATGCCGGAACGCTCGAAAAGCCCGGCGACCTTCTCGGTGCGCGGCGTCCAGTCGCCCTCGATGTACCTGGTGAAGTACGCGCCGCTCGCGTACGTGGACCGCTCGAAGCCGTCGAATCGTTCGCCGCGCTCGCGGGCGATCCGGCAGGACGCCGCGACGGCGTGGAACGTCACCGCGTAGAAATACATGTTCGTGAAGTCGAGGCCCTCCTCGGAGCCGTAGTGGATCGATTCGCGGGCCAGGAAGCCGTGCAGGTTCATCTGCCCCAGCCCGATCGCGTGGCTCATCGCGTTCCCGCGCTCGATGCTCGGCACGCAGCCGATGTCCGACTGGTCCGACACGGCCGTGAGTGCGCGGACGGCCACGTCGATCGTCCGCGCGAAGTCGGGGGAGTCCATCGCCAGCGCGATGTTGAGCGAGCCCAGGTTGCAGGAGATGTCCTTGCCGACCTGGTCGTAGCTCAGATCCTCGCGGTAGGTGGACGGCGTCGACACCTGCAGGATCTCCGAGCACAGGTTGCTCATGGTGATCCGGCCGTCGATGGGATTGGCGCGGTTCACCGTGTCCTCGAACACGAGGTAGGGGTAGCCCGACTCGAACTGGATCTCGGCGAGCGTCTGGAAGAACGTGCGGGCGTTGATCTTGGTCTTGGCGATCCGGCCGTCGTCCACGAGCTCGCGGTACTTCTCGGTGACCGAGATCTCCGTGAACGGCACCCCGTAGACGCGCTCGATGTCGTAGGGGCTGAACAGGTACATGTCCTCGTTGTCGCGGGCGAGTTGGAAGGTGATGTCGGGAATGACCACGCCCAGCGACAGCGTCTTGATCCGGATCTTCTCGTCGGCGTTCTCGCGCTTGGTGTCGAGGAACCGCATGATGTCGGGGTGGTGCG
The DNA here is from genome assembly GCA_032229785.1 of Propionibacteriaceae bacterium. Taxonomy (GTDB): domain Bacteria; phylum Actinomycetota; class Actinomycetes; order Propionibacteriales; family Propionibacteriaceae; genus Propioniciclava. The sequence continues at coordinate 32,870 of JAVTWJ010000048.1, forward strand.
CGTGCAGATAGACCGCGCCCGCGCCCTGCCTGGCACCCAGCTGATTGGCGTACGAAAACGAATCCTCGAGCAGCTTCATCACGGGGATCACGCCCGAGGACTGGTTCTGGATCTTCTTGATCGGCGCGCCGATCTCGCGCAGGTTGGTCAGCGATAACGCCACCCCGCCCCCGCGCTTGGACAACTGCAGCGACGAGTTGATCGCGCGGGCGATCGACTCCATGTTGTCCTCGACGCGCAGCAGGAAGCACGACACGAGCTCGCCGCGCTGCGCCTTGCCCGCGTTCAGGAACGTCGGCGTGGCGGGCTGGAAGCGTCCGGCCATGATCTCGTCGGCGATGTGCTCGGCGAGCGCCTGGTCGCCTGCGGCCAGGGTGAGCGCCACCATGCACACGCGGTCCTCGAAGCGTTCGAGGTAGCGGGAGCCGTCGAAGGTCTTCAGCGTGTAGGACGTGTAGTACTTGAACGCCCCCATGAAGGTCGGGAAGCGGAACTTCTTCGCGTACGCCCGCTTGAACAGATCCTTGATGAAGGAGAAGCCGTACTGGTCGAGCACCTCCACCTCGTAGTAGCCGTGCTCGACGAGGTAGTCCAGCTTCTCGCGCAGCGAGTGGAAGAACACCGTGTTCTGGTTGACGTGGCGGAGGAAGTACTGGTGGGCCGCCTGCCGATCGGCCTCGAACTGGATCCGGCCCGCGTCGTCGTAGAGGTTCAGCAGCGCGTTGAGAGCGTGGTAGTCGACCTCGCCGACGGGTTCGACTCCGGTGTCGGTGAGCAGCGTTGTTGCCATGTTTTGGTCAGCCCTTCGCGGACGCACGCGACATCGTCGGACGTGCCCATCAGTTCGAATCGGTACAGGTGCGGCACGTGGCATTTCGCGGCCACGATGTCGCCGGCCAGGCAGTACGCCCGCCCGAAGTTTGTGTTGCCCCCCGAGATCACGCCGCGGATCAGCCCGCGGTTCGCGGGCACGTTGAGGAAGCGGATCACCTGCTTGGGCACCGCGCCGCCCAGGTTGCCGCCGCCGTAGGTGGGGACGACCAGGACGAAGGGTTCGGTGACCAGTGGCGCCGGTTCGCTGGCGCGCAGCGGCAGCCTGGTGGCCGGAACGCCGAGCTTCACGACGAACCGGTGGGTGTTCTCGGACGCCGAGGAGAAGTAGACTAGGTGCATCGTCGTCCTTCCTTCTCAGAGATCGGGCCGGGCCGCCGGGCCCTCGTGAGGGGGATCCCGGCGACCCGGTGAAACCTACACCTTGTGTTTGCCTGGAGCAAGAGGCACTAGATGTAGTGTTTCCAGCGGCGTGCTTGGCTAGGGCCGGGAACGTCGTGCGGCCGCGACCATCGCGGTCAGGGACGCCGTGACCTCGGGCCAGTCACGCGTCTTGAGCCCGCAGTCGGGGTTGACCCACAGGCGGTCCGCGCCGAGGTGGGCGATCGACGCGGCGATGAGCCGGTCGAGCTCGGCGGCGTCCGGCACCCGCGGGGAATGGATGTCCCACACGCCCGGGCCGACCTCGTTGGGGTAGCCGGCGTCGTGCAGGTCCTGAAGCAGGCCCATGCCCGACCGGGACGCCTCCATCGAGATCACGTCCGCGTCTAGGGCGATGATCGCATCCATGATGGCGCCGAACTCGGCGTAGCACATGTGCGTGTGTACCTGGGTGTCGTCGCGGACGCCGCTCGTCGCCAGACGAAAGGCCTCCGTCGCCCACGCGAGGTAGGCCGCCCAGTCCGAACGGCGCAGCGGCAACCCCTCCCGCAGCGCGGGCTCGTCCACCTGGACGATCGGCAGGCCGGCCGCCTCGAGATCGAGCACCTCGTCGCGCAGCGCCAGCGCCACCTGGCGGGCCGTGGCCGACTCGGGCTGGTCGTCGCGCACGAACGACCACTGCAGGATCGTCACCGGTCCGGTCAGCATCGCCTTCATCGGCTTGTCGGTGAGCCCGGCGGCGAAACTCGACCAGTCGAGCGTCATCGGTGCCGGACGCTCCACGTCGCCGAACAGCACCGGCGGCTTCACGCACCGCGAGCCGTAGCTCTGCACCCAGCCCTGACCGGTCGTGGCGAAGCCCTCCAGCTTCTCGCCGAAGAACTCGACCATGTCCGTGCGCTCGAACTCGCCATGTACCAGCACGTCGAGGCCGATCTCCTCCTGCACGCGGATGCAGGCGGCGGTGGCGTCCTCCAGTCCGGATCGGTAGGCGGCGGCGTCCAGGTCGCCCTTGCGGAACGCCGCCCGCAGCCGACGCACCTCGGCCGTCTGCGGGAACGACCCGATGGTGCTGGTGGGCAGCGGCGGCAGGCCCAGGCGGGCGTGCTGGCGCGGGGCACGCGCGGCGTACGGGGAGGTTCGCTCGGCCCATCGCGGCGTCACCTCCGCGAGCCTCGCCTGCACCGCGGCGCGGTGGACCCGCGCCGACCGTCGGCGGGCCGCGATCGCCGCGTCTGCCTCCGCGATCCCGACGTCGGCCGATGCGTCGCCCGACAGTGCGCGGGACAGGAGCGCGACCTCGTCCAGGCGCTGCACCGCGAACGAGAGCCAGGACGCCAACTCGGGGTCTCGTTCCGCCTCGCGGGCGGAGTCGAACGGCACGTGCAGGAGCGAGCAGGAGGGCGCGATCTGGACGCGGTCGCTGCCGAGCGCTGCCACCACGGGCTTCAGGCGTTCGACCAGGGCCGAGAGGTCGGCGCGCCAGATGTTGCGGCCGTCCACCACGCCCAGCGAGACCGCCATCGCGTCGGGCAGCGCCGCGACGACGGCGTCCACCTGCTCGGGTGCGCGGACGAGGTCGACGTGCAGCACGTCGACCGGCAGCCCGACGGCCAGGTCGAGGTTGGCGCCCAACCCGCCGAAGTAGGTGGCCAGGGTGAGCTCGGCGCTCCCGGACGCCGCCCGCAGCCGGGCGTACGCCCGCCGGTAGCCGTCCGCCGCGGCGTCGTCGAGGTCGAGGATCAGTGCGGGTTCGTCCAGCTGGATCGCGGTCGCGCCGGACGCCACCAGGTCACCGAGCCACGCCTCGTAGGCGGGCAGCACGGCGTCGAGGAGGGCGAGCGTCGACCCGCCGTCGACCCGCTTCGCCAGCGTCAGGAACGTCAGCGGGCCGAGCACCACGGCCCGCGCCCCGATGCCGACGTCGAGGGCCTCCGCGACCTGCGCGGCGCTCGTGCGCGAGGTGTAGGCGAACCGCTGGTCGGGCTCCAGCTCGGGGACGATGTAGTGGTAATTCGTGTCGAACCACTTCGTCAGCTCCAGCGCGGGCACGCCGTCGGCACCGCGCGCCATCGTGAAGTAGCGGGCCAGCGCCTCGGATGAGCCGGACGCGAGGTCGAACGGGGCGCCGAACCGTGCAGGCACGGCGCCGAGCGTGACGGCCGTGTCGAGCACATGGTCGTAGAGCGAGAAGTCGCCGACCGGGACGCGGCCCAGACCGCGGTCGGCCTGCAGTCGCTCGTGCTCCCGGCGAAGCCCGGAGGCCACGGCGAGGAGGCTCGCGGCGTCCAGGTCGCCGCGCCAATGCCGTTCGAGGGCCCACTTGAGTTCGCGGTCGCGGCCCATGCGCGGGAAGCCGAGGTTGGTGGCGATGGTCATCGGACCACCCCCCGGGCCGAGTCCTGCGGGGACGGGGCGTCCGGGTGCGGGGCGTCCGTGTGCGGGAGGCCTGGGTGCCGGACGTCCGGGTGCCGGAGGCCTGGGTGCAGGTTCAGGGCGTGCGGGTGCGCGCGCAGGAGAGGAGGCATGCGTGTTCCTTTCGCTCCATCCATCGTGGAGGTCGTGTTTCGGCGTCGCAGCCGGTCTCCTGGCTCGTGGGTCCAGCACCGATACCCGCCTTCCCGGAGACGCGCTCCAGTGGCGTGTGGGGATCGGCTTCCCACTCACAGTTGCGAGGACAGCTCCGGTTTCGCACCGGATTCCCGATCACTGCGACACGCAGATCCAAACACTCCGCGGGCCGGCACGCAAACCGGTCTCTGTCCGTGGGCGCCTCACTTTGCCGCGGAGGACGCCTCGTCCCGCCGGCGCAGCAGGTAGGTGTCGAACACCCAGCCGAGGCGCGCGACGGCGTCCGCCCGCACCCGCAGGATCTCGTCCCGGACGCCCGCCAGATCGCCCGCGATCAGGATCTCGTCGGGGGTTCCGAGGTAGGCGCCCCAGTAGATGTCGAGTCCAGCCGGGTCGATCAGAGACAACGTCCGGCGGCCGTCCAGCATGACCACCACGTCGTCGACGAAGGCCGGCATGCCGCCGGCCAGCAGCCGCGCGGGCGCGATCTGCACCGCGCGCCCCTGCCGGTTGAGCGGGATCTGGTGAGCGGCGGTGAGTGCGTGCACGCAGCTGATGCCGGGCAGCACGGCCAGCGCGATGGGCCAGGGCGCTGCGGCGATCAGCCTCTGCGCGATGGCGAGCGTCGACTCGTACAGGCTCGGGTCGCCCCACACCAGGAAGCCGCCCACCTCGCCCTCGCCCAGGTGTTCGGTGACGGCGGCCCCCCAGCTGGCAAGGCGCTGCTCGCGCCAGCGCGCCACGGCGGCGGGATAGTCGGGCGTCGTCTGCCAGGGGCGTGGAGGGTCGATCAGCTGGACGGTGCGTGGCGGGGCCGCGCGGTGCCGGGCGATGATCGCGCGGCGGGCATCGACGAGATCGTCGTACTCGCCCTCCTTGAGGACCACGAACAGCACGTCCAACCGCCGGATCGCGTCCACGGCCGCCAGGGTCACCCAATCGGGGTGGCCGGCGCCGACGCCGATGAGCATCAGTTCCCGGGTCACAGGTTCTCCGTCCGGATCGGTGTGGAGCACGACGTTACACGGACTAGGAGACCTCGCCCGGCGGGCGGGTCTGTTCCGGCGTCGCACGGTAGGTGGCCTAGTCGTGCTGGGAGGGGCGGCCCGAGTCCCGTGGTCGAGTACGGCCTCCGCGCGGACGCGGCGTGTGCGGTTCCGGCGCGGAGGAGCGACTGGACCGTGACCTTGACGGTCGACAGCGAGCCGTGGACTTGCGCGGCCATGGCCGCGTTGGTCGCTTCCGTGCTGGCGTGGGCAATTGGCCGGGTGGCCAGAGTTCTGGCTGGGTGGCCAGTTTTGGTGTGTGCGGCGCGCGGGGTGCTTGGGTGTGGACGAGAATGATGGACGGATGGTGAGAGGGGGGCGTCGTGCGTCTTGTGGTGGTTTCCGGGGTGCATGTGAGCGGCGGTCGCGGCCGCCGGTGGCGCGCGGGTGGTCTTGGGCGCGGCGTGTCGCTGTTGTGTGTGGCCGG
>JAVTWJ010000049.1:0-21302 GCA_032229785.1 Propionibacteriaceae bacterium
GGCCTAACTGGACTTGAACCAGTGACCTCCGCCTTATCAGGGCGGCGCTCTAACCATCTGAGCTATAGGCCCGTGCACCGGATCGCTACCTTACAGCGCCCGACGCCGCGCGCTCAAATCGGCGGCCGGTGCCCGCACCGACCTACCGCCGACGCAGCTGAACCACCGTGCCCGTGACCGCCAGGACCGCGAACATCGCCAGCGGCCAGCCGCTGAGCGCGAGGGTGCCGAGACCGTCGTAGGCGCCGATGTCGAAGCGTTCCAACATCATGGCCACGCCCTGCACCACGGCCACAGCGCCGCCGACGGCACTGAGCAGCACCACCAGCAGGTCGGCGAGGTTCAACGCCAGCGCGAGCACCACCAGGACGGCGGCGCCCAGAAAGGGGGCGGCGGTGCCGAGCCACCCGGACCATCCGGCCACCGACGTGACGGTCGCGCCGAGCGCCGCGCCGACCGATCCGGCCGCGATCAGGACGCCGGCCGTGTAGAACGCGTAGCCCAGTCCGGCGAAGAGGACGGCGGCGAGGCCCGCGACCACCCATTCGAGGGGGCCTGCCAGGGCCGGCTGGGCCGTGACGCTGCTCATCACGCTCGCCGCGAGGGAGAAGCCGATGAGGGCGCTCCACAGTGCGAGCGCGACCCGGACGAGCGGGCGTCCGTGGAAGCAGAAGAACAAGCCGATCAGTGCGACCACGATGCCTAGGACCATGTCGGACACTGCGCCTCCTCGTCGTCGGGTCTTTCGTCGCCTTGGGGTGCCCCTCGGGCTTGGCTGGCACCAGCATAGGTGGGGGTTCTGACAGCAATCCAGGGATGGTGTGTCCGCCCCCTGTCGTAAGATCAGACCGTCATCAGGACGCCGTGCGTCCGCTACGCGCAGGAGGCGCCGTGTCCCAGAATCCGACGGCCCGGTCGCGTCCGGGGTCTCCGCTCGGCGACGGACGCGACCCGCTCGCCAGTCCGCAGCGCCCGCTCGGCGACGGACGCCGCACGCTCGCCGCGCTCATCCTGCTGGCCACGGCGGTGGGCGTCCTCGCGGGGGCGGGCAGCGGCGTCCTCGCCGCCCGCTACGAGGCGTCCAGGCTGGGCGTGTGCAACGTGAGCGACGTGTCGAACGCGGTGCTGCCGGCCGTCGTGACCGTCCTCGTCTCTGGCGCGGACGGCGCGTCCGGGTCGGGCAGTGGCGCGATCCTGACCCCGGACGGCACGATCGTGACCAACCATCACGTCATCGAGGCGGCGCTGCGCGGCGGCCAGGTCAGCGTGCTGCTCAACAACGGTGAGACCAAGCCGTCGACGCTGGTCGGCACGGACGCCGCCACCGACCTCGCGGTGATCAAGGTCGAGGCGTCCGGGTTGCCCACGGTGGCGCTTCGCGACGCCGAGGGGCCGCGGGTCGGGCAGCAGGTGATCGCGATGGGTGCGCCGCTGGGCCTGGCCGGGACGGTCACCACGGGCATCGTGAGCGCGCTCGACCGCGACATCATCGCCGGCGGGGGCGACTCCGGGATGACGGTGCTCGCCGGCAACATCCAGACCGACACGGCCATCAACCCGGGCAACTCGGGCGGTCCGCTCGTCGACTGCGAGCGCCGCGTCGTCGGCGTCAACACCGCCATCTCGACCGTTCCCAACGCGGACGGCACGGCGAGCGGCGGCAGCGTCGGTATCGGTTTCGCCGTCCCGGCCCACACGGTGCGGCGCATCACCGATGAGCTGATCGACCACGGCCGCGCGACCCATCCCTACTTCGGCATGAGCGTCGCCGAGATCCCGCCCGCGCTCTCGGCGCAGTTCGGCGTCCAGAGCGCGCTCTACGTGCAGTCGGTCGCCGCGGGCGGGCCGGCCGAGCAGGCCGGCCTCAAGGCGGGCGACGCGCTCGTGACGATCGCCGGTCAGCCGGCGACGTCCTTCACCCTCGGACGCGTCCGGGCGCGGGCGTCCTCCGGCGACACCGTCACGGTCGAGGTGTGGCGGGCCGGGGAGCGGGTGCCTCTCGCGATCGTGCTCTCCGAGCGTCCCTGAGGTGCGTCGCGGCCTTTGAGCCAGCGCCACACCAGCGTCGTCGCCACGTACCACGCCACGATGGCGAGGGCGACGACGAGGTAGTGCTGAGGCTCCATCCAGTCGATCCTGAACTGGCGCCTGGCCTGCGGCAACAGCGGCAGCAGCGTGCCGACGAGAGCGAGCGTGCCGACGAGCGCCGCGAACCGCGGCCGGGGCCGGATGATGAGGTTGAGCAGCAGGCCGGCGTACAGCAGCAGGTACGCCACCGCGAGCTGCGCCGTGGGCACGTGCCCGGTCGTCGCGACCTCGAACTCGTACACGGCCAGCCCGGCCAGGCTGAGCAGAACCCCGGCCGGGATGCAGAACCGTGCCAGCGTGCGCGCGTAGTTCTTCCTGAAATCGTCCGGCGGTGGCGGCGGGACCAGGCCCAGCACCACCGACGGGATCGTGCCTGTCAGCACCGAGATGATCGACCCCTGGCTGGCCAGGTAGGGGAAGCCGACCGTGAGCGTGCGCACGTACACGATGAGCAGTGCCGTGCAGGTGACCAGGGTCAGGTTGAGCTTGATCACGTCGAGCAGGCCACCGACGATGCCCTGGCCGTGCCGCAGCACCTCCAGCAGCGCGCGCGGCTCGTTCTCGCGGAGCACGATGTCGGCCATCCCGATGGCGGCCTGCGTGCTGGCCGGCTGCGCGACCGCCAGGCTCGCGGCGGTGAGGGCGGGCAGGTCCGACATGCCGTCGCCGACGACCGTCACGACCTCGCCGTCGGTGCGCATCGCCCGCACCAGCTCGGCCACCTGCACGGGGGTGAGGCCCGCGAACAGGACGTGCTCCGCGGCGGCCCGCCCCCAGTCGGCGCGCGGGATCGCCTCCAGTTCGGCACGCGACAGGACGCCCCCGCCTCGGATCGTCTCGATCTCGTCGTCGGTCATGCCGCCGGCCCGCAGCAGACCCAGGATCAGGTCTGCGCTGCCGACGGCGAACGCCTTCACCTGGACGCCCGCGCGCCGGAAGGTACGGACGACCTCCATCGCGTCGACGTCGACGTCCTCGCCGAACGTGATGAGGCCGAGCGGCACCAACGCGTCGGGCAGGACCGGGGCGCCCGCGGCGTCCCGGAGCGGCGTGGCCTCGGCGCGGTGCGCGAGCACGAGGACCTGCCGGGACCGAGGGCGTCCGTCGGCGGGAAGCGGCAGCGTCAGCCGGGGCTCCAGGACGGCGCGTCGGCCGATCACATAGGTGCCTGCGGCGTCCCGTTCGCCGTAGGTGATCGCCGTCCAGCCGAGGGTCGACAGGTGCGAGCTTTCCTCGCGGACGATGCGCTGCTCGCCCTCGTAGGCGTCCGCGAGGAGGCGTCCGATCGCGGTCTGGATGGTCGTCGAGCGGGCGAAGTCGCCGAGCGCCTGGCGCACGCGCGCGCGTGAGATCCGCTCGCCCGACTCGTCGGCGCACACGGCGAGGTCGACCGAGGTCCCGGCCAAGGTGCCCAGCTCGGTGAAGCACAGCACGGTCGTCTCGGCGAGGGTCTCGATGGAGCGGGCGCTGTGCACCAAGCCCCCGTACTGGGCGAGCTCGACCATGCCGGCCGCATACGTCACGACGATCATCAGGTACATGCCGGTGGGGATCAGGCTGAAGATCACCGGTGCCGCCTGGACGATCGCGTCGCCGTACTCGCCCAGGTCGAGGTGGAGGAAGCTCGCCAGCAGCAGCGCCACGAACACCGCCACCACGACGAGCAACACCTGAAGGATGCGTGCGATCAACCGTTCCAGCTGGGTGGGTGTGGACGCCAGCGCCGCCGTCCGCCGCACCTGCGAGCTGACGGCACGATCGGGTCCGACGTGGTCGGCCCGGTACACGGCGCGTCCGGACGCCACGAACGATCCGGCGAACAGCGTGGTGGCGGGCCGGACCCGCCGCCACCGCCGGGCGCCGTCCACGGCGGACGCATCCACCACCACGGACGCCGGACCGAGGAGCGGACCGTCGGCGATGATCTGGTCGCCGGGGCCGGCGACCAGGATGTCGCCCTCGACGATGTCGTTGGCGCGCAGCGTGCGCAACTGGCCGCCGCGGATCACGGCGTAGCGCTCCGGCGTCGCGTTGCGGAACCGCTCCATGCGCCGGTCGGCGATGCCCTGCTGCAGCAGGCGGATGCCCGTCGTCAACCCCAGCATGAACAGGGTGATGAGCGCGCCGAACCACTCGCCCAGGACCACCTGGATGATCGACAGCCCGATCAGGTTGAGGTTGAAGACCGTGAAGATGCTCTCCTTGCGCGCCGCCTGCCAGGTGCGTACGGGCTTGAGGCTCAGCTCGTTGACGGTGCCCGGCCGTTTGCGGGCGGACCCCTCGTCGTCACTGAGCCCCTCGGGCCACTCGAACGGCTCGGGCGAGGTGTTGCGGGTGGTGCGCCGCCGTCGTGCCCGCGCCGCGAAGAAGCCGACGATCGCCGCCAGCCAGGTGAGTGCCACGACCAGCAGAGGCCCGCGTCCGTCACGTTGATTCCGGTCACGTTGATTCCGGTCACGTTGATGCCGGTCACGTTCGCGCCCGGCCGTTGTGGGCGTTGCTGGGACGTCGCGAGCCATGACAGCGGACCTCATCCCTCATTCGTGCACGGACGGCGCCGGGTAGACGGGAATGGCCGCCATCGCCTCGATGTGCTGCTGCACGCGGGCGAGCACGGCGTCGTCGAGACCGGCGTCGCCGGTCACCTCGCGCCAGCCGGTCAGCACCACGTCGCCGAAGTTGTGCCCGTGCCGCGCCGGGACGGCCTCACCGCCCAGCATGTCGATCGTGACCTGCACGCCGGTGATGACGGGCATCCAGATCATCGAGTCGCTGATGTCGGACGCCCGCTGGCCGCGGTCGAGCCACTCGGGGGAGCGCCACAGCAGGTCGGGCCCGAGCCAGGTGACCGGGTCGGTGGCGTGCTGCAGGTAGAGGACGCGCGGCGCCGTCCAGGTGCCGGCGGGGCGGCGCTGGTCGCCGTCCTGCGACATCCAGCGCACCTCGCGCCCATCGTCGAGCACGGGCTGCCAGGCGGGCGTCCCGGGGTCGCGCGCCGCCTGCAGGGCGTGCCACAGCGGCGAGCCGTTCGGGCTGCCGACGAACAGGGCGCCGTCGGTGCGCGCGCGGATCTGGGCGACGTCGTCGAAGAGCGCCTGGCTGCCGTGGGCGCCCAGGCTGAGCCCGTAGCTGACCAGGGCCGGACGGCTGTCGGCGGGCAGCGTCCGCCACCGGGCTTCGACGGCCTCGAACAGGACGCGGGACGCCTCGATCGGGGCGTCCGGGTCGAACACGAACGACACCCAGCTGGGTGTGTACGCGTACTGCATGGACGCGATCGCCGTGTCGCCGGCGTGCAGGAACTCGACCGCATCCATGGTCTGCGGCTCGAGCCAGCCCGAGCCGGTGGCCGTCGCCACGACCAGCACCGACCGCTCGAAGGCGCCGGTGCGCTCGAGCTCGGCGACGACGAGGCGCGCCCGTTCGGCGATGGTCGGCGCGGACGCCAGCCCGGCGTACACACGGATCGGCTCGCGCGCCTCCAACCCGGTCATCGCGGTGATCTCGGCGGCGGTCGGTCCGCCGCCGACGAAGGCGGCGCCGTGGCGTCCGAGGGTGTTCCACCCGATCGCCGAGCCGGTCCCGGCGGAGCGGTAGGTGGACGCCGGCTGCGTCGCGGAGGCCGCCGGCCGGCCGTTCCGCTCGGCGTAGATGACGTCGACCACGCGGAGGACGCCGGCGAGGAGCCCGGCCAGCGCGAGCACCAGGACGCCCGTGGCCACCACGAGGCCGAGCGGACGCCCGAGGCGCCGCCCGGCCAGCCGGAACAGGCCGGCGACGCCCTTGCCGGCGGCCAGGAGGACGAGGAGCAGCGGCGCGAAGCCGGTGAGAAAGTCGAGGATGCCGGCCGAGGGCAGCGCCGGCATCTGCACCATGCGGCGCACCTCGTTCTGCCAGCCGAACGCCAGCGTGGAGAGGATGCCGATGCCGGCGAGCCAGAAGAGGCCGTACAGCGTCCAGAAGCGTCGCGTGGACCAGTGCGGACGCCGGCCGACGAGGCGGCTGAGGAGGGAGGCGGCACCGGACGCGACCGCGTACCCGATGCCGAACGCCACGGCCGCGATCGCCCCCTGCAGCAGCGCCGGACGCGGCAGCAACGAGGGCGTGACCGCCAACCCCGCCAGCAGCAGGCCGGCGAGAGCCCCGGCCGGGTCGAGGGACCACCACCGCCGCGCGGCCGGGTGGCCACGCGGCGATGACTGGTCGGTCAACTCAGTGGGTCCGTGCGAGCGCGGCCTGCTTGAGCGACTCGAACTCGGCGGCGTTGATCACGCCCGAATCCAGCAACTGCTTGGCGTGGGCGATGTCGTCGGTCGGCGTGCTGGCGACCGCGACCTCGCGGATGTACTGATCGGTCGCGGCCCGGGCATCGGCGATCTGTTCGGCCTGCCGCTGCCCCATGCCGGCGCCGCGGACGATCAGGTAGACCAGCGCGGTGAGGAAGGGCAGGAAGATCAGGAAGAAGAACCACACGGCCTTGGCTGCGCCGGCGAGCTTGCGGTCGCGGAACAGGTCGGTGATGATCGAGAACAACGCCATCAGATAGGCGATGAAGACGAAGGCGGTCAGGAACCACCAGATGGCGTCCCAGATGAGCTGCCAGTAAGACATGAGAAAGATTCCTTTCGGCCCCGCACGGGGCTTTTCGAGGCTCGTCGAGCCGGAAAGAAGACTAGAGCAGGCGGACGGGCAATCCCACCCGTCTCGAATAGGGATTTCGCGGGTCGACCGCTGCTAGCCGGCGAGAATGCGTTGCTTCTGCCCCTCGAATTCCTCGGGCGTCAGCACGCCGGCGTCGCGCAGCTGCCCGAGCTGGGTGAGCTGGGCGATCATCGTGGCCGGGTCGCTCGCCGTCGGCGCCGGGGGAGCCACGGGGGCGGGCGGCGCGGCGACCGCCTGCTGGGGGGCCATGGCCGCCGCGTGGGCGTCCTCGGCCGCCCAGCGGCGCTGCTGCTTGCGCTGCACGTTGCCCACGACTCGGGTGGCCACGCTCACGCGCGCGGCGGTACGCAAAAGGCTCATCGCTCCTCCTCCTGGCCGACCAGCGCGGCCTCGAGATCGTCCAGCGCGACACCGCCGGACCACAGCTCGCGGCCACCGACCTGATGGACCCGCGCGGCGACCTGGGCGAGCCCGCGGTCCTCGTACACGACCACGACGGCGTAGTCGTCGTCCGTCAGTTCTGCACCCAGCGCCGCCAGGTCGTCCGCGTCGAGCAGTTCGGTCAGCGCGGTCTCGAACTCGCCGAGCCGGGGGTCGTCCGCCGCCGTGACACGAGCAGGGACACCGTCGACGCCGAGAGCGACGACTTCGAGGTCGAGCACCTCGACCGCTCCGGCGGCCACCCCGGCCGCCAGCGTCTGGGCGACGGACGCCACGTCGGCGTCGCGTGGCAGCACGAAGGCCACGTGGTTCACGGGCCCGGCGTAGAGATCAGTTGCCATGGCGCGAGCATAGTGGCCCGTCGTGCGTTTGCGGACGCGATGGGGACGGGTTTGCGCGGATATCGACCGGCCGGAGTCGCCCGATCCCCCATTAGTGGGGGAAGAAATCCACCTCCTGGACGCAGGTTTCCAGCGGGGTGCCACAATGGCCGCTCGGGCGACGGGATCAATGGTGTTCTTGTGCGGTGGGACGGCACGGCTCCGCCGATCGTCTCCCCTCGTCCGAGAACTACGCTGCACCTAGGCTCCGGGTATCGCGTGACGCCCGACTATTGAGTACCAAGGAGTGTCATGACGCACAAAGCCCCCTACCCTCCGTTCCAGCTTCCGCGGCGACGCCTCGAGGTCGCCGCCGTCCACCAGGCGTCCATGGCCAGCGCGGTCGGCCTGATCGTGTTCGAGGGGGCGGAGTTCCCCTCCCCGATCGGCGCCGAGCGGGCCGCCGCCCTCGGCTTCACGGCGAAGCCGGGCGCCACCCTCGTGCTCGCCGGTGCCGAGGGCCCGGTCACGGTCCTGGTCGGCGCCGGATCGCAGGCGACGATCGACCTCGCCACCGCACGCAACGCCGCCGCGGCGCTGGCGCGGGCCGTTCCCGCCCACCGCGCCCTCGCGATCGAGGTGCCGCACACGGGCCTCGCCACCGACGACCTCGCCGCCGCGTTCGTCGAAGGCGCCGCGCTGGCCCGCTACGTCTACCGCCTGGGCGCCGAGGCCGACGACGCGAAGCTCGACTCCCTCGAACTCGTCGCCGACGCGGTGCGGCTGCCCGACCTCGCCCGCGGCATCGAGCGCGGCCTCGTGCTCGTCCGGGCCGCCAAGCTCGCCCGCGACCTCGCCGGTACGCCCGGCGGCATCCTGACCCCGACGCAGATCGGCAAGGTCGCCCTCGAGCTGGGTCCCGCGGCCGGCCTCGAGGTCCAGGTCGTCGACGAGGACGCGCTCGTCGAGATGGGCTGCGGCGGTCTGCTGGGCGTCAACCTCGGCAGCGAGGAGCCGCCGGTCATGGTCAAGCTGACCTACCGTCCCGAGCGCACCCCCACCGGACGCCTCGCGCTCGTCGGCAAGGGCATCACCTACGACGCCGGCGGCCTCGCGCTCAAGCCGGGCGACGAAGTGCACGCCACGATGAAGAACGACATGACCGGCGCCGGTGCCCTCTTCGCGGCGATGACCGCACTCAAGGATCTCGGCTGCCAGGCCGAGGTCATCGGCTACCTGATGTGCACCGACAACATGCCGTCGGGTTCCGCCCTGCGGCTCGGCGACGTGATCGTCATGCGCGGCGGCACGACGGTCGAAGTCATCAACACGGACGCCGAGGGTCGCCTCGTCATGGCGGACGCTCTCGTGCTCGCCACGGAGGAGAAGGCCGACGCGATCATCGACATCGCCACCCTCACCGGCGCCTGCCTGCGCACCTTCGGCGTCGAGATCGCGGGCGTGATGGGCAACGACGACGATCTCGTCGGCCAGATCAAGGCGTCCGCCGAGCGCGTCGACGAGCCGGTGTGGGAGCTGCCGCTGGCGCACCGCTACCGGGGCGAGCTGACCTCGATCATCGCCGACCTGCGCAACATGGGCGGCGTGAACGCCGGCTCGATCACCGCGGCGCTGTTCTTGAACGAGTTCGTCGGCGACACGCCGTGGGTGCACATCGACATTGCGGGCACCGCGCAGGCCCCGGCCGATCGTGGTTGGATCAACAAGGGCACGACCGGCTGGGGCACCCGCTTGCTGATCGACGTCGCCCTCCATTTCAAGGCCTGAAAGGACGGCCATGGCCACCCACACTGAAGACGACGCCGCCCCGAGTGGTCTCCTCGGTGCCGTCGAACGGATCGGCAACAAGGTGCCGCATCCGGTGCTCATGTTCGGTTACCTGATCGTTCTGGTGATCGGGTTGTCCTGGATCCTCAGCCTGTTCAACGTCTCCATCACCGAGAGCGTCGCGGTCCCGGTCGACACGACCGTCTCGAGCGACGTGGTTCACGAGTACTACGAGGATCTGACGGTCCCGATCACCGAGCCGGGCGCGTCGCCCAAGGACTGGGAGATCGTCGAGACGGTCATCCCGATCAAGAGCCTGGTCTCGATCGAGGGCGTCCGGTTCATCTTCTCCTCGTTCGTGAACAACTTCGCCGGATTCAGCGTCATCGCCGTCACCTTCGTGGCGATGATGGGCGCGGGCGTGGCCGAGGAGTCCGGCCTGCTCGGATCGCTGATCCGCAAGCTGGTCGGGTCGGCGCCGAAGTGGGCGCTCACGTTCTTGATGGTGTTCGTCGGCGTCCTGTCCTCGGTCGCCTCGGATGCCGGCTACCTGATCCTGATCCCGCTCGCCGCCGCGGCCTTCGCCAGTGTCGGACGCCATCCGCTCGCGGGTCTGGGATCGGGTTTCGCAGGCGTCGCGGCGATCTTCATGGTGAACATCTCGCTCACCCCGATCGACGCCATGATCACCGAGATCGCCAACGAGGCGATGGGCGGCCAGGGCCAGCCGTTGACGATCGTGTCGAACTACTACTTCATGGTGGTGAGCTCGATCGTCCTGGCGTTCGTCGCGGCGCTGGTCACCGAGCGGATCGTCGAGCCGCGCCTGGGCCCGTGGACGCCCGAGAGCGGCTCCGTCGTCGCCGACGAGGTGATGGCCGACCCCGAGGCCGACAAGCGAGGCTCCCGCTACGCGCTGTTCGGCCTGCTCGCGATCGTCGTCATCGTCGTGGCCGCGACCTTCCCGCCCGGGGCGCCGCTGCGCGATCCCGAGGACGGGGCGATCATCGGCCAGACCCCGTTCATGGACAGCCTGCTGTTCATCATCATGCTGATCTTCCTCGTCTCGGGCGTCTGCTACGGCGTGGGCGCCGGCACGATCAAGGGCAGCAACGACGTCATCAAGGCCATCACCAAGACCTTCTCGGGTCTGGGTGGCATGGTGCTGATGCTGCTGATGATCAGTCAGTTCATCGCCTACTTCAACTGGACGAATCTGCCCACGGTGATCGCCGGCTCGCTGGCCGAGATCCTGGAACAGGCCAACATCGGCGCCGTACCGCTCCTGCTCGGCTTCATGCTCGTGATCCTGGTGCTCGATTTCATCATGCCGGGCTCGCTTCCGAAGTGGGCGATCTTCGCGCCGATCTTCGTGCCGCTGTTCATCCGGCTCGGTGTCGCGCCGCAGACGCTGCTCGCCGCCTATCGCGTGGCCGACTCGCCCGTGAACGCCCTCACCCCGTTGATGGTGTACCTGCCGTTCATCGCGACGATCGCGCAGCGTTACCAGAAGAAGGCGGGCATCGGCACGGTGGTCGCGCTGATGCTGCCCTACTCGGGCGCGATCTTCGTGGTGTGGGTCGTCCTGTTCATCGCGTGGTTCCTGCTCGGCATCCCGCTCGGACCCGGCTATCCGCCGTCCGTGCCGTGATCGACGCCCCCGGCTCGGCGGGAAGGCTCCCCTTCGTTTCGACGGGGAGCCTTCCCGCGCCCGCGGCCGTCGACCGCCTCGTCGGTGAGGCGTACGCCCGTTACCGTGGCTGCCGCGAAGGTGCGGCGTCCACCGTCTATCCGGCGCTGGAGCGTGCCGACCCGGACCTGTTCGGCATCTGCGTGCTCGAGACCGACGGCACCGCGCACGTCGTGGGGGACGCCGACCATCCGTTCCCGATCATGAGCGTGGCCAAGCCGTTCGCGTTCGCCCTGGTCGGTGCCTCCTTGGGCGCGGACGCCGTACGCCGGCTGGTCGGCGTCAACGCCACCGGGCTGCCGTTCAACGCGATCGAGGCCATCGAGCGCTCGGCCGACGGGCGCACCAATCCGATGGTCAATCCGGGAGCGATCGTCACGACCAGCTGGGTCGCCGGCGAGGGCGAGGCCAAAGGGGACGCCCTCCTGGCGGGCTTGTCGGCGTTCGCTGGTCGTGACCTCGTCCTGGACGAGGAGGTGTACGCGTCGGCGTCCGCCACCAACCATGTGAACCGCTCGGCGGTGTACCTGCTGCACGCGCGCGGCCTGCTGGGCTGCGACCCCGATCTCGCGCTCGATCTGTACACGCGGCAGAGCTGCGTCCGGGTCACTGCCCGCGATCTGGCCGTGATGGGGGCCACGCTCGCCGACGGCGGCGTGAATCCGGTCACGGGCGAGCAGGTGATCGCGCCCGAGTTGTGCCACGCGGTGCTCGCCGTGATGCTGACGGCCGGGCTCTACGAGGGGTCCGGCGACTGGCTGTACGAGGTCGGCCAGCCGGGCAAGAGCGGCATCGGCGGCGGTCTCGTGACCGTCTCTCCCGGCAAGGGCGGCCTCGGCACGTTCTCGCCGCGCCTGGACGCCGTCGGCAACAGCGTGAGGGGCGTCAAGGTGGCCCGGTTCCTCGCTCAGGGACTCGGCCTCGACCTGCTCAATTCCGTTCCCGTGTCGGCGCGCTGAGGCGTCCCCGATTAGTTAGGTTGCTGCTCATGTCAGAAAGCCTCATCACCATGCTGGTGCTGGCCGCCACCGTCGTCCTGTTCATCTGGGACCGGCTGCCGGTGGCGGTCGTCGCCATGCTGGTGCCGATGGCGCTGTGGACGACGGGCGTCCTCACGCTCAACGAGACCGTGGCCGGGTTCGGCGACCCGACGGTGTTGTTCATCGCCTCCCTGTTCGTCGTGAGCGAGGCGTTGGACGCCACCGGCGTCACCGCGTGGGTCGGCGAGAAGGCGATGCGGAGCGCGGGTACCAGCCCGACCCGGCTGCTCGTCACGGTCATGCTGATCATGGCCGTGCTCACCGCCCTGATCACCCCGAACGGCTCCGTCGCCGCGTTGACGCCGGTGGTGGTGGCGATCGCGATCCGGGGACGCCGCTCGCCGTCCGAGCTGCTGATGCCCGCCGCGTTCGCGGCGCACGCCGGGTCGCTGCTCATGCTGACCGGGTCGCCCGTGACCGTCGTCATGGCCGACTACGTCGAAGAGGTGAGCGGGCAACGGCTCGGCCTGTTCTCGGTGGCGATCATCGGCGCCGTGCTGCTCGTCGCGACGATCGGGGTGGCGATCCTGTTCGGATCCCGGCTGGTGCCGAAGCGGACGCCGCGCCGCTCCCTGCGCGACTTCGGCGCGCACGGGTCCCTGCTGGAGACGCACTACGACCTGGACGGCGACGAGCCGGTCATGGGTCGCGAGGTCGGCGTCGGCGAGTTCATCGTGCCGCCGCGGTCGGCGTACATCGGGGAGGAGGTGCACACCGGCATGGTCACCGACAGCGGCAACCTGATCGTCGCCGCCGCGCACCACCGCGGCCACGACGTCGACAAGGAGGATCGTCGCCGCAAGTTCCGGCTGATCGCCGGCGACCGCCTGCTGCTGCGCGGCGCGTGGGACGCCCTCGACCGCGCGGCCGAGGATCCCGAGTTGATCCCGGTCGACGATCCCGAGGACGTCCGCCGTCAGGCGGTGCCGCTCGGCCTGGGCGCCAAGCGGGCCATCGGCGTCCTGGGGGCGATGGTCGTGCTGCTGGCGACCGGCCTGGTGCCGCCGCCGGTGGCGGGCATCGCCGCGGCGCTCGCGATCGTCCTGATGGGCGTGCTGAGCGTCGAGCAGGCCTATCGAGGCATCTCGTGGACGACGATCATCCTCGTGGCCGGCATGATGTCGCTGTCCGAGGCGATGCAGGTCTCGGGCGCCGCGGAGCAGCTCGCCAAGGAGTTGGTGTCGGTCGTGGGCGGCGGCGGGCCATTGGTGCTGCTGGTCGGCCTGTTCGTGATCACCGCGTCGCTCGGCCAGCTGATCAGCAACATGGCCACCGCGCTCATCGTGATGCCGATCGGTGTCGCCGCCGCGAGCGAGATGGCCGTCTCGCCGGTCCCGATCCTGGTCGCCGTCGCGGTCTTCGCCGCGGGTGCGCTGCTCACGCCGGTGGCGACGCCGGCCAACCTCGTGGTGATGGAGGCGGCCGGCTACCGGTTCGGCGACTACTGGAAGCTCGGTCTTCCGCTGCTGCTGTGCTACGGGCTGGCGGGCATCTTCCTGGTGCCGCTGATCTGGCCGTTCTGAACCGGGCGTCCGTTCGGCGGGGGAGTTCTGCCTCGCGAACGATGCGCATCGTCCGGACAGCTGGGGAATTCCGCGGGTTAGGGCTGTCGTTGAGCAGTTCAGCGATATATCGTTGAGAGTGTTAACGACAATCAGGAGGTGGCATCATGAACCGTTCCTTCCACGCGAGCGGATTCGGTCCCGGCACGAGGGCCGACGGAGGATGGCCGTCGATGGAGCAACTGCGCTCCCTGCTCGATCAGCGTGTCGGCACCCGGATGGGACGCGGCGATGTCCGGACGGCCGTGCTCGCCCTGCTCGCCGAGAAGCCGATGCACGGCTACCAGATCATCCGTGAGATCTCCGAGCGCACCGGCGGCGCCTGGAAGCCGAGCGCCGGCTCGGTCTACCCGACCCTGCAGATGCTCACCGACGAAGGGCTGCTGACGGCGCAGGAGTCCGACGGGCGCAAGACCTACGCGCTGACCGACGCCGGGCGTGCGGAGACCGAGGCGGCCGGGCCGGCGCCGTGGGAGACGACCGACGCCCAGGGCGGCCCGTCCGAGACGTTCGGCCTGCTGCCGAAGGCCGGCCTGGCGCTCGCCCAGGCCGTCGCTCAGGTGCAGCGCACGGGGACGCCCGAGCAGATCCGCAGGGCGGCGTCCGCGCTGACCGAGACTCGCCGCACGCTGTACTCGATCCTCGCGCAGGATTGAGGGTGACGTCCGTCCCCGGTCCGTCCGGCTCGGCGCAGGCCAAGGAGGTGGTGCCGGCCGGTGACTCCCGCCGGAGGTACCGCCGCATCCTGCGCTTCGCCGGCTGGAACCTGTGGGTGACCTGGTGGTACGAGCTGTTCCTGCCCCGGATCGGGCTGGCGAGGATCGCCGATCGCACGCGTTCTCGCCGGACGCGACGCATCGCCCAGCGGTTCCGCGTGCTGGCGGTCGAGATGGGCGGGCTGATGATCAAGGTCGGCCAGTTCATGTCCTCGCGGCTCGACGTGCTGCCGCCCGAGATCACCGCGGAGTTGGAGGGCCTCCAGGACGAGGTGCCGCCCGTCGCGTTCCCGGCGATCCGCGCGCTGGCCGAAGAAGAGATGGGCGTACCCCTCGACCGGGTGTTCGCCTCGTTCGACGAGACGCCCGTCGCTGCGGCGTCCCTCGGGCAGGCCCATCGCGCGCGCCTGTTGCCGCAGGACGCCGAGGAGGTCGGCTTCGACGACGTCGTCGTCAAGGTGCAGCGCCCGGGCATCGGCCCGATCGTCGCCGTCGACCTGGCGGCACTGCACCGGATCGGCGGGTGGCTCAGTCGCGTCCGGCTGGTGTCCGACCGTGTGGACGCGCCCCAACTCGTCGAGGAGTTCGCCCGCACGAGCCTGGAGGAGATCGACTACCTGCACGAGGCGGAGAGCGCGGAACGGTTCGAGGCGAATTTCACCGGCGACGACCGCGTGGGCACGCCGGCCGTCGTCTGGGAGCGCACGACCCGGCGCGTCCTCACCCTGGAGGACGTCACCGCCATCAAGATCACCGACACCGACGCGTTGCGCGCGGCCGGAATCGATCCGGCCCAGGTCGCGCCCGTGTTCGCGTCGCTCCTGTTCGATCAGCTGTTCGACCACGGGTTCTTCCACGCCGACCCGCACCCCGGCAACATCTTCGTCACGCCCACCGTCGGCGCGCCGGACGGCCGTGGCTGGCGGCTGACCTTCATCGACTTCGGGATGATGGGCGCGGTGCCCACCACGCTGCGGGCCGGGTTCCGCAAGGTGCTGATCGCGGTCGCCTCCCGCGACGGCACGGGGCTCGTCGACGCGATGGGGGACGTCGGCGTCCTGCTGCCGTCGGCCGACACCGCGGAGCTCGAGCGGGCCATGACGCAGCTGTTCGCGCGCTTCGGCGGAATGGGCTTCGGTGAACTGCGGGAGGTGGATCCCCGCGAGTTCCACGATTTCGCCCTGCAGTTCGGCGACGTGGTGCGGTCGCTGCCGTTCCAGTTGCCCGAGAACTTCCTGCTGATCGTGCGCGCCCTCTCGCTGGTGTCGGGCGTGTGCACCGCGCTCGATTCCGAGTTCAACGTGTGGGACTCCGTCGAGCCGTACGCCGCACAACTGCTGCGCGACGAGGGCGGCAGCGTCGTCCAGGGCTTCGCGAAGGAGGCCGTCCAGATCGCCGGTGTCGCCTGGCGGCTGCCCAGGCGCGTGGACGCGCTGCTCGACAGGGTCGATCAGGGCAGCCTGGCGGTGACCTCGCCCCGTCTCGAGTTGCGCGTCTCCCGGTTGGAGCGGACGGGCCGGCGGCTCGTCGCCGCGGTGGTGTTCGCCGGCCTGCTCGTGGCGGGTGCGGTGGTGCGCGCCGACGACGCGACGCTCGGCACGGTGCTGATGGTGGCGTCCGTGCTGCCGCTGGCGACCGCGATGCTCCCGGGGCCGCACGGACGCTAGACCCGGGCGTCCGGGGCAGGACTGGCGGGCCGCCTTCCTCGTCCCCTAGCGTGGTGCTCCGATGCAACAGAACATTCCGCTCGCGGTGGCGCTCACCGTTGTCGCCACGGTCCTCTTCGCGCTCGCCGCGACCATCCAGCACTACGTCGTCGGCGTGAAGTCCGGCCCCAAGGGCAAGGGCCAGGCGCTGTCGGGCGGCCAGCTGTGGTCGCTGATGCGCTCGCCGCGCTGGTGGCTCGGCATGGGCCTCAACGCCGTCGGCGCCGTGCTGGCCCTCGCCGCGTTGATGTTCGCTCCGGTCACCGTGTCGCAACCGCTGGCGATCCTCGCCGTGCCCTGGACCGTCCTGCTCGCCAGCAGGGTCGGCGGGCACGCGATCCCTCGCGCGGCGTGGGCGGCCGTGGGGTTGGCGGTCGCCGGAACGCTGTCCTTCGCGGTCGTGGCGGTCCTGTTCGCCGCCGAGCACGAGGAGTTCAGCGACGACGGCCTCATCCTGGGCACCATCGTCGGGTACGCGATCGCCGGCGGGTTCGCCCTGCTCGGTGCCCGCGGTCCCGCACGGACGCGGTGCCTGGCCTGGGCGTCCGCCGGCGCCTTCATCTTCGGCCTGGAGTCCGGCATCGTGAAGGCGCTGGGCGAGTACGTGGCGACGCGCGACTGGCGGGCTTCCGCGGTGTTCTGGGTGCTGGCCGTGCTGCTGGCCGTCGGTGCGCTCGTCGCGACCGCGTTCATGCAGCAGGGCTACGCGACCGGCGCCGCCGAGACCGTTGTGGGTGCCCTCAACGTGGTCGGCCCGATGGCGGCGGTGTCGTTCGGGATCGCGGTGCTCGGCGAAGGCGCCAACATCACCGCACCGGCCGCGCTCGTGATGCTCCTCAGCGGTGCCGTCGCCGTCTGGGGCGTGGTGAAACTGTCGCGCTTCCATCCCGACGAGGCGGCGTCCGATCAGGGCGCGGCGTCCGACGATTCGGCGGGCCAACCCGCGGCGTCCGATCAGCCTTGAGAAGCGGGTGAAGGCCGTCGCCCTCACCCGCTCGCTCGGTCTGCGCGGCTACTCGCTGGTCTACTCGCTGGTCTACTCGCTGGGGGCGAGGGTCACCGCGATCGTGTCGCCGGCGGTGCGCAGCGTCAGCGATGTGACCTGGCGCTGGATCGACGTGGCCGACTCGAGCGCCTTGACGAAGGCCGCCTCCTGCTCCATGACGCCGGCGGGCGTCTCGCACGCCATCGCCGTCGACGCCAGCGGGCCGATCTGAAGGACGCCGTCGGTGACGGAGTAGCCGCCCGTGAACCGGTTGCAGCCGCCGGAGCCGCTCACGGTGCCATCCGCGCCGAAGGCCACCGTCAGCTCGGTGCCCAGGATCGGGCTGCTGACGGCGTCGCCGCTGAGCAGGCCGGTGGCGAACCAGGACGTGCCGGCGAGGCCCTGGTCGAGGACCGTGAACGTGGCCACCTCGGCGCCCGCGGCGTCCGAGAGCGTGAGGACCCCGCCCGCCAGCGAGTGGCCGGCCACCTCGGGGAGCGCGGCGAGCAGATCTTGCTCGGTCGCCATGATCGACGCCTCGCAGGCCATCATCGTCGAGACGAAGTCGTTGCCGAAGCTCAGCTTGCCGCCCTCGGAGGTGAAGCTGCCGCCGATGCTGTTGCAGCCGCCCGAGCCGGAGACCCGGCCATCCTCGCCGAACTGGAGGAAGGCCGCTGAGCCCGTCTTCTCGACGCCGCGCAGACTGGCCAGCTGCCAGGGGTCGCCCTTCAGCGTCGCGCTCGCCGCGCCGGGCGTCCGGGCCGTCGAGGTGGGTGACGGCGAGGCCGTCACGGGCGGAGGCTGCACGCAGCCCACGAGCAGGAACGATGCGGCAACGGCGACGACGAATGTCTTCTTCGACATGGATGGGTCCTCTCACGTGGTGGCCCCATTGTGCCCGGTCGCCCGCGGCTTCCGCGCGGTTCGTGCGTCACAGTTCGATCCCGCGGGGCGAGGTGGCGCCCGATAACCGACTCGGAGCCTTCGTGCAGCCCGAGGAGCGCCGATCGACGCTGCTGCAGGGCGTGCATCGGGCAGTACCCGTGCGGATTCTTGACGGGCGGCTCAGGCAATTCTGGAACGCAAAACGCGAGTGCCGTCGCCGTCGAGTTCGGCGAGGAAATCGCCGCGACCGGCCATCGCCATCACGAGGCAGAGAAGAGGGCCGCGCACGAGCCGCCCACTTCCTACGACGAAGTCACTATCGGTGGCTTCCCAAGTCAGGCCCTTGGCCGTCCGATGGCTATTGACGGCGAAGTCTCGGGCGGCGAAGAATGCTGCGACCTCCCGAACCGCCGACGGGTCGGGCGATAGTTCGATGCCGAGCGGTCGAGCGATATCCTGGCCATGGACGATCACTTCTCCCAGCCACGCCGCGTAGTCTTTCGTCGGCGCGATGCTCAGCATCACCGAGTCGCTGAACCTCTCACCGGTTTCTGAGGGCGTGCGGCCAAGGTGTGCCTTGAGGCGTCGGGCATTGTGTCGCTGAGGAGAGAAGCCTGCCAGCGAGATGCTTCGCAGCCACGCCCTAGTGCCGGTATGCGCCGCTGCCGTCAGGTGGGCGGTGACATGCTCGACCGTCCACTCGGTGCAGAGTGATCGCGTGAGCCATTGCTGCTCGGTCAGACCATCCAGCATGCTCGCGACTCGGGCGCGCTCGGTATGGATCAGCTCCCAATAGGCGGAGGCAGAAAGGGTCATGATAGGTTCCTCGCTCAATCGACGTTGCAGGTGGGCCCGATACGGTGTGCATAGCGTCCCGAAGCGTTCGCCCCGCGCCATCTCTTCGGGGGTGTGCGGCAACCTGACCTTGGCGACCATTATAGAGGCTTATTCAAGACCGTCTTCGCCTCCAGCGGAATACCTAGTCGGCACCCCGCCGCGAGGAGCGCGCCGGGAGCTCTGAATCAGCCTCATCGTACCGGTATGATTGCGGCTGCAATAACTCTGGATTCCCTGGGAGGATGAGCTGTGATCGAGATTCTGAACGCTGCCCAACTCGACCGTGCGCGGGTCACCGGCCGTCTCGTGGGTGACATCCTGCACGCCCTCAAGTCCCGTTGCCGAGTCGGCACGAATCTGCTGGAGATCGACCAGTGGGCCAAGGAGATGATCCTCGATGCCGGGGCAAGCTCCTGCTATGTCGACTACGCCCCGTCCTTTGGGCGCGGCCCTTTCGGGCACTACATCTGCACGGGCGTGAACGACGCCGTGCTGCACGGCATGCCGCGTGACTACCGGCTCGCCGATGGCGACTTGCTCACCCTCGACCTTGCCGTCATCACCAACGGCATCGCCGCCGACGCCGCCATCAGCTTCATCGTCGGCACTCGACGTGCCCCCGAGGACGTCGCGATGATCGATGTCACCGAACGCGCACTGGCCGCCGCGATCGACATCGCCGGGCCAGGCGTCCGCCTCGGCGATCTCTCGCACACGATCGGGCAGGTGCTCTCCGATGGCGGGTATCCCATCAATATGGATTTCGGCGGCCACGGCATCGGCTCGACCATGCATCAGGATCCGCATGTCGCCAACAACGGTCGCCCAGGCCGAGGCTACAAGCTGCGCCCGGGCCTGCTGCTCGCCTTGGAACCGTGGGTGATGGCCGACACCGACCGCCTCCTGACAGACGCGGAGGATGGATGGACGCTGCGCAGCGTCACCGGCTGCCGTACCGCCCATAGCGAGCACACCATCGCGATCACCGAGACCGGCGCCGAGATCCTCACGCTGCCCGCTTAGAGAGATCCTCACGCTGCCCGCCTAGCGAGGTACTCACTCTGCCCGCCGAAAGCGAGACTCTCACTCCGCCTGCCGAGAATGGACGCCTCACCGATGCGGGTGGGTCGCCTCGTTCAGGTGACGAAATTGCTTGTCATGAGCAGTTTCGCCGGGTAGTCGGGGGCCCCGTGAGTAGGCCTCGATGTGTGGGGAAATGCCAGGTCCGGCGGTGTCAGCTCTTTGATCCTGACTGTCGGGCGCTGGTACAGCAGCGGCGAATGATGCACCCGATGCCGTCATTCCCGGAGGCCCTATCATGCGTGCATGTCAGCGCAGAGCATCGTCCTGGTCGGTAATGCGTCGGACGGGACCATCGCTTCCTTCCGCCTCGGCGAAGCGGCACTCGAGCCGCTCGCCGTCTCGCGGGTGGGGGCCGGTTGCTCGACCTTCGCGGTGGACGCGGCGCGCGGCCTGGTCTACTGCGCCACCAAGGAGCCCGCGCCGGCCATCCTGACCCTCGCGCTCGATCGCACCACGGGCGGGCTGACGGAGGTCGCGCGGGCGAGGATCGACGATCCGCTGGCGTCGCTGGCGCTGGCGCGCCACGGCGACCTGCTGATCGGGGCGTCCTATCACGGCGGTTGGGGTGCGGTGTGGCCGGTGAACGACGGACGCCTCGGCGCGGCGACCGCGCGCGTGGAGCACGACGCACTGCACTGCGCGATCGCGACCGCCGCCGGCGACGTGGCGTACTTCGTGTCGCTGGGCGAGGACCTGATCGCGCAGTGCGCGCTGGGCGCCGACGGCACGCTGACCCCGCTCGATCCGCCGAGCGTGGCCGCGCCGAAGGGGGCCGGTGCCCGGCATCTGGTGCTCGCCGCCGACGGCCGTTCGGCCTACCTGATCACGGAATTCACGGGCCAGGCGATCCGCTACCTGCGGGACGAGGCGGGCACCCTCACCGGGGTCGAGGCGGTCGACGCCCACGATCCCGCCGCCGGCCTCCGCGTCAGCCGTCGCGGCGCCGATCCGCGTGCCGAGGGCCTGATCTGGGGTGCGGACGTCCATCTGGCGCGCGACGGCGCCTGGCTGCTGTGCAGTGAACGGTCGGCGTCCACGATCGCCGCGGTGCGGCTGGATGCGGACGGCTCGTTGGGCGCCGAGATCGTGCTGAGTCCGACCGAGCAGCAGCCGCGCGGCTTCGCCGTGACGCCCGACGGGCGTGGCGTGATCGTGGCGGGGGAGGCGTCCGGGCAGGTGTCCTACGCGCGGGTGAACGACGACGGGACGCTCACGCTCAAGGGACGCTACGCCTCCGGGGCCGGCGCGAACTGGGTGCGGTTCGCCTGACTGGTGAGCGGCGTGGTGGCAAAACATCACACGCGTTCTCGGCGGGCCCGGAGGATTCGCAGTGCCACTGATGTTCGTGCGGACTGTGGAAAATCGCGTGTGATGAAATGCCATCGCTTTCGGTGAGACCTGCCTCCACGGGCTCTCTCAGGCGGTGCGGTCCTCGTGCCGGGCGTCATCGTGCCGGGCGTCATCGTGCCGGGCGTCATCGTGCCGGGCGTCATCGTGCC
>JAVTWJ010000049.1:21402-29200 GCA_032229785.1 Propionibacteriaceae bacterium
TCATCGTGCCGGGCGTCATCGTGCCGGGCGTCATCGTGCCGGGCGTCATCGTGCCGGGCGTCATCGTGCCAGGCCCACATCGTGCCGGGGCGACCACGTCCGAGTGTCACGCGCTCCTGGGTGACACCGAGGCCGCGCACCGAGGCGAGTCGGCGGTTGAGGTTGCCGCGGTCGGGCGCGGCGCCGGTGAGGGAGTGGGTGATCGCCACCGCCGACGACACCGGGAAGGTCTCGCCCGTCAGCGCGCGCGTGAAGGCCCGGTCGCGCCACAGCCGGTCGGCCAGCAGCGGCCAGCAGACGGCGACCATCTGGTTGTGGTCGAACGCCAGCGGGGGCGCCTCGCCGGGGGCGAACCAGCGGACGCCGCCCGCAGTCTCGGAGGTCGCCGCGGTGGCGGGCTGGACGATCGCCCACATCACGACCGAGAGCGTGTACCCGCGCGGATCGCGGTGCGGCTCGTCGAACACGGTGAGCTGATCGTGCGCGCGGACGCCGAGCCCCAGCTTGGTCGCGACGGCGCGTTCGGCGGCGGCGTCCAGTCGTTCGCCCTCGAGCAGGGTGACGCCCGGTAGGGCGAGCTGGCCGTCGTAGGGCTCATGGACGCGGGGTGCGACGGCGAATTCAACCCGGCGAAGTTCGGGGTTGAAGCGCAGGGCAAGGGCGTCGACCGACACGTACGTGGGCTGGCGGTCCATCATCATTCCTTGTCACAAGGCAACTCGTGCGGATCACCCTAGCCTGTGTGCGCCGGCGTCCTCGTGCGCTTCCACGAGGCGGGCATGCGGGCCGGGTAGCTGCGTGGAAGGCGGTCGCGGCAACGCCGGGTAGCTGTCGATCCATCGCCCGCGGGAGGGTGAGTCCCACCGGAAGGGTGTCCTTCCTGACCGGGTGATGAGTGCTGAGCAGAACACGTTGTCCCAGGTCAAAGGACACTTCTTCTTACTCGTCGAGCCGCGTGTTACCCGCTACTCGCGGATCCGGGTCAGATACGTCGGAGTGCGCCGGAGTCCCGCCGGGCCAGGTGGATCTGTGGATAACCGTCGGGATCGGGGGAGTTGTCCACAGATTGGGCGATCGGGGTGGTGAGTTGTGCGGCCCTGACCCTACAGTCGTCCTGACTGCACCACCCCCCACACCGAGGACCATCCCCATGGCCATCGTCGCCTCGGACGCAGCGCGTCCGCCCCTCCGCATCCGCCGCAGCCCTGCATGGCTGGCGGCGGGCATCGTGGCGATCTGTCTCGGCGGGCTCGGCTCCGCCTGGGTGTTCAGCTCGCTCACCGCGTCCCAGCCGGTGCTTCAGGTCACGCGCACGCTCTATCGGGGTGAGCTGATCCAACCGTCCGACCTGGCGGTGATCCCCGTTGGCGCGGCTCTCGACGTCCCCACCGTGAGCGAGGGCCGGCTGGCCGACGTCGTCGGACGCTCGGTGGTCAGTGACGTGCCGAAGGGCAGCCTGTTGGTCGACGGGTCGTGGGGCGAGCCTGGCGTCCCGGCGGGGCGCTCCCGAGTGGGGGTGCGGCTGTCGTCGGGGCGCTACCCGGCCAGCGACGTCCGGCCCGGCACGTCCGTGTTGGTGGTGGCACTGCCCCCGCCCGCGGCCGCAGTCGGGGCGGGAACCGGGGCGGACGAATTGCCCGACAGCGTGCGGGCCACGCTCGTGTCCGCGCCCGCGGCGCAGGCGGACGGCTCCGCCGCGTTCGACCTCGATGTGCCTGCCGAGGACGCCGAGACCGTGGCACGGCTCGCGGCGTCCGACCGGGTCGTCCTCGTCCAGGTGGAGCCCCGGCGATGAGCGTCCTGGTACTGGCCAGCGCGAGCGGGGCGCCCGGCGTGACCACCACGGCCCTCGGCCTGGCGCTCGCCTGGCCGCGGCGTTGCGTGCTCGTGGACGCCGATCGATCCGCGGGGCACGCCGTGCTCGCGGGCTACCTGAGCGGCCAGACCTCGGTCGACGGCGGACTGCCCGCCCTGCTCCAAGCACACCGTGAGCGGTCGCCCCTCGGACCGGCGCTGCTGGGGGCGGCGCGCGCGCTCCCGCCGATCGGCCCGGACGAACCGGACGCCCGAGCACCCGCCTTCGTCTCGGGCTTCACCCACCTGCGGTCGATCGACCTGTTCGACAGTGTGTGGCCGGCGCTCCTGGAGGCGGTGCGCGGGGAGCCGTTCGACCTGATCATCGACGCCGGGCGCACCGGCCACCACGGGCTCCCGCCCGGGCTCTTGGCCGAGGCGGACGCCGTCGCGCTCGTCTGTCGCGCCTCGCTCACCTCCCTGGTCGGTCTGCGTCCGCACCTGCCGCCGCTGGTGGAGGCGGCGGCGCCCGGGCGCGCGGGACTGGTCCTCGTGGGGCCCGGTCGCCCCTATGGCGCGGACGAGGTGGCGGATCAGTTCGGCGTCGCCGTGCTCGCCTCACCCGCGTGGGATCCGGCGTCCGCCCAGGCGCTCGGAGAGCCTGCGCCGCTGGATCGGCGGTGGCGACGCTCGCTGCTGGCCCGCTCATTCGTGCAGGCGTCCGGAGCGCTCATCGGCTTCATGTCCTCGGGGCATCGGCAGGCGGCGACCCCATGACCCAGACTCCGATGCGCCGGCTCGCCGACATTCCGCTGCTCGCGCCCGTGGCGACCGATTTCTCCGTGACGGGCGAGGTGGCGCGCCGCGCGGCCGTGCCGCTGCCGGCCACCGGAACGGTGGAGTGGCCGCTGGTGGTCGCCCTGCGTCGGCGGGTGTCGGATGCCGTCACTCACGCGGCGGAGGAACACCAGGAGACCGCGGGCGTGCCGATGCCTGACGTCGACCGGCGGTTGCTCGCGCGTTCGCTGATCAGGCGCGTGGTCCTGGAGCACGCCGATGAGCGCAGCAACGCGGGCGAATTGTGGACCATCGAACGCGAGCACGCCTACGCCGATGCGGTCGAGGACGCGATCTACGGGTACGGACGCCTCCAGCCGCTGTTCGAGATGCCCGACGTCGAGAACATCGAAATACACGGCTGCGACAGCGTTATGGCGCAGTACGGCGATGGTCACCGGGTCGAGTTGCCGCCGGTCGCCGACAGCGACGAAGAGCTGATCGAGGCCGTCCGCTTCCTGGGCGAATCAGTGAGCCCGCCGCGTCCGTTCGACGACGCGCACCCGACGATGACGCTGGCGCTCGGCGACCGGCACCGGCTCCACGCGATCGGGTTCGGGCTGTCGTTCCGCCCGTCCATCGCGATCCGGCAGCACATCCTGACGACGGTCGACCTGCCCGACCTGGTCGGCCGAGGAATGATGCCTGACGAGGTCGGACGCTTCCTGCACGCCTCGGTGCTGGCGCACACGTCCTGCGTCATCGCCGGTGATCAGGGCGCGGGCAAGACCACGCTGCTCCGGGCGATGATCGCCTCGATCCCGTCGAATGAGCGCTTCGGCACGCTCGAGACGGACTACGAACTCCTCACCCACCTGCAGCCCGGGCGCCGCAACATGGTGGCGCTGCAGGCCAGGGTCGGCCTCGGCGAGATCACCGACGGACATCGGATGGGCGAGTTCGCGGTGGCCGACCTGATCCCCGAGGCGTTGCGGCAGAATCTGACGCGTCTGATCGTCGGCGAGGTGCGCGGCGTCGAGGCGGGCGCGATGTTCGAGGCGATGCAGTCCGGAGCGGGCACGATGTCCACGACGCACTCGCACTCGGCGGCGTCCACGATCGACAGGCTCGCCGCGCGGGTGGCGCAGGGCGGCGTCCTCACCGTGGACGAGGCGTACCGGCAGATCGCCCTCCACATCGGGCTGATCGTGCACGTCGACCTGGTCGACGACACGTGGCGTGGCGGGGTCCGCATCCGGCGGGTGTCGCAGGTGCTGGCACTGACCGGCGGCGTCGAGGGGAAGCGTCCGATCGTTCACGTCGTCTACCAGGCGGCCACCGCCGCGGCGCCCGAACGCTTCCAGCCTGAGGCCACGATGGTGGCCGAGCTCGCGCCCTTCCTGGACAGCTGGCGGGCCGAGCGATGATGCTGCTGGGGGTGACGTCCGCGATGCTGCTGGTCGCTGGTGTCGTGGTCGGCGTGGCCTGGTGGCGAGGGACGCCCTCGGACGCCGCCCGTCCACAGTCATCCCCAGGGTTGTGGACACAGGCTGTGGATAAGCTGCGGCGGACGAGCCCGCGCCGTGTGATGGTGGTGGTCGGCGCGCTGGTGATCGGCGTCGCGGTCGCGACCTGGACCGGTTGGCCGCTCATGATGGTCGTGGTTCCGGTGGCGGCGCTGGGCGTCCCGAGGTTGCTGGCGGTGCCGCGCCAGACCGACGTCGAACTGTTGCAGGCACTCGATCGCTGGGTGCGGAGCATGACCGCCACACTCGCCACCGGCAAGTCGGTCACCGACGTCTTGCGGATGAGCGCCCGGACGCCGCCGCCGCTGCTCGCCGAACCGCTCGTGCTGCTGGTGCGTCGCCTCGACGATCAGTGGGCGCCCACGCAGGCGCTGATGGCCATGGCCGACGAACTCGCGGCGCCGGACTCCGACGCCGTGTTGGCCAGCCTCGTCCTCGCCGCCCAGCGGGGCGGCGCCGGTGCCACGACGACCCTGGCCGCGCTCGCCGACACCATCCAGAGCCGATTGGGGGCACTGCGCGAGATCGAGGCCGAGCGCGCCAAGCCGCGCGTGGTCGTCCGGCAGATCACCATGATCACCCTCGTCGTCCTGGGTGGGGCGATGCTGCTGGCCCGCGACTTCTTCGCCCCCTTCGCCACGCCCGCCGGGCAGGCCATCCTGGCCGGCCTCGTCCTCGCTTACGCAGGATCGCTGGTCATGCTGCGCCGGATGACCCTGCCGCGGCGCCGTTCGCGCATCCTGCGGGGGCTCTCATGAACGCGGCCGTTCTCGTCCTACCGGGCATGATCCTCGCCTTGGGGGCGTGTCTGCTCGTCGCCGCATTCCGGCCCCGGCATCCGCGCCTGGCCGACGCGATCCTCGCACTCAGCGCAGCGCCTGCGGCGCCCGGCGCCGACGAGGTGGCGGACGCCGGGCGGATGGGCCGCTGGTGGGTGCGCACGCGCCGGGTGGTGGCGTCCGAGACGTTGGAGCGACAACTGCGCCTGAAGGGCCGCACGCTGTCGGTCCACTATCAGCACAAGCTGGTAGGCGCGCTCGTCGGGGCAGCGCTGCCCCTGGTGGCGGGGCTGGTGCTCTGGATCGTGACGCGCCAGGTCACGGCCGTGCCGCTGATCGTCGCCGTGGCGCTGGCCGCCGCAGGGTTCCTGGTTCCCGATCTGCGGTTGCGCGCCGCCAGCGACGAGGCGTCCGACGATGCGACCGAGGCACTCCTCACCTACTTCGATCTGGTCACGCTGGAGCGGCTGGCCAACCAGTCCGGGACTCAGGCGCTGCACGGGGCGGCCGCATTGTCCGACGTGCCCGTGTTCGCGGCGATCCGCGGCAGTCTGGAGCGCGCCCGGCTCGAGCAGCGTCCTCCCTACGCCGACCTCAAGGCGCTCGGCAAGGAACTCGAGCTGCCCGCGCTGGCCGACCTGGCCGACGTGATGAAGCTCGACGAATCCGGGGCGTCGCTGGCAGGCGCCCTGCGTGCGCGCGTGAAGGAGCTTCGCGACGCCCACCTGACCGCCATGAAGGTCGCCGCCACGGCGACTTCCGAACGGATGACCGTGTGGATGGTCATCCCCAGCCTGGTCTTCGGGCTGTTCTTCCTCGTACCCCCGTTGCTGACCATCGTCGGCGGCGCCTGAACCCCACCTCTGAAGGAGACCACCATGTCACTCGTGCACCGCGCCGTCGGTTGGCTCGCGCAGAACGGCCATCGTCTCGGCCGGCCCCTGGTTCACGACGAGCGAGGAGTGTCGCAGTCCACCGAGCAGGCGATCCTGATCGTCGCGGCGTTTACGGTCGGTTCGGCGATCCTCGCCGCCGTCGTGGGGTTCGTCAACGGTCGGCTGTCGGTTCTCGGCGGTTGATCGTGCACCGGGAACGAGGTGTCTCAGACAGCATCGAGTGGGCCATCCTCACCCCGCTGGTGCTGCTGACCATCCTCGGCACGATCCAGGTCGGGCTCGGCATCCACGGCCGCACCGTGGCGACCTACGCGGCGATCGCAGCCGCGGAGCACGCGTCGCTGGCCGGGGCGAGCGTCGAGTCCGCGCGTGCGCTGGGGCACACGGTGGCGGAGGCGTCCGGGCTCGTCGGGGTGAATGTGGACGTCCACCGCGACGCCGCGAGCGCGCGCGCCGTGGTCAGTGGAACGATGCCGACCTTCATCGACCTCGGACTGACGGCCGTACGCGAACAGGCGAGTCGTCCCGTGGAACAGGCGTCCGCGCCATGACGCGGGGCGAGCGGGGGTTGGCGCTGTCGACCGAGTTCGTGGTCGTGCTGCCTGCGCTGATGATCGTCCTCGCGCTAACCATCGGCGGCGGACGCCTCGCGCTCGCTCGGCTCTCGGTGCAGCAGTGGGCCGAGTCGGCAGCGCGGGCGGCGTCGCTCGCGCGGGATCCGTCGGCGGCCCGCTCCGCTGCAGACGCCGTCGTCGGGGCGGACGCCGCGTCCGCCGACCTCCGGTGCGCCGGTGGGTGGTCGTTGACGCTCGACACCTCCGCCTTCGCGCAACCCGTCGGCAGCTCAGGGCAGGTGAGCGCCGAGGTGGCCTGCCGCGTCCCGCTCTCCGATCTTCTGCTGTCGGGCATTCCCGGCGAGATCGTGGTCGATGCGCAGGCGTCATCGGCACTGGACAGTCATCGAGGGAGGCGCTCATGAAACGCATCGGAGCCGCGCTGGCGCTGCTGGTCATGCTGGTGGCACCGCCGGTCCTCCTGGTCGCGTGGGGGACGGGCGACTGGGGTTCCATCCAGCTGTGGCGCCTCACGGATGCGCGGGTGCTGGTGGCGGTGCTGACCGGACTCGGCTGGGTCACGTGGGGTCTGTGGGCGGCGTCCGTCCTCGTCGAGGGAGTGTCGGCGTTGTCCGGGCGCAGCCTCGGCTCGCGCCTGCCGGGACTGTCGTGGTCGCGCGCACTGGCGTCCGCCCTGCTGGCCGCCGCATTGACGCCCGGTTCCGGCGCCGCCCAGGCGGCGCCGCCGACCCCCTCGGTCACCGACCACGCGCCCGCGGCGGCGCGCACGCCTGCGGAACCCGGCGCGGTAGCCGAGGAGGGAGCGGAACCGACGGCGACGCTGGCGGCGTCCGACGCCGTGCCGACACACACGGTGCGGGCCGGCGACGACCTGTGGAGCCTGGCGGAGCACTACTACGGCGACGGCGGGCGGTGGCGAAGCATCGTTGCCAACAACGACGCGCTGCGGTCCGATCCGCTGGCGCGGCTGGTCCCCGGGACGGTGCTGAGCGTGCCGAAGCCGGTGACGAGCGTCACCGTCGAGGCCGGCGACACGCTCAGCGGGCTCGCGCGCGACCACCTGGGGTCCGGACGCCGTTGGCCCGAACTGCACGCCGCGAACACCGCGCACGTCCGGGACCCCGACCTGATACAGCCCGGATGGGTGCTGCAGCTGCCCGCCGGGGGGCCACCCAAGTCCGCGAGCGAATCCGTGCAGGATCCGTCCGAGCCAGGGGTCGCGCGGGCCGCCCCGCCCGACGACGATGTGGCCGGCGTGGCGAGTGAGGCCGTGGCCGGCGTGGCGCGTGAGGCCGAGACGGGCGTGGGGCGTGAGGCCGAGGACGGCATGGCGCGTGAGGCCGTGGCCGGCGTGGCGCGTGAGGCCGAGACGGGCGTGGGGCGTGAGGCCGAGGCTGGCGTGGCGCGTGAGGCACCCGGCGAATCCGTGGTGATCCGCGATGAGCCCGCCG
>JAVTWJ010000049.1:29300-36692 GCA_032229785.1 Propionibacteriaceae bacterium
GGCGTGGCGCGTGAGGCACCCGGCGAATCCGTGGTGATCCGCGATGAGCCCGCCGCAGCCTCGCAGGAGCAGGCCGAGGCTCGCCCCTCCACCTCGGGCGTGGACCAGAGGACCGGTGATCGGGACGCCGCCCCGTCCGGCGGCGAGACGCCGGCTCGGCTGGCACCCGCCACCGACATGGCTCCCGCGGCCGCGCTCGTCGGCGGGATCGGGGCGCTCGCGGCGTCGGCCGTGCTGGGCGGGCTGGCCTTCCGCCGTCACCTCCAGGCGCGGGCGCGCCCGCTCGGACGCCGCTACG
Source organism: Propionibacteriaceae bacterium (assembly GCA_032229785.1). Lineage (GTDB taxonomy): Bacteria > Actinomycetota > Actinomycetes > Propionibacteriales > Propionibacteriaceae > Propioniciclava. The sequence goes on from JAVTWJ010000049.1 coordinate 29,599, forward strand.
CCCTGCCCGATGACGAGCTGGGGCGTTACGAGACAGCGCTCGTCCAGCGGACGATCGACCCGGCCGTCGACGGCGGGACCGGTGCCGACCGGGTCCTCCTCATCGAGCGCGCCATGCGCCTGCTGACCGAGCACACGGCCGAATGCGCCGAACCGCTGCCGCCGCTGCATCGGGTCCTGGTTGGACGCGACGATCTGGAGTTTCAGTTCGACGCGCCGCCGTCCTCCGCCCCGCGCGGGTTCGTGGCGGTCGGCGACAGCCTCGTCGCCAGCTGGGCGACGCTGCGCGGGCTGGCCACGCCGGACGCCCCGGTCGCCTATCCCGCGCTCGTCACGCTCGGCGAACTCCCCGGTGGCCTGGTGGCGATGATCGACGTGATGACCTCCGGCCTGCTGGGCATCCAGAGTGAGGCGCCGGAGGAGTCCGGCGAGGTGCTCTCGGCGATGCTCGTCGAGTTGGCGTGTGCTCCCTGGGCGTCCGACCTGGACCTGCTCGTCATCACCGGGGACCCGACGTTCGCGCAGGTAGCCGGGGAGGGGCGGATCGCGTGTGTCGACGATCTCGCTTCGGGGGTCGCGCAGGTCGAGCGCTGGGCCGAGAACCGTTCGGCTCACGTCGCCCTCGAGGGATCCTCCGAGCAGGATTGGGCGCTGCGCCGGCTGGATCCCGAGGTGGCCGAGGCGTGGACGCCGCAGGTCGCGCTGTTCGAGTTGCAGCCGGACGCCGACCAGCACGCCCGCCTGGAGGCGGCCATTGGTGATGGGATCCTCGGCGTAGCCGCCATCGTGCCGGTCGAGGCGGGCGTCGCGGCGTCCGGCGACTGGGTGCTGACCGTCGACGACGCTGGCGTGCGCCAGGTGAGCCACGACGGCACCCGGGCGGCGCCCCAGTGCGTCCCGGCGGCGACCCGCGCCGCAGTCAGTGAACTCCACTCGCTCGCCACGACCGCCGAGACCGCGCCGGCGCCCTGGTGGCCCACACCCTCGGAGGACGATGTGCTCATCATCGCGCTGCGCCCGGCAGTCCCTGCGACGGGCGGCCCCCATCTGCGCCTGCTCGGACCAGTCGAGCTCACCGGCTGCACCGGTGCGCCGCCCACGCGAGCGACGGGCCAATGCCTCGAATACTGCGCCTGGCTGCTGCTGCACCCCGGGGCCACCTCCGTGGAAATGACGCGCGCACTGCTGGTGGCGGACGCGACGCGCCGCTCGAACATGAGCCGGCTCAGGGCGTGGCTGGGCCCGACCGCCGACGGTGCGCTCTACCTGCCGGACGCCTACTCGGGGCGCATTCACCTGCACGTCGACGTCACCTCGGACTGGGACGAGCTCACCCTGCTCACGGCGGGCGGCATCAACCGTCTGCCGCTCGACCGGTTGATCGCCGCGCTCGAGCTGGTGCGCGGGGCTCCGCTCGCGGACGCCGCGCCGGGGCAGTGGGGGTGGGCCGAGGAGTTCCGTTCCGACGCGTCCGCGCTGATCCGCGATGTCGGGGTGGTGGCGTCGCAGACGGCCCGCCAGCGAGGCGATCTCGACACGGCCCGCTGGGCGGCCAACCGCGCGCTGCTCGCCGCACCCGAGGACGAGCTGCTGCTGGCCGAGCGCATCCGTACCGAGCATGCGGCGGGGCGTTCCGACCACGTGGAGCGCCTGGTGCGCCACCTCACCCGCTCGGCGCGCGTCCTGGGCGTCGACCTGCTCCCCGAGACGATCGACCTGTGCCAAGAGGTGATCGAGGGACGCCTCCGCGCGCGGGCCTGAGCGTCGCCGACTCCGCTGCCATCCCCGAAGACGACCGGCCCCTCGCCCAGTCGCGGCCGTGCCCAGGCGCGTCCGTGCTCAGGCGCGGCCGTGCGCAGTGGCGGCCGTGCGCAGTGGCGGCCGTGCGCAGTGGCGTCCGTGCGCAGTGGCGTCCGTGAACAGGCGACCGCGTGATCAGTCGACCGCGTTGCGGCCCTCCCGCACGTACCACAGCAGCCAGGGAAGCTCGGTCTGGACGGCGTCCACGCCCAGCGCCAGGATCCGCGACCACGCCGCAGTCGGGCTCTCGTTCACGGCGCGGCTGTCGTCGTAGCCGGCGAACAGGGGGATGCCGGTGGTCAAGGTCTCGCTGTTCACCCAGGTGAGCAGGCGGTCGCGGCGCAGCCGGTCCATGACGGAACGCGCGAACCAGGGGCTCTCGTCGTCGTGCGCGATCAGCTCCACGCCGACGACGTTGATCGACTCGTCGTGGATCGGCAGCATCCGCACCTCGTCCATCGTCGAACAGATCGCCAGCGTCGGGTACTTCGTCTTGTGGAGCCGCAGCTGGTTGAGCGCGGCAGTCTCCCAGGCGGGGACCTTCAAGATCAGCTGATCGTGCATGTGCAGACCGTCCAGCATTCGCAGCAGCGTCGGCCAGCGCCACCACGAGCGGTCCAGCGCGAACAGCACGGGGCGTCCCTTGAACTGCGACAGCACCCCGCCCAATCGCTCGACCGGCACCCGGTGACCGGGACGGTTCTTCCAGATGTAGGTGAGCTCACCGATCTCGGACGCCGACATCGACTGGATGTTGCGGTCGACGCCGAGGTACTCCGCCTCGAAACCGTCGTGGAACGCGAAGAACACGCCGTCGGAGCTGGCCGAGACGTCGATCTTCACGACATCGGCGCCCGAACTGAGCGCCGCACGCACGGCCATCGCGGTGTTGCTCGGGATCGGCCCGACACTGACGCCCGCGTGCGAGACGATCAGGGGTGGATGCGACGAGGCCAAGCTGTTCAGCAGGGCGTTCGTCTCGGCGTGAACGGCGTCTCCGAACAAAACAATCTCCTTGGTGCGCCCGCAGCGTTGGGGGTAGGCCTCATCCACTGTAGCGAGCGGTGCGCCGCCGCGCCCGATGACTCGTCCGATCTGGGGGAGTGCACGTTTCTTGGGACAGCGTCTTGACACCGTGGAAGAATCGGACTGCCGCACGACGAAGGAGTGAGATGGCCGAGTTCCTCTACGAAGACATGCTTCCCCTGGGGCCCGACGAGACGCCCTACCGGCTCGTCACCACCGAAGGGATCGAGACCGTCGAGGGTCCCGACGGGCGTCCGTTCCTGACGATCGCTCCCGAGGTGTTCACTCAGCTCGCCGAGACCGCGATGCACGACATCGCCCATTACCTGCGTCCGGCGCACCTCGCCCAGCTGCGCACGATCATGGACGACCCCGAGGCGTCCGACAACGACAAGTTCGTCGCGCTCGACCTGCTCAAGAACGCGAACATCGCGGCGGGCGGCGTCCTACCGATGTGCCAGGACACGGGCACCGCGATCGTCATGGGCAAGCGCGGCCAGCAGATCCTGACCGAGGGCACCGACGAGCGTCCCCTCAGCGAGGGCATCTACAACGCGTACACGACGCTCAACCTGCGTTACAGCCAGAACGCGCCCCTCACCATGTGGGACGAGCGCAATACCGGCAGCAACCTGCCCGCGCAGATCGAGCTGTACGCCGACACCGCGCCCGGACACGAGACCACCTACAAGTTCCTGTTCATGGCCAAAGGTGGCGGCTCGGCCAACAAGAGCTACCTGTACCAGGAGACCAAGGCGGTGCTGAACGAGGCGGCCATGATGCGCTTCCTGGACGAGAAGCTGCGTGCCATCGGCACCGCCGCCTGCCCGCCCTACCACCTGGCCATCGTGGTCGGCGGCACCTCGGCCGAGTTCGCGCTCAAGACCGCCAAGTACGCCTCCGCCAAGTACCTCGACCACCTGCCCACCGAAGGCTCGATGAGCGCCCACGGTTTCCGCGACGTCGAGTTCGAGAAGAAGGTCCTGCAGCTCACCCGCGACTTCGGCATCGGCGCCCAGTTCGGCGGCAAGTACTTCTGTCACGACGTCCGCGTCATCCGCCTGCCGCGCCACGGCGCGTCGCTGCCGGTCGCCATCGCCGTGTCCTGCTCGGCCGACCGCCAGTGCCTGGCCAAGATCACGCCCGAGGGCGCGTTCATCGAGCAACTCGAGACCGAGCCGGCCAGGTACATGCCCGATGTGATCGACACCGACCTGGACGCCGAGTCGCACGGCGTCTCCGGCACCGGCAAGGGCGCCGCGGTGAAGATCGACCTGTCCAAGCCGATGGACGAGATCCTCGCCGAGCTCACCAAGCATCCGGTGAAGACCCGCGTCCAGCTCACCGGAACGGTCGTCGTCGCGCGCGACATCGCGCACGCCAAGCTCAAGGAACGCCTGGACGCCGGCGACGGCATGCCGCAGTACCTCAGGGATCATCCGGTCTACTACGCCGGCCCGGCCAAGACACCTGCAGGGATGGCGTCCGGCTCGTTCGGTCCGACCACGGCCGGGCGCATGGATTCGTACGTGGAGCAGTTCCAGGCGGCAGGCGGGTCCAAGGTCATGCTCGCCAAGGGCAACCGGTCGCAGGCCGTGACGGACGCCTGCGCGGCGCACGGCGGCTTCTACCTCGGTTCGATCGGCGGGCCAGCGGCTCGGCTGGCGCAGGACTGCATCAAGTCGGTCGAGGTGCTGGAGTACCCCGAGCTCGGCATGGAGGCGGTGTGGAAGATCGAGGTCGAGGACTTCCCGGCGTTCATCGTCGTCGACGACAAGGGCAACGACTTCTTCGCCGAGGTCACCAAGCCGACGCTGCTGCAGGTGCAGGCCCGCTGACCTTCGCGGCCTTCCGACTGGTGTAGACCTGTGGCCCTCTGTTGGGCCACAGGTCTCCACCAGTTTCGGACGCCGCCACCCGACCGAAGCGCGGCGTCGCGCGGGGGTCAGGGGTTGATCGCCGGCGAACCGCCGAGGGCGCCCACGACGTGGGCGAGCAACCGGTCGGCAGGCATGATGCCGTCGGGGTCGGCGACGCGTCCCTCGAAGTAGGATCCGCGACCGTCGTGCACGACGGGCCCGCCGTCCAGCACCGTGACGCGGCCGTCCTCGACGGCGCGATGCCAGGTGGAGCCGCGCGACTGCGGCCAGCGCCCGGGGAACGCCACCGGCCCCACCTTGCGCAGCATGTCGCGCGAGCCGCGGATGTCCCACAGGTGGGTGAGGTGGTCGAGTCCCGGGTCGTCGCCGAACACGCCGCCGATCGAGATCACCGACACCTCGACGCCGAGGAGCGTCAGCATCGTGCTCGCGCCGATCGCCATCTGCGCGCCGCCCGAATAGCCGATCAGGGTGACCGGGACGCCGCAGCCCGGCGTGTAGCCGTGACGCAGCAGCGCCCGCCAGATCTCCTGGGCGAGGCCGGCGTTCAGCGTGGGACCGTAGCGTGGGTCGGCCGAGACCATCACCTGCAGCGTGTTGCGCAGGTTGATCAGATTCGGGGCGATGCTCTCGCGGCGATGCTTGCGCAGGCTTGCGAGGCGTCCCCACAGCCACGCGGTCGCCCGCTGAACCAGGCTGCGGTTGTCGACCGCATACGGGAACACCTCGGCGATGACCGGGACGCCCGGCAGCGCCGCGGCGAGCTTCTCGCTGAAGCCGCGTTCGCGTGCGGAGAGGGTGTGTCCGTCGATCATGCCGACGCCCGACAGGTAGACCACGTAGCGGGACGGCTGTTCGCCGGGCGGGCGCGGGGCCGGGCCCTGGTCGAGGCGTGAGTAGGTGCGCTGCATCTCGGTGGCGCCGCGCGTCGACCACCAGCGCAGGGATTCCAGCGGGGAGAGCAGCGCGAACACCAGCAGCAGTCCGCCGACGGTGCCGAGGATCCAGACGAGCATTACCCCTCCTCGCCGACCGCGGCGTCCACCGGGATGAACGGCGTCCCGGCCAGGATGTCGCGCGAGGTGACCAGGACCGGCTGGCCTGAGGCGATGCTCCACAGCCGTGAGGCGATCCAGCCGACGGGTGCGGTCAACGCTCGGGACAGCAGTTGCATCGCCAGCCAGCCCGAGCCGGTGATCACGAGCGCGTACCCCACCGTGATGCCGTACAGGCTTGCCAGCAGCAGGAAGATGACGAGGAACGACCACGCCTCGAGCGCCCGGGCGAGGAAGAGTCCCAGATGCGGCACGAAGGTGATGAGCGCGAACACGTGAGGTGCCATCGCGAGAAGAAAGAGGGTCACCATGTCGTCGACCGGGATGGCCCGGCCCGTCGCCACGGTCGCCACCGCCCAGGTCGCCAGCGCCTCGACTACCCGCAGCGTGAAGAACAGCACGGCGCCGAGCAGGCCGGCGATGACCATCCGGACGCCGTGCACCCGGTTGAGCAGCAGGACGCCGCCGTGGCCGAGCGCGATGGACGCCCACGCGAGCACCGCGACCCCCAGCGCGGGGAGCAGCGCGCCGGCGTCGGTGACCAGCGCGTTCGCCGCCGGATCGCCCGGGTTGAAGATCAGCCCCAGGACCACCCGCACGGTGTCGAGGACGCCCATGGTCGTGCCCGTCGGTCGGCGATGCAGATCAGAGGTAGGCGGAGAGCGCCTTGACGAGTGCTCCCTTGCTCTTGCTGCCCGTCAGCGACGTGACGATCTCGCCGTTCACGAAGAGCTGCAGGGTAGGGATGCTCATGATCCCGTAGTTCATCGGCGTCGTCGGGTTGTCGTTGGTGTCGAGCTTGGCGAACCGGATCTTGTCGCCGTACTCGCGGTCGAGTTCGTCGATGATCGGCGCGATCTGCTTGCATGGTGCGCACCAGTCGGCCCAGTAGTCGACCAGAACGGGGATCGGCGAGGCGAGCACCTCGTCGGCGAAGGTCGCGTCGGTGACGACGAGCATGCGGACTCCTTGTGTCGGTCGGTTGATCGGCACCACTGTAGCGCCGGCGCTTCGGCGGTCCCCGTCCGCTCTGTCGCGACGGACGCCGATGTCGACCTCGGCGTGACGCAGCTTGTGGAGGGGCAATGCGGTCGCCAGGTATGGCCCCACCGACCGGACCCTTCGCTCGCACCGATCATGCGAGGTGGGGAGGAGGTCTGTCGGGCTGGAAGGCACCCTGAACTCCGTAGTCGTGGAGAGCCTCAACGTGGACGTGGACGTGGACGTGTACGTGTACGTGTACGCGGCGTGTGCGATGCGGGCGTGCAATTCATACCCTCACGCTCTGTGTCAAGCTGTGTGGAGTCACGCAGCATGGTTTTGTGGTTTCTCGT
>JAVTWJ010000050.1:0-36074 GCA_032229785.1 Propionibacteriaceae bacterium
ACCATCTCAACCGTGACCGCACTCCACTTCTGGGCCACCGCCTGAATAAGCCTCTGTAATCGCAGGCTACATATTCAGGGTGTGGGAGGAGTCGCACACGCCTTAGGGATCTCGTGCACTCGATGCATTCGCGATGTTTGGGGGGGTGGGCGTCCCATCGATGCCCACAAACGGGGCATTCCCGACCTTCATTTCGCGGGAAAAGTCGATCAATAATGCTTGGCCTTGAACTTGGCCATTCCACTCCCAGCCGTTTCGCCTGAGCCGGAGCCATCGCGGCATCCCACGGAACTCCTCGATCATCCACCAGGAACACCTCCCGCGACTGACCGTGGCTAAAGTATCCCGAGGCTTCTTGCGCAGTACTTTCCACGTCGCGGGCCGCGCTACATTCAGAAGAATAATCGTCAAATTCCAAGATCCACCGATCCGGAGCGACCGGGAATACGGTGACCTCCTGCGGTAAAGGCTGGTCCTTTTCGTACACTGCATCCTCCAACCCTTACCGGAAGGTTACCATTTTCCCGTTGGTCATCGTACCGCCGGGGCTCCCGCGGAATTTTCCAGAAACGTTCCCCTTCGAGTTGGCAAACTTCTTCGCGCCCTCGAGGTATGCATGCGCGGACTTGTAATCGCGTCCCATGCTTCCCATAGTGATATGCAAAACTCATTATTGGAGACATGTTCTTCGTCTTCCCAAACGTCTCTGCGATTTTCTTCGTTCGACCCCAGCCTGTCCGCGTGGCATATGCGGCACCCCGCCACGTCCGGGAAGAACCTCTGACAACCGGGCTGGTAAACTTGCTCATCAATTTCGCGGTTCGGTAACCCCAAGAAAGTGTCTTACCGAGGGGCCCTAGTAACGCCAGTCCTGCACCCAAAAGGTTGCCGCTCGCGACCTCCATCACGGCCAATCCAACACTGGCGACGGCACCTATTGGGCCAGGAATGAAGCTCGCGACTGTAAGGCCGATCGTGAGCCAACACGCCTGACACGCCTACCCTTTCGTCGGCGCGCGCGACCGCGCAAACTCAGATGTCCCGCGGTCGCGCGCGGGTTGACGGAGCGCACGCTCGGTCACTGTGCGCGCCAAACCTCACCTGGCGCACGCTGCAACGTGCGTCAGGTGACCGCTCCTGGCGCGGAGTGACGGAGCGTACGCTCGGTCGGCACCTCGGCCCCCGGGGGTTGGTTAGCACTCGGGTTGATCGAGTGCCAACGCAGGACTAGAGTCGTGGCTGGCACTCGACTATCGAGTGTGCTAGCCCGGGTGGCACCGCGACGACGCCAGGGGTGGCAGTGAAGGAAGACATCAAATCTGGGCACGGCGCGAGCTGTGTCCCCATGAAGGAAGGGCACTATCGTGGCCGTCACGATCAAGCCGCTTGAGGACCGCGTCCTCGTCCAGCCCCTCGAGGCCGAAACCACTACCGCTTCGGGTCTGGTCATCCCTGATACCGCGAAGGAGAAGCCCCAGGAGGGCAAGGTCGTTGCTACTGGCCCGGGTCGTATCGATGACAAGGGCAACCGGGTTCCCCTCGATGTCGCCGAGGGTGACGTGATCATTTTCAGCAAGTACGGCGGCACTGAGGTCAAGTACGCCGGCGAGGAGTTCCTGCTCCTGAACGCCCGCGACATCCTCGCTGTTGTCGCGAAGTGACGCCGACCTCCCCTGACCGGAAGGAAGTAACCGATGGCTAAGATCCTTCAGTTTGACGAGGAGGCGCGCCGCTCGCTCGAGCGTGGCGTGGATGCTCTGGCGAACACGGTGAAGGTGACACTCGGCCCGAAGGGCCGTTACGTGGTGCTCGACAAGAAGTGGGGCGCCCCGACGATCACCAATGATGGCGTGACCGTCGCGAAGGAGGTCGAGCTCACCGATCCGTATGAGAACCTCGGCGCCCAGCTCGCCAAGGAGGTCGCGACCAAGACCAATGATGTGGCCGGTGATGGTACGACGACGGCGACGGTCCTGGCCCAAGCGCTCGTGCATGAGGGTTTGCGTGCGGTCGCGGCCGGGGCGAACCCGGTCGGTTTGAAGCGTGGTATCGAGGCGGCCGTGGACGCGGTGTCGACGGAGTTGGCCCGGGTCGCGAAGCAGGTCGAGACGGCCTCGGATATGGCGTCGGTGGCCACGATCAGTTCCCGCGATGCTGAGATTGGCGCGTTGATCGCGGAGTCGTTCGACAAGGTCGGCAAGGATGGTGTGATCACCGTTGATGAGTCGAACACGTTCGGGATCGAGCTCGAGTTCACTGAGGGCATGCAGTTCGACAAGGGTTACTTGTCGCCGTACATGGTGACCGATCCTGAGCGGATGGAGGCGGTGCTCGAGAACCCGTACATTCTGATCCATTCGGGCAAGGTCAGTTCGATGAACGATCTGTTGCCGTTGCTGGAGAAGGTCATCGGGGCGTCGGGCACGTTGTTCATCGTGGCCGAGGACGTGGATGGTGAGGCGTTGTCGACGCTGGTGGTGAACAAGATCCGTGGCACGTTCACGTCCGTGGCGGTCAAGGCGCCCGCGTTCGGGGATCGCCGCAAGGCGATGCTTGAAGACATCGCGACCCTGACTGGTGGTCAGGTCGTGGCGCCCGAGGTCGGCCTCAAGCTCGACCAGGTCGGCCTTGAGGTGCTGGGTCGTGCCCGCCGGGTGGTGGTCACCAAGGACAACACCACGATCGTTGATGGTGCCGGGGATGCCGCGGATGTGGCCGGTCGCGTCGAGCAGTTGCGCGCCGAGATCGGTCGTACCGATTCGGAGTGGGATCGGGAGAAGCTCCAGGAGCGGGTCGCGAAACTCGCCGGCGGGGTGTGTGTGGTCAAGGTGGGTGCTGCTACCGAGGTCGAGATGAAGGAGAAGAAGCACCGTATCGAGGACGCCGTGAGCGCTACTCGTGCGGCGATCGAGGAAGGCATCGTCGCCGGCGGCGGCTCGGCCCTCGTCCACGCCGCCGCGGTGCTCGCCGACGGCCTCGGCCAGACCGGCGACGAGCGCGCGGGCGTCCGGATCGTCGAGAAGGCCGTCGTGGAGCCGTTGCGTTGGATCGCGGAGAACGGCGGCGAGCCGGGCTACGTGATCGTGGCCAAGGTTGCCGAACTGAGCCCGGGCAACGGCTACAACGCCGCCACCGGCGAGTACGTCGACCTGATCGCGGCCGGTGTGATCGACCCGGTCAAGGTCACCCGCTCGGCCCTGGCGAACGCGGCCTCGATCGCGGCGCTGCTGCTCACCACCGAAACCCTCGTGGTCGACAAACCCGAAGACGACGAGGCGGACGCCCACCAGCACTGAACCCTCGGCGTCGACTGTGCTCGTCGAAGTCCTGGAAGGGCCTTCACGCATCGCGTGGGGGCCCTTCTGGCGTTCTGCGCCCGTGTTCGTGACGCAAGCCCGTGGTGGTGGGCGGCGGTGCCATTTCGGGGATGACGTGCATGAGGCCGGTCGACTTGGCGATGTCTGACGGGCGGAGCAGGCCCTTGCTGAGGGCGTCGGTCGTGGCGTTGCGGAGATGGTCGGGTTCCCACCGGGTGGCGAGGTCTTCCAGGGTGCGGCGCACGCTGGTGACAGGTAGCCCGTCGACCCACTCCACCTCGCGGGGGTGGAGGGTGCGCCTGTGGGTGGTGACCGGGGTGGCGGCCGAGGGTCGGATGCGTCGGTCTGCGGTCAGGTGCACGCCGCCCGCAGGCATGTCGCCGATGCCGTGAACCTCGGCGGCGCTCTCATCGGAAACGACCACCTGATCGGCGTCGCCACGGCGTTCGGCAGCGGTTCGCTTCGAGTCGGTGGCGAGCCATTCGGCCCGGATGTCCTCGAGGTGGTCGCCGGTGGCGCCGCCATACATGGCGTAGACGCCGTGCCGCACGCGGCGGATCAGTCCACGGGCCGCCGCCCGGGCGACATCCATGGCCGGGACGCCGAGGGCGGTGGCCTGCCCTGTGGTGACCAGGCCCCACTGGCTTGCTGCCACGCTCCCCATCACCTCGAGAACCTCTGCCGTCTGCATGGAGCAATAATATCATTATTGATATATTTTGCTCCACGTGTCTTGGAAGGGCCGGATCCCTCACGCGTGCTCGCCGTGACGCGGCGGGCGGGGTGGCGCGATCCGTCGATTCTCACGATGCTGCCCAGGCCCGACGGTCCCGGCATCCCACCATCCGCAGACGCGGAACAAAAACACGCAGAAGTCCCTATCCGCGTTAGCATGGGCCGGATATGTCTCGCAGCGCTCTGATGCCGTCGGCTGGCTCGCCGTGGGAGGGCGTGTCTCCCGACACCGTCGGGGACACTCCGCGCCCCGGGCGCCACAGGGGCGCCACGGCGAGGTGGGGACGCCGGCTGCTGATAGTCGCCGCGGTCCTGGTCGCCAACTTCGCCCTACCCCGGATGCTGCCCGGCGACCCGCTGCTGGCGCTGGCCGACCCGTCCAGCGCGCAGTACATCGTCGACCCCGAGTTGCTGGCCCGCGTGCAGGCCGACTACGGACTGGACCGGCCGCTGCCGGAGCAGCTGTGGAACTACCTGCGCTCGGTGCTCACCGGCGACCTCGGCTGGTCGATCGGGTTCAACCGTCCGGTCGCGGCTCTGATCGGGGAGCGGATCGGCTGGACGCTGGGACTGGTCCTGCCCGCCTTGGCCATCGCGACGACGGTCAGCATCGTCGGCGGCTTGGCCGCAGGCTGGCGGCGCGGATCCCGGGTCGACCACGCCTGGGTCTGGTTCTTCACGTTGCTGTCGTCGGTGCCCAGCTACCTGATCGCGGTCGGGGTGCTGGCGGTGTTCTCGCTCACGCTGGGCTGGGCGCCGCTGGGTGGCGCCGTCACCCCGTTCGGCCCGGACGCGCTCACCGCGGCATGGTGGGGCGACCTGCTGCGGCACTGGCTGCTGCCGGCGACCACCCTGACGCTGTCGTTGCTCGGCGCCCGCTTTCTGCTGGCCCGGACGGCGATGGTCACGACCCTGGCGCAGCCCTACCTGCTGGTGGCCCGCGCGAAAGGCCTGCCCGACAGCCGCGTCCGCGGCCATCACGCCGCCCGGAACGCGCTGTTGCCCGTGGTCACCGCGCTGGGACCGGCGGTGGCCTTCGCGGTGGGCGGCAGCATCGTCATCGAAACCGTCTACGCCTACCCGGGACTCGGCCTGCTCGTCTACCAAGGCGTCCAGACGCGCGACTACCCGCTGTTGCAGGGCGCATTCCTGATCACCGGGCTGGTCGTGCTCGTCGCCAACTGGACCGTTGACGCCCTGTACCGGCGACTCGACCCACGAACGGACTCCCGATGAGCGCGGGCTCCGTGACCGGGGCGGCCGTCGGCACGCCTGGCGCCGGCCTGCTCACCCCAGGAGCCGGAGCCGAGGCACGGCCGCAGGCAGGGAACCGTTGGACGCTGCGGATCGCGGTGCTGATCCTGGGGGCGGCCTTGGTGATGGCGCTGGCCGCACCCTGGCTGTCGCCGTTCGCGCCCACGGATTTCGCCGCCGCGCCCTATCTGGCGCCAAGCGGAGCGCATCCGCTCGGCACGGACGACATCGGGCACGACAACTGGGCGCGACTGGTCCATGGCGCGCGTCAGTCGCTGCTGATCGGCGTGCTGGGCGCGGCCATCGCCACGGCCACGGCCACCGTCGTCGGCCTGGTCGCTGCGCTGCGGCCCACCGGCGTCGGGGTGATCCTGATGGCGGCAGTGGACGTCATGATGGCGCTGCCGGCACTGCCGACGATGCTGCTGGTCGCCGCCCTCGTGCAACCCGGCATGCTCGGGACGGCCCTGGTGATCGGGCTGCTCGGCTGGCCGGTGCCGGCCCGGGTGCTCCGTGCCCAGGGGCTCAGCCTGGCCGCCAGCGGCTACGTCGCGATGGCCGGCCGGTTCGGCGGCGGCACGTGGTACGTCCTGCGCAGCCATCTACTGCCGGCGATCGCGCCGCTGGTGGTCGCGACGTCAGTCGGGCAGTTGGGTCGGGCCATCGGGCTGGAGGCGACCCTGGCCTTCCTCGGCATCGGTGACCCGCTACGACCCAGCTGGGGGCTGATCCTGCGCCGCGCGCTGGACGACCCGGGCATCTGGTTCACCGACCGCTGGCTGTGGTGGGTGGTGCCGCCCTCGCTGTGCATCGCCCTGGTCCTGACCGGCTGCACCTTGCTCGGGATCGCCGTCGAGGCGCGCGTCGACCCCAGGTTGGGGGTGCGGCGTGGCTGAGACCTCGTGCGGCGTCGCGCCGTCGCCGGCCGGTCCGTCGCCGGCTGGTCCGTCCCCCGCGTTGACGGTCGAGGGGCTCGGCGTCCGCCACGCCGACGGAACCCGGGCGCTGGACGGAGTCGACCTGGAACTCGCCCCGGGCGAGGTGCTGGGCCTGGTCGGCGAGTCCGGATCGGGCAAGACCACGGTGGCGTTGTCCCTGCTCGGGTTGGCCGACGGCGAGGTGACGGGGACCGCCGCCTTGGGCGGCCGGCGCATCGACCTGGCCGACCGCCGGCAGGCGGCCTCCTGGCGCTGGACGGGGATCTCGCTCGCCTTCCAGCACGCCCAAGCGGGCCTCAACCCGGTGCACCGCGTGATCGATCAGATCGCCGAACCCATCGTCGTCCACCGCGGCGCGAAGCGTCCCGAGGCGCGAGCCCAGGCGGCTGCGTTGTGGGACGAGGTCGGCCTCCCGGCGTCCCGGCACGGCGCTTACCCGCACCAGCTCAGCGGCGGCGAGGCCCGTCGCGCCATGCTGGCCATGGCGCTGGCCTGCGCACCGCGCGTCCTGATCGCCGACGAGCCCACGGCGGGGTTGGACGCCGTCCGCCGCCGTCAGCTGATCGACCTGCTGCAGCGACTGCGGACCAACGGGACGGCCCTGCTGCTGATCAGCCACGACCTGGCCGACCTGGATACCCTCGCCGATCGGGTGCAGGTGCTCCACGGCGGACGGGTCGTCGAGTCGGGCCCGGCCCGCCGGGTACTGGACGATCCGCGCCATCCCTACACCTGGCGGCTGGTGGACAGCTATCCCCGCCTGGACCGAACCCGTGATCTCGCGACGGCACGGGCCGAAGCCGAGCCGGCAACGGCAACACCAGGGGCAAACGCCACGACGACGTCCCCGCCGGGTTGTGGCTACGCGCCGCATTGTCAGCAGGCGATCGTCGAGTGCCACCGCATCCGGCCCGCGCTGGAATGGGTGGACGGCGCCCAGGTGGCGTGTCTGCGCGGCGGCCTGCGAGTGATGCTGCGCGCCGCAGGGCTGAACGCCGGCTACCTGGGCGTCCCGATCCTGAGCGGTGTCGACCTCGAGATCCGGGCCGGCGAGACGCTGGCGATCGTCGGCCCCTCCGGCAGCGGCAAGACCACGCTGGCCCGCTGCCTCGCCGGCCTGCTGGATCCGATCGCCGGCGACATCTGGTCCGAAGATGCAGCTCAAGGCCCGGCCGCCGGGGTCGCCAGCGGCGTCCAACTCGTCGCCCAGGATCCCGTGGACGCGCTCAACCCGCGGTTCACGGTGCAGCGGCTGGTCGGCGAGCCGCTGACGATCGCCCGCACCGACCCCGAGGTGACCCGCCAACGCGTGCTCGTGGCCCTCACCGCGGTCGGCCTCCCCACGGCGCCGGCCTTCCTGAGCCGTCGTCCGGAACAGCTGTCCGGTGGGCAGCTGCAGCGCGTGGCGATCGCCCGCGCACTGGTGAGCGAACCGCGGGTGCTGGTCGCCGACGAGCCGACCGCCATGCTCGATTCGGTCGAGCAGGCGCGGTTGCTGAGGGTGCTCCGCGACCGGCAGGACGCCACCGGCCTCGCCCTCATCTTCATCACCCACAACCTGCCGCTGGTCCGAAAGATCGCCCACCGGACGATCGTCGTCGACCACGGCGGGATCGTCGAAGCCGGGAGCACCCACCGGCTGGTGACGAACCCGAGGCACCCCACGACCAGGGCGCTGCTCGATGCGCCGACGGCCAACCAGGAGGATCTATGACTGCACCGATCGACCCGACGATCCCCGACGACCGGGGCGTTCTCCTTCCGGAGCTCGACAGCCGGCGGGCGCTGGAGGACGTCCTGCACGCCTATCGGCGTTCGCAGCTGTTGATCACGGCGACCGAGATCGGCGTCTTCGACGGGCTCACGCCTGAGCCCCAGTCGTCCGGCGACCTCGCCCGCCGCTGCGGGGTCGACCCGGCGAGGTTCCAGGCCCTCGTCGAGGCACTGGTCGCCATGGGGCTGTTGCATCAGGACGCCGCCGGATACACCGCCGGGCCGTTGGCGGCTGCCCACCTCGTCCCGGATGCGCCCTCGCCGCTGCGGAACTGGGTGCGCGCGGAGGCCGGGGCGCTGCGCGGCTTCACGCGGTTGACCGCCGCGCTGGCCCCCCAAGAACCTGAGGTACCCGCAGACGACGATGGGCGCACTGACGGGCCGGATCTCCCCCGAGCCCACCAGCGATCCCTGGCGGACATCGCCCACGCGAACGCCGCCTCGGTGGCCGCCGCCGTCGAGGCGCTCGTCCCTGGCGGGCGCGGCCGGCTGCTGGACGCCGGCGGCGGGCACGGCACCTACTCGATCGACCTGGCGCGGCGGATGCCGGGCTGGTCGGCCGTGGTCGTCGACCGGCCGGACACCGTCAAGGTCGCGGCGGAGGCAGCCGCCGAGGCCGGGGTCGCCGACCGGGTGGCCACGAGGGCGGCCGACCTGCTGACGGACCCACTCGGATCCGGCTTCGACCTGGCCTTCTTGTTCATGGTGCACCCCGACAAGAACGACGACCAGGCGCTGCAGCTCTTCGCAGGCGTCTGGGAGGCCCTGGCGCCAGGCGGCTGGCTGCTCATCCGAAGCTTCTACTGGCGTGATCCTCTCGAGGAGGCGCTGTTCAACCTCAAGCACTACCTGCACCAAGAAGGCGGTGCCGCGCTCACGCTGGCCGCCACCGAGAAGCTGCTCGCCACCGCGGGCTTCACCGAAATCCACCTGCTCGAGGAGGCGGCGACCGAACCGCGCTCCCTGCTCGCGGCTCGACGTCCCAAGGAGTCCTGATGTCCCCTCTCCCCACCTCTCTCCCCACCTCGGCGGTCCTGTCCCGCCGGACCCTCCTCACCGGTGTGGGCGCCCTCGGCGCCGGCCTGGCGTTCGCCGGCTGCACCACGACGCCCCAACCCAGCGGGGCGCCGTCGGGCGCTGGGTCCTCGGTTAATCGCACACTGAAGGCCGCCGGGGGCAACTTTGGCTTCCCCAGCCCGTTCGCCATGCCGCACGGGGGCGTCACCGCGATGTACCTGCTCTTCGACACCCTGGCCTGGTCCGACAAGGACGGGTTGACGCCATGGCTGGCCGAATCGTTCGACTCCAGCGACGACCTGACCACCCACACGGTACGGCTGCGCGACGGGGTGACCTGGTCGGACGGCAAGCCGCTGACCATCGACGACGTGGCGTTCTCGGCGACGTATCTGAAGGCCAATCCGATGGCGTGGTCGATCGACACGAAGGTCATCCAGGAGGTCGTCGTGACAGGGCCGCGCGAGGCGAGGATCCTCACCCAGCCCTACGCGAACTTCGCACGCAACGTCTTGGCGGCGATGCCGATCGTGCCCAAGCACGTCTGGGAGTCGGTCACCGAGCCCGGCAAGAAGCAGGACGACGAGGCCCTGATCGGCAGCGGCGCCTACCGGCTGGAAACCAGCGACATCGGCAAGGGGTCCTACCGTTTCGTCGCCCGGGACGGCTATTTCCTCGGCGCACCTTACGTGCGGCAGATCGACTTCGTCCCGGTCAGCGACGAGATGGTCGCGCTGCGGGCCGGCGAACTCGACGTGGCCAGCGCGTCCGACAACACTCCGGCCGACGTCCTGGACCAGTTCCGCAAGGACAAGGCCTTCGGCTTCGCGGAGGCTGGCGGAGCGACGGCCACCGCGCTGTACTTCAACCTGAGCCAGGCACCCTTCGATGACCCGGCGGTGCGCGTCGCCATCGCGTCGGCGGTGGACCGCGCGGCCTTCGTCGATCGGGTCCTGGGCGGACGGGGGGTCGCCGGCAACCCGGGCTTCCTGCCGCCGACCAACCCCTACTACGTGGATCAGTCGTCCGTGCTGCCGCGCGACCTTGATCGGGCCCGCGAGCAGCTGAACGGTAGGACGTTCACCATTCCGATGGTGGTCTCGAGCACGGCCGTACGGCAGGCGGAACTGCTGACGTCCCAGCTCGCCGAGGTCGGCATCACGCTGGAGGCGCAGGCCCTCGACCCCACCGCACTCCAGGCCCGCGCGGCGTCGGGGGACTACCAGGCGGCGCTGCTGAGCTTCGGTGGTCTGCACTCCGACCCGACGTTCGTCCTGGGCTTCTTCGACGGACGCCGGCCGGCGGGCAGGCAGTTCACCAAGGTGCACGGCTACAATAACCCCGCCTACAACGACCTGCTGGACCGCCAGAGCGCCTCGAAGGAGGGCGTCCGCAAGGAACTGGTGGGGCAGATGCAGCGCATTATCGCGACCGATGCCCCGATCGTCGCGCTGTACTACCCCAACCGCACCTCGGTGTTCCGCACGAGCGTGCTCGAGGAGATGTACTACACCCCGGGCGGCTTCGCCGGAGGGAACCCCGGCGTGATGAACAAGCAGGTGCTGATCACCGGGGCGACGTCGGGGACGAAGATCCGTTCCTGAGCTGCGCGGGAGTTGTTACTGCGAGCGTTCCTCGCTCGTCCTGGGGCCGAGCAGGCCCAGGTGGGCCGCGGCGACCGCGAGGGTGACCCGATTGTGTGCGCCGAGCTTCTCGGTCAGGCGGTTGATCTGGTACTTCACGCCCGACGCGCTGAGATGCACCCGTTCGGCGATCTCCTCGTTCGTGAGGCCCCGCCCGACGAGGCGCAGCACCGCGGTCTCCGCTTCGGTGAGCGGTTCGTCGAGAACGGGCTGGACCAGCCCACGCGCGAACCGCGGCGACAACACCGAGAGCCCCGCATGGGTGGCCTGGATTGCGTCGACCACGGCGCCGATCGAAGCCTCCTTGTAGACGACGCCCGCGGCGCCGGCGTCCAGCATCTCCGATACCGACTGCTGGTCGACGAGCGACGTGTAGGCGAGCACCTTCAAGCGAGGGTGGGCCGCCTTGGCCGTCCGGGTCAGCTCGGCACCGCTCATGGTCGGCATGGAGATGTCCACCACCAGCACATCGAGCGCGCTGCGATCCATGGCCGCCAGCGCTTCCGTGCCCTCCCCGAAGATGCCGACGACGGCGACCGCGGGGTGCTGTGCGAAGAGCCGTGCCGCGCTGGTGCGCACGTACACGTCGTCGTCGACGAGCATGATGCGGACGGGGCCTGTCAGGTCGGCACGCGGACGTGGGTGATCCATTGCTGTCCCTTCCGTGTGTCCTCGATGCTGCCATCGACGATGGCCAGGCGTTCGCGGACGCCACGTAAGCCCCAGCCGTCGTGGCCGTCGCCCGGGTGCTCGGTGATGATGTTGAGGAAGGCCCTCTCTATCTCGTGGTCCGTGACGTCAATGACGATGGCGCAGGGTTCACTCGGATCCCCGTGGTTCTCGATGTTGGAGGTGGCCTCGCCCATCACGGCCACCGGGGTGGGAACCAGCGCCGCCGGCACCATGTCGGCCGGACCGCTGACGATCGGTGTGACCGTGAATCCCCGGGATTCCAGGGATCCTGCGGCGCCCGCGAGCGCGTCCGCGAGTGATTCCGGCTGCCCGGCGTCATCCGATGCAACCGGCCGACTGCGCAGCAGCGCCAGCATCCACCGCGTCAGGACGATGAGCAATCCCGTGAGGGCGACATCGAAGTGCCCGGTCAGGAGGGCTTCGAGTCGGTGTCGGGGCGCCGTGCGAGTCGTCTTCATGCTGCCCTCAGGCTACTGCGGAGTCGGGAAGTGCATGGGTCCAGAAGCCAACGGACTGTCCGATCGGGCAGTCCAGCGATCGACCGACTAGCCGAACGGGCAGACCTGTTCGCCAGTGGCCCCGCCATGCATCCGGCATCCGTCATCATCGACGGCGTGATGACACTGTTCTGCCTCTTGGTCGGGTTTGGCGTCTCGCTTGCGTCCGTTCCGGCGAATCCGGTGTTCCAAGGCTTCGGTGGCTCGGAGGCCGGCCCGCAGAGCATCTGCTTGATCATTCCGACTTGGCCAGGGTGTCCGAAGTCTGGCGCTGCCTGATCGGACAGTTCTGATGCCGTGTGACTGTCCGACCGGGAAATCCATCGAGCAAAGACTGGTCAATCGGCGGATGAAATCTAAGGCAGAAATCGGGATGCTTGTGGTGCGGCCATCGCGGCCGCTGGATGGTCAAAGGTGGATGATATGAAGAAGCGAGGCATTCTTGTGATCGGATGGTACGACCAGGCGAGTTCCAACCGATGATGCTGACGTTCATCAGGCCGATGAGTGTCGTCCTGATCGCGGCGACACTCGTCGTCGGCTGCGGCGCCGACATGCCCGATACGGCCCAGGACGTCAACCCGCCCGCGTCCTCCACGCTGATTCCCGCTCCCTTCGCGGCCGTCACGAGCATTGCGGATGAGCACGCGCGCGATTTCCACGATCGCGCCGAGGCCGCCACGGCACGGTGCATGGAGGAGCGAGGGTTCACCTACACGCCGGTTCCTTTCCGGCCGGCGTTCGTCCAGGCGACCCGACTCGGCGACGTGGCCTTTGCGGAACAGTACGGCTTCGACGAGAAGAGAGAGTTGCCAGTGGACACCATCGACGACACGCGGGGCCTGTCTGCTGCAGACGCGGTGACCTGGAACGAGGCATTGCTCGGTCGAAGGTCCGGCGTCGATGGGGCGGCGGGCAATGCAGATCTTGTGGTCGTCGAGATTCCGGGTGGCGGATCGATGAGCTTTCCGCGCGACAGCTGCTTCGCGCGCGGACAGGAGTCGGTCCACGGCGACATCGCCCAATGGAGCACCGCGGAGCTTCACTTCCGTGAACTGTCCAACAACGTATGGCGCGCGGTCAACGCCGATCCTGAATGGGTCGCCGCCGAAAACCAGTGGCAGCGCTGCATGAGCGATGCCGGCTACGGTGCCTACACCGCGGCGGGGCGCAACAAGGCCGCAGGAGTCTTGCAGTCGGAACTCACCGGAGGGCGGACCGTGGACCCTGACCAGAGCATTCCTCTTGGCGAAGCCGGCGAGAAGCGGATGCGTGAACTGGCCGTGGCCAAGGCGACCTGCGAGCGCGACGGAGGGATGGCGGAGCTCTATGCGCGGCTCCAGGATGCGCACGAGGAACGCGAAAGTGAGCGTAGCCAGGGTGTCATCACGGCCTACGTGGAGTTGGTGAAGGCCAGCATTGCCTCGCGGGGTCAGGAGAGTGCGAAACGGTGAGGGATGCAGGGTTGAGCAGCATCGGTTTCGGTCCACACGAGGGTGCATCCGAGGTTCCCACTGAGGAGGGGGACGGGATCGATGGCGCCGGGCCGGCGCCATCGAGGAGCGTCAGGCGCGCCTTGACCAGGCGGATCCTGCTGGTGGCGGCGATCGTCGCCGGCGTGATCGCGCTGGTCGTGAGCCTGGTGCTCCTGCGTCCGCCGCAGACCCTCGAGCAACGCCAACCCGACCGCACGCGGCTGACGGTGCCGGTTGAGCGGCGCGCGCTGGTGAGCACGGTGATCACCCGGGGCACCGCGGCCAGCGCCGGCGAGGTTCCCGTGACGTGCTCACCGTCGCTGGCCGGCGCGGACACGCGCGTGTTCACCAAGCCTGCCGAGGCGGACGCCACCCTGAACGAGGGCGCTGTGCTCGCCGCGGTCAATGGCCGCCCGGTGCTCGTCCTGAAAGGCGACACGCCGGCATTCCGGACCATGCTGCCCGGCACCAAGGGCGTGGACGTCACCCAGCTCCAGGAGGGACTCAAGCGCCTGGGCCACCGGATCACCGACCAGGCCGGCGTCCTCGGCGCGAGCACGCAGCAGGCGATCGTCGCGTGGTACGGCGACGCCGGCTTCACCGCCGATGTCCCCGCTCCGGACGCCGCCGCCGCACTCCGCGCGGCCCGGGACGCCGTCACCATGGCGGACGCCCAACTCGCCTCGGCGAAGCGCGCGTTGCAGAAGGCGCAGGCCGGGCCGCCGCGAAGCGCGGTCCTCGCGGCCCAGCAGGCCGTTCAGCAAGCGCGCGACACGGTGGCCGCCGCCACGACCGACGCCGCGCGGACGGTGGCGAATCGGCAGCTGGAGGTGGCCGTGGCCCAGGAGAAGGAACTCCGAACGGTCGACGTCGAGGATCAGCGCGCCGCGGTCACCACCGCGGAGAAATTGCTGACGCGCGCGAAAGAGGACCACGCCGCGCTCGCGGCCGCCACGGGCGTCTCGGTGCCCTTCTGCGAGGTGATCTTCGTTCCGGAACTTCCGGTACGGGTGACCCAGGTGGCGGCGTCCACCAGCGGCCAAGCCGGGAGCAGCTCATCCGAGACGGGCGGAAGCCCGCCGTCGGACGCCTGGGCGACCCTCGCCCCAGGGGACCTGCTGCTGCGCGGCAGCCTGAGCCCCACGGAGGGCGAGCTGGTGGCGATCGGCGCGGCGGCCGCCTTCCGCGCCGACGGCCAGACCCAGGACCGGACGGGCACCGTGGCGAAGGTGTTCTCGGAGAACGGTCAGCGCCGGGTCGACATCGCCCCGAACGATGCACTGGGCAGCGATGCGCAGGGCCAGAGCTTTCGCGTCGCCATCCAGGTCGGGGCGACCGAGGGCGAGGTGCTCGTGGTCCCCGTCGCCGCAGTGGTCGGTTCCGCGGGTGGGCTCGCCCGCGTCCAGAAGGCCGACGGGCAGCGAAGCGTGGAGGTCGATGTGCGCGCAGGCCTGGTGGCGGACGGCTACGTCGAGGTCGTGCCGGTCGAGCCGGCCGCGCTCGTGGAAGGCGACGAGGTCGTTGTCAGCTCGTGAGCCGGGCGAGTCGCCCCTGGTCGAACTCCGCAGGGTCGGACGCCGGTTCGGCGACGTCGAGGTGCTCAAGCCGACCGATCTCGCCATCGATCGAGGCGACTACCTCGCGATCACCGGCCCATCAGGCTCGGGCAAGTCCACGCTGCTCAACCAGATCGGGCTCCTGGACCGTCCCTCGACAGGGCAGGTCATGGTGGCGGGCCGGTGCGTCGACGATCTTCCCGACGACGCACGCTCGGCGATCCGCGGCAACACCGTCGGATTCGTGTTCCAGGCTTTCCACCTGCTCGCCAACCGCACGGCGCTGGAGAACGTGGAACTCGGCATGCTGTACCGCGCGATCCCGCCCGCCGAGCGACGCCTGCGCGCACGGGACGCGCTCGCGCGGGTGGGACTCGACCACCGCCTGAACGCCTCTCCGACGACGTTGTCGGGCGGGGAACGGCAACGGGTCGCCATCGCGCGCGCGTTGGCGTCCGAGGTCACCCTGCTCCTGGCGGACGAGCCGACGGGCAACCTCGATTCGACGACCGGCGCGCGCGTGCTCGACCTCTTCGACGAACTGCACGCCGAGGGGATGGCGCTCGTCGTCGTCACGCACAGCGCCGAGGTCTCCCTGCGCGCGGCGCGACCGCTGGTCATGGCGGACGGTCGACTCGGGGAGGCGACGTGACACCCGAGTCGACCCTCTCCACGCGGGACGCCCTCCGCGAGGCATGGCTGGACCTGCGCACCCGGCCCGGACGGTCGGCGCTGACCGCGCTGGGAACGCTCATCGGCATCGCCGTCCTGGTCAGCACGCTGGGGCTGGCCGCGAGTTTGGACGCGCAGGTCGCGAAGCGCTTCGACGCGTTGACGATGACCGAGGTGACCGTCCGCGCGCGGGACGCCGACCCGGCCGCGCCGCTCGCGGTCCCCGTCGACGCGCCGAGCCGGGCGCTCCGGATCGACGGGACTGTCGCGGCCGGCAACCTGTCGGAGGTCAAGGACGTCGACGGCATCACGGGGACGCCCGGTTTCGACCCGTCGAACCCGGCCGTCACCGGCGTCCCCGTGTTCGCCGCCACGTCCGGGTTGGCCGGAGCCGTTCACGGCGACGTCACCGGCCGGTTTCTCAGTAGCTGGCACGACGAGACCGGCCAGGCCGTCGCCGTCCTCGGCCGGGACGCGGCGGACCGGTTGCGGATCGCCGACGTGAGCCGGCGTCCGGTCGTCTTCGTGGACGGCCGGCCGCTGGTCGTGATCGGAATCCTGGACGCCGTCGGTCGCCATCAGGCTCTGCTGCGGGCGGTGATCGTTCCTCAGGGCTACGCGCTGAGGCAGCTGAGGTTGTCGAAGCCGGATCAGCTCATCGTGGAGACCGACATGGGGGCTGCGGAGGTCGTCGGGGATCAACTCGCCGTCGCGGTGCGGCCGGACCTCCCGGAGTCCCTCACGATCGACGTGCCTCCCTCGCCCGAGGTGCTCCGACGCCAGATCGCCGGTGACAACCAGGCCCTCTTCGTGGTCCTGGGCCTGGTGAGTCTGGTGATCGGCGGCGTCGGCATCGCCAACATGACGCTTGTCGCCGTGCTCGAACGAACCGCCGAGATCGGCCTGCGGCGCGCGATCGGTGCCCGCCGCCGGCACATCGTCGTCCAGTTCCTGCTCTCCAGCGTGGCGACCGCCTTCCTGGGGGCGGTCGTGGGCACGGGCGTCGGAATGATCGTCACCACCGCGGTGGCGCTCGCGCAGCAATGGCCGCCGACGATGTCGCCGGCACTCGCGGCCGTGGCGCCGCTCGTGGGCGCGGCGATCGGCCTGGGTGCGGGCGCCTACCCCGCCTACCGGGCGAGCCGGATCGAGCCGATCGACGCCCTCCGCGTGTCTGGGTGACAGGCCCTCCTTCGCGGTTGCCCGTCCTTGCGCACGAAAAGAACGGTTGCGCACGAAATTTCGTAGGCAACCGTTCCTTTCGTAGGCAAGGGCGCCAGACCCCGCGCGGCTCACCGCGGCAGGGAGGCCCGGGGCGTCCGCCATACTGGACGCCGAACGCAACACACCCCACCCAGGAGGACGCCGTGGTGACCCGTGAGGCGGACCCGACCCCCGGCAGCACCAGGCCGCGTCTCGGCTGGGGCACGGCGGCCGCGCTCGGTGCGCTCGCCAGCCTGCTGATCGCCTGGGGGTCGGCGCACGAGGAGTTCTCGTTCCACCGGTGGGGCTGGCTGGAGCCCATCATCACCGCCATCGGCGGCACCCTGCCGATGCCGCTGAACCGCCTCGTCATCATCGCCGGCGTGGCCGGCCTCTCGGCGCTGTGGTGGCTGCTCCGCCCCCGGCCCGGCGTGACGCCCGTCGAGCGGCCCCGCCTGCTCCTGGCGCTGTGGGCGCTGCCGCTGCTGTGGGCGCCGCCGGTGCTGTCCGGCGACGCCGTGCTGTACGCGGACTCCGGCTGGATCGAGAACCGCGGGTTCTCGGTCTACGGCTCCGGGCTGGGCAGCGCGTTCGGGCCGTTCGGCGAGGCCGTCGACGGCCTGTGGCGCGGCAGTGGCGTCGCCTATCCGGCGCTCAGCCTCGTCGTGAACCAGCTCGTGGTCGCCGCCACCGGCAACCACCCCTACTGGTCGGTCGTCGCGATGCGCGTGCCCGCCCTGATCGGCGTCGCGCTCATCGCCGCGACCCTCGGCCGGATCGCCCGCCACCTGCGCCCCGCCGACCCGGACGCCGCGGGCCGCGCCGCCTGGTGGGCCCTGCTCAACCCGCTGCTCGTCGTGCACTTCATCGGCGGCGCCCACAACGACGCGCTGATGGCCGGCGTCTCGCTGGCCGCGATCTGGGTGGCCGTGGTGGCCGCCGAACGCGCCCGCGCGGGGGCGTCCCCGGCACTCACCGGCGTGCTGCTGTGGCTCGTGGCACCGGCGCTCGTCGGCGTCGCGATGGCGCTCAAACAGCACGGTGGGCTCACCGTGCTCGCCGTCGCCGGCGTCCCGATCGCCGCAGAGCTGGCCCGGACGCCGCTCGGGCCGAGGCTGCTGCGCCTCGGCGTCCGGACGGCCGGGGCGACCGCCGTCGCCGTCGCGACGTTCGTCGCGATCTCGCTCGCCACCGGCAAAGGCTTCGGCTGGATCGCCTGGCTGAGCCTGATGGGCACCGCCGGCACGCCGGCGCCGTTCGGGCTGCTCAGCCAGCACGGCGGCGACCTGCTCGCCTGGCTCGGCGCCGATCCCGCCGGGTTCCGCGCGGTGGTCGCGCTGGTCTCGAACGTGGTGCTGCTCGCCGTGCTCGCCTGGATCGTGATCCGGTTCAGCGACCGCCCGGTGGCGGCCCTCGGCTGGGGCGTGCTCGCCCTGGCGGCCCTGGGGCAGTCGATGCACCCGTGGTACATCCCGTGGGGAGTGGCCGTGCTCGGCGCGGCGGCGCTCACGCGACGCCAAGGCGGGTGGGTCGCCGGCTTCGTCATCGTCTTCGTCGTGTGGAACGCCATCCAAACGGTCATCTGGCACGGCTAGGCATCCGGCGCGAGGGTAGGATTCCCCCTGTCCGGCGTGCCGACGCGGGGTTGAGACGAGGGGAGCGGCGCATGGCAGACGAGCACCTGACGGCGATGGGGGTGCCGGCGCCGTTCGCGCCGCTCGGCCTCACCTTCGACGATGTGCTGCTGCAGCCCAACGAATCGGACGTGGTGCCGGCCCAAGTCGACACCTCCACGCAGGTCAGCCGGCGGATCACGCTGCGGGTCCCGCTGCTCAGCTCGGCCATGGACACCGTCACGGAGGCGCGGATGGCGATCGCGATGGCCCGCCAGGGCGGCCTCGGCATTCTGCACCGCAACATGTCCATTGAGGAGCAGGTCAGCCAGGTCGACCGGGTCAAGCGGTCCGAGGCCGGCATGATCGACCAGCCGATCACCACGAGCGTCGACGCCCCCATCGGCGAGGTCGATGACATGTGCGCGCGCTACCGCATCTCCGGACTCCCGGTCGTGGACGCCTCGGGACGCCTGGTCGGCATCATCACCAACCGCGACATGCGCTTCGAGGACGACCTGAACCGTCCGGTCGGCGAGGTGATGACCCGGATGCCGCTGGTCACCGGATACCCCGGCATCGCCGCCGACGACGCCCTCGCCCTGCTGGCACGGCACAAGATCGAGAAGCTTCCCCTGGTGGACTCCGAGGGCATGCTGCGCGGCCTGATCACCCTCAAGGACTTCGTCAAGTCCGACAAGTATCCGCTGGCCACCAAGGACGAGCATGGCCGGCTGCGCGTCGGCGCGGCCGTCGGCACGTTCGGCGACGCGTGGGAGCGCGCCATGCAACTCGTCGAGGTGGGGGTGGACGCCCTCGTCACCGACACCGCGCACGGACACTCCCGATCAGAGATGGACCTGATCCGCCGCCTCAAGGCCGAGCCGCGCGCCGCGCACGTCGACATCATCGGCGGAAACGTCGCCACCTACGAGGGCGCGAAGGCGATCGTCGAGGCCGGTGGGGACGCCGTGAAGGTCGGCGTCGGCCCGGGCTCCATCTGCACCACCCGCGTGGTCGCCGGCGTCGGCGTCCCGCAGGTGACGGCGATCTATGAGGCGGCGCGCGCCGCGCGCCCGGCCGGCGTGCCGGTCATCGGCGACGGCGGCCTGCAGTACTCGGGCGACATCGCGAAGGCGCTCGTCGCCGGCGCCAACGCCGTGATGCTCGGCTCGATGCTGGCCGGCTGCGACGAAAGCCCCGGCGACCTCGTCTTCATCAGCGGCAAGCAGTTCAAGAGCTACCGCGGCATGGGCTCGCTCGGCGCGATGAAGGCCCGCGGCAAGCAGGGCTCCTTCGCGTCCGACCGCTACTTCCAGGCGGCCTCCACCACCGACGACAAGCTGATCCCCGAAGGCATCGAGGGGAAGGTCGCCTACCGCGGCCCGCTCGCCGCCGTCGCCTATCAGCTCGTCGGTGGCCTGCGGCAATCCATGTTCTACTCCGGGGCTCGGACCGTCCCCGAACTGCAGCAGCGCGGCCGGTTCGTCCGGATCACCTCCGCCGGCCTGCGCGAATCGCACCCGCACGACATCCAGATGACCGCCGAAGCGCCCAACTACTCCCAGAAGTGAGCAACATGATCGAGATCGGTCGCGCGAAGCGCGCCTCCCAGGTGTACGGATTCGACGACATCGCGATCGTGCCGACGCGGCGCACCCGCACCCCCGCCGACGTCCGGCTGACCTGGAGCATCGACGCGCTCAGCTTCGAGTTCCCCCTTGTCGCCGCCCCGATGGACTCGGTGATGTCCCCGGCCACCGCGATCGCGGTCGGACGCCTCGGCGGCCTGGGCGTCCTCAACCTCGAGGGCCTGTGGACGCGCTACGCCGACCCCGAACCGTTCCTGGCCGAACTCGCCGAGATCAGCGACGCCGTCGCCGCGACCCGCCGCATGCAGGAGGTCTACTCCGCTCCGATCCAGCCCGAGCTGATCACCCAGCGCATGCAGGAGATCCGCGACGCGGGCGTCCCGGTCGCGGGCGCGCTCAGCCCGCAGCGGGCGCAGGAGTTCGCCTCGGTCGTCGAGCGGGCGGGCGTCGACTTCTTCGTCATCCGTGGCACGACGGTGTCGGCCGAGCACGTGTCCACCGCCGAGGAGCCGCTGAACCTCAAGGAGTTCATCCGCAAGCTCGACGTGCCGGTCATCGTCGGCGGCTGCGCCACCTACCAGGCCGGTCTGCACCTGATGCGGACGGGCGCGGCGGGCGTCCTGGTCGGCTTCGGCGGCGCAGCCACCGCGCGCACCCGCAACGTGCTGGGCGTCGAGGTGCCGATGGCGTCGGCCGTCGCCGACGTCGCCGCCGCGCGCCGCGACTACATGGACGAATCGGGCGGCCGCTACGTGCACGTGATCGCCGATGGCGCGCTGGGCCGGTCCGGCGACATCGCCAAGGCGATCGCCTGCGGCGCGGACGCCTGCATGGTGTCCACCCCGCTGGCGCGCGCCGAGGAGGCCCCCGGACGTGGATGGCACTGGGGCCCGGAGGCGTGGCATGCGACGCTGCCGCGCGGCGAGCGCGTCCGGATGGGGCGCGTCGGCACCCTCGACGAGGTGCTCGTGGGCCCCTCCCGTACCCCCGACGGCACCATGAACCTCGTCGGGGCGCTGCGCAAGGCGCTGGCCACCACCGGCTACACCGACGTCAAGGAGTTCCAGCGCGTCGAGATCGTCGTCCACTCCTGACATGCGCCGCCCGGTCCTCTTCGGCCTCGTCGCCGTGGTGGTGGCCGGGCTGCTCGGCGCCGCGGCCTGGTGGGTGGTGGTGCGACCCGCGCAGGTGCTCCACGCCAGCGTCGACCGGGTGGTCGCCGGGCTCGCCTCCGGCGACCTGCCGGACGCCGACCTGAGCGCCCCCGCGGCCGACGAACTGCGCCGCATCTACGCAGGCATGGGCGAGATCCGCCCGGTCGTGCGCCGCGTCGGCGAACTCACGCCCCAACCGGACGGCTCGATGGCGGCCGAACTGGCCTGGGCGTGGGTGATCCACGAGGGCAAACCCGCCTGGGAATACACCACGACCATGCGCGTCGTCCTCATCGACGGCACCTGGCGCGCGGCCTTCGACCCGGGCGTGGTCGCGCCCGGCCTGGCCGCGGGTGAGGCGCTCAAGGCCACCCGGCTGGCGCCGGTGCGCGGCTCGATCCTGGCTCACGACGGCACCCCGCTGGCCACCAACGTGGACGCCTGGCGCCTCGGCGTCGACAAGGCACTCACCGACACCGCGACCGCGCTGGACTCGGCGGCCAAGCTCGCCGAGGCGTCCGGCATCGACGTGGCGCGCTTCGTGGCCCGCGTCGAGGGCGCCGGGCCGCGCGCGTTCGTCGAGGCGCGCATCCTGCGCCAGCACGACGCCGCCGACCGAGCGCTGGCGACGAACGCGCAGCGCTGGATCGGCGTGCGCGCGATCGCCACCACTTATCCGCTGGCGCTGTCGGCGTCGTTCGCCCGCCCGATCCTCGGCGTCGTCGGTGAGGCGAGCGCCGAGCAGGTCGAGAAGTCGGGCGGCACGATCCGTCCGGGTGATCTCACCGGGCGCGGCGGCCTGCAGGAGGCCCGCAACCACGTGCTGGCCGGCACCACCGGCTTCGTCGTGCCGATCGTGGACTCCGCCGGCGCGTTCTCCCGCGAGGCGTTCCGTGTGGACGCGATCGACGGCTCGAGCGTCGGCACCACCCTCGACCTCGACCTGCAACTCCAGGCCGAGCACCTGCTGTCGGACGTCGGGCCGGCGAGCGCCCTCGTGGCGCTGCGGAGCTCCGACGGTGCGATCCTCGCGGCGGCGTCCGGGCCCGGCTCGCAAGGACTCTCGAGCGCCACCCTGGGACGCTACGCGCCGGGCTCGACCTTCAAGGCCGTCACCTCGCTGGCGATGTTGCGCGCCGGGTGGACGCCCGAGTCGGTGGTTTCCTGCACCGACGGCGTTGTCGTGGACGGCTACCGGTTCGACAACTGGCAGGGATACCCGGCCTGGGCGCTCGGCCAGGTGCCGCTGCGCACCGCGCTGGCCCACTCGTGCAACAGCGCGTTCATCAACGCGCGCGACGCCGTCGGTCAGCAGGCGCTGGCGGACGCCGCCGCCTCGCTCGGCCTGACCGCCACCCCGAACCTGGTCGTCGGCGGCTTCCTCGGCGAGGTGCCCGCGAGCGCCGCGAATGCGACCGAGCATGCGGCGTCCATGATCGGCCAGGGCAAGGTGGTCGCCTCGCCGCTGGGCATGGGCACCGTGATGGCGAGCGTGGTCGCCGGGCACCCGGTGTCCCCGGTGCTGGTGCCCGAAGGCCGGACGCCGCCCGCCGCCGCGCCGGCGCTCACGGACGACGAGGCGTCCGCGCTGCGCGCGCTACTGGGCAACGTGCCCGTCGAGGGCGGCTACGCCGCATTCAGGGGCGAGGCCGGCGTGCTCGCCAAGACGGGCACGGCCACCTACGCGGCGGGCCAGTACCACGGCTGGCTGATCGCCGCCCACGGGGACATCGCGGTGGCCGCGTTCGTCGAGGACGCCTCCAGCGGCGCCACGGACGCCGCCCCCCTCGCCGCGGCCCTGCTGCGCGCGGCGACCTGACGCGGCCCAGTTGTCGCGCAAGGGGAGCGTGGTGCGCTTCCCTTCAGTCGGCTTCGCTCGGACGCCGCACCAGCAGCGCCGACGGCTGGACGCGGATGCGCAGGTCGGCCACCACGCCGACGGCGTCGCCGTCCAGGTGCAGGGGAGCGGGGGCGTCGGGGACCACCCACAGCGTCCGCACCCTCGAGTAGCGCAGCGCCGCCGCCTGCCAGCGGTGCCGGGTCAGCCCCGCCCAGGCGATGGACGCCCACTGGGCCGGCGTCCGCAGCGGGATCTCCAGACATTCGAGATAGCCGTCGTCGGGACGCGAGTCCGGAAACACCTCGATGCCGCCCGGGATGATGCCGCAGTTGGCGACCAGCACCGTCCAGGTGCGCAGCCGGCGCGCCGGCGCGTTGTCGACCGATACCCGCATCGACAGGGGGGCGCTGCGCAGATGCCGGACGCCGCTGGCCAGATAGGACGCCGCACCCAGACGGGCCTTCATCGCCGGGTCGGTCGCCATGACGGTGGCCGCGTCGTGGCCGATCCCCGCCATGACCAGGAACGGCTGCTGGGGCGTGGGAGGGCCCGCTCGGTCGTCGGCGATCACCCTCCAACTCGCCCAGCCCACGTCGTGGGCGACAGGAACGCCGAACAGCGCCCGGTCGACCATGAGCCGCGGGTCTCGGGTGCGCAGGCCCAGGTTGAACGCGAACAGGTTCGCGGTGCCCAGCGGGAGGATGCCCAGTTCCACGCCGGTGCCGGCGACCGCGCGTGCCACCGCGCGCACCGTGCCGTCGCCGCCGCCCACGATGATGGTCCTGGCGCCCTGGGCGAGTGCGCTCCGGGCCTCGGCGTAGCCGCCTTCGTCGGGCGTCGTGGTGAGCACGCGCGGGGCCGGCAGGTCGGCGTCCGCGCAGGCGCGCTGCAGGCTGTGGCGGGCGAGAGCGTAGCGCTTGGCGACCGGGTTGAGCACCGCCCACACGCCTGCGCCGGCGTCCCGGGGCACCTCCGCCTCGTCGCTCACCCGCTCATTGTCCCCCGTCGAGGCGGGCGCCGGTAGGGTGGCGCCCGTGAACGACATCCCCACGGAACTGATCGCGATGCGTCACAGCATCGACAACCTCGACCAGGCCCTGGTGTGCCTGCTGGCCGAGCGGTTCAAGATCACGCAGGAGGTGGGCGTGCTCAAGGCCGGGCTCGGGCTGAGGGCGGCCGATCCCGAGCGCGAACGCGCCCAGATCGAGCGGTTGCGGGAACTCGCCCACTCCACTGGTCTCGATCCCGAGTTCGCCGAGAAGTTCCTCACGTTCATCGTCACCGAGGTCGTCCGCCACCACGAGCGCATCGTCCGCGACCGCGACGAGGACTGAACGCACCGCCCGCGCCGCCGTCGCTCAGCGGGCGAAGCGGCGCACGAAGTTGCGAAGGATCAGCCCGGGGCTGCCGTCGACGCCGGCCGCGCGGGCGAGTTCGACCAGGTCGTCGTACTCGTCGGCGTTGAAGTAGCCGGCGTGACGATAGATGTCCATGCGCTCGATGAGGCCGCCGAGGTCGAGTTCGGGGTGGAACTGCGTCACATAGGCGCGATCGCCCACCTTGTACGCCTGCACGGGGCACGCCGTGCCGCTCGCCAGCAGGACGGCGTCGTTCGGCATCCGTCGGCAGGCCTCCTTGTGGCCGACGAACGCCATGAAGGTGTCGGGGACGCCTTCGAAAAGCGGGTCGCCCTTGCCCTCCTCGGTGAGGGTGATCTCGACGGCGGACGTCGTCTCGCCGTAGACGCGATCGACCAGCCCGCCCAGGTGGGCCGTGAGCACACCCACCCCGTAGCACAGGCCGATCAGCGGCACCCTTTCGGCGAGCGCGATATCGACCAGGCGGCTCAGGTCGCCCTCGACGCGCCGCTGCACCGCGGTCTTGACCTCGTCCGACGCGTTGAACTGGCCGCCGCCGATGATGACGCCGGAGTAGTCGTCCGGGTGGATGATCGGCAGCGGCGCCTGCTCCACGCGCAATTGCACGAGTTCGCCGTCGCGCAGACCACCGAACCGCCTGATGGCCTCGAACTCGCCCGCGACGGCCTGGTCGTGGTCGCGGATCGACAGGTGGAGGAAAGGCTTCACGATGCTCCCGTGTGTTCGGTGCGGCTCACGCCACCGGGTCGCCCTGGGCGTGAGCCACCACGCCGGTGACGACCGCGCCCGCAGGCAGGTCATGCACGACGAGCGCGTTGGCGCCCACCTGCGCGCCGTCGCCGACCGTGATCGGGCCGATGACCTTCGCGCCCGCGCCGAGCAGGACGCCGTTGCCGATCGTCGGGTGTCGCTTGAACCGGCCGCGGCTGCGGCCGCCCAGGGTGACCTGGTGGTACATCAGCACGTCGTCGCCGATCACGGCCGTCTCGCCTATCACCGTGCCCATGCCGTGGTCGATGAAGAACCGGCGCCCGATCGTCGCGCCCGGATGGATCTCGACGCCGGTGCACTGCCGGGCCAGATGCGCCACGGTCCGGGCGAGGGGCCGCAGGCCAGGGGAGCGGCGCCACAGCGCGTGCGACAGCCGATGGGCCCAGATCGCATGGACGCCGGGGTACAGGAAGACGACCTCCAGGCGGCTCGCCGCCGCGGGATCCTCCTGCATCGCGGTGTCGAGATCCTCGCGCATGCGCGCCGTCGCGGCTCTCATCCGCTCAAGAAAACCCATGACCGAGAACTTACCCGTGGCTTCTTCGACGCGGGTCGCGATCTCACAGAAGCGCCGGGGAGGCCGGCCGGAACAGCCACAGGCTGACGCACACCTCGGTACGCAGCCCTCCGACCTCGCCGGGCGCCCCGTGGAACGCGTTGGGCCCCATCGCGATCAGGTCGCGCACCAGGGAGGCGTCGGCGTCCAGAGGCGTTCGGACGCGACGGCGCGCCACCGCTCGAAAGTGCCCGGACGCCGCCTTCTGCAGTCGGGCGTCCTTGTCGGGATCGATCCTGAGCAGTCCATGGCGCTCCCGCACCGACGCGAGGTGGTCGGCGTCGGGAGTGACGACGAGCAGCAGCCCTCCCGGGCGGAGGACGCGCGCGAACTCGGCCATGTTTCGCGGCGCGAACACGCACGTGACCAGGTCGAACCGCTGCGAGCGCACCGGCAGGCCGGCCCACGCGTCGGCCACCACGGACGCGGCCAGCGGGTGGGCGCGCGCGGCCCGGCGCGCCGCGGCCGTCGAGATGTCGATGCAGACGCCGCGGGCGCCCGGCAACCCGTCGAGCAGCCGCGCGAGGTGGTGGCCCGTGCCGCCGCCCACGTCCAGGAGGGTGTGCGCGCCCCCGGCGTGGTGGCTCAGCGCGGCGTCCACGGCCTCGAAGGCGCCGCTCGCGAGGACCCGGGCGCGGGCGTCCACCATGGCGGAGGTGTCTGCATGGGCCGGCTGCGGCCCGCCCAGCAGGTTCAGGTGGCCTTGGCGGGCGATGTCGAAACGGTGCCCCTGCAGGCAGGAGGCCACCCGCGCGTCGGCCTCGAGCGCGCCGGCGCAGGCCGGGCAGGCCAGCAGTCCGCGGGCGGCGTCCAGGCTCACGGAACCTCGTTGCGCGCGGTGTCGGGAGCGGACGCCGCGCGCGCGGCGGCCGTGGCGGCCGCCTTCTTCTTGTCCCGCAGGTCGCCGCGGATCAGGATGACGAGACCGGCGCCGGCGATCAGCGCGAACGTGAACCACTGGAAGGCGTAGCTCAGGTGCGGCCCCTCGGTCGGCTCGGGCGGGGTCACGGGGATGAGTCCGCCGCTCTGGGCGGGCACCACCTCGATCAGGTTGAGGTAGCCGTCGACCACCGGCCGGTCGAGCCAGGCGCCGATCGCCTCGGCGTTGATCAGCCGGACGATGCCTTCCTGCGGCGTGATCGCGTTGGGGTTGCCCTGCTCGTTGCGGCGCACGTAGCCGAGGACGGTGACGTGGCCGGCGGGCGGCGCCGGGTAGACGCCCGGGTAGTCCTGCGCGGCCGGGCGCTCGAGGAAGCCGCGGCTCACGATGACGGTCTTTCCCGAGTCCGTGACGAGGGGGGTGACGAGTTCCCAGCCGGTGTATTCGCCGAAGCTGCGATGCCGGGCCTGCAACTGCCTGTCGGCCAGGAAGGTGCCGCGCACCTCGACGCGTTGCCACTGATCGGAGTCGGCGATCGGACCGGTGAACACCTCGTCGAACGCCCGCACCGGCGCGTTCTCGTGGATCGCCGCCACCTCGTTTCGGTCGCGGCGCTGATCCAGCCGGTCGAGTTGCCAGCGCCCCAGACTCACGAACGTGGCCCCCAGCACCACCACGAACACGACCAGCAGCGTCCAGCGCAGCCACAGCCTCTTGTTCACTCGTCCACCTCGTCGTCGACCTCACCCGGCACGGTCTCGCCTGCGGTCAGCGCCCGAGCCAGCGGCACGTCCGCGTCGTCCGTCACGATGGCGGACGGGCGGTTGTCGCGTGCGTTGGCCAGCAGCACGGCGATGCCCGGCAGCACCGCGGCGGCGAGCAGCAGCACGCCGCTCCACGGCAGCGGGCTGGCGACGCCGGCGATGAAGCACACCACGCGGATGCTCATCGTGACCACATAGCGGCGCGCTCGCTGGTCCGCAGACAGCGACGTGCCGAACCGTGCGCTCGTGATCAGCGCCGGCGCGTGTTCGGAGCCCCGGCCAGCCATGCCGCGATCTTATCCCCGCCGTTATGCCGCGCACGGTACGGTGGGCCGGTGAAGCAGACACCGCGCAGCATCCTCGTGACCGGCGGCGCCCGTGGCATCGGCCGGGCGATCGTCGAGGAGTTCCTCTCCCAGGGCCACAGGGTGGCCGCCGCCTCCACGTCCGGCAAGGCTCCCGACGGCGCCCTGGGTATCGCCTGCGACGTGACGGACGCCGCCTCCGTCGACGCCGCCTTCAAGGCTGCCGAAGCCGCCCACGGGCCGGTCGAGGTCGTGGTCGCCAACGCCGGCATCACCAAGGACACGCTGCTGATGCGCATGAGCGAGGCAGACTTCGACGCGGTCGTCGACGTCAACCTCAAGGGCGCCTTCAATGTCGCCAAGCGCGCCTGCCGCCCCATGCTGCGCGCCAAGTGGGGCCGCATCATCTTCATCGGCTCGGTCGTCGGCCTGTACGGCTCGCCCGGTCAGGTGAACTACGCGGCCACCAAGTCGGGTCTGATCGGCATGGCCCGCTCGCTGACCCGCGAACTGGGTGGCCGCGGCATCACCGCGAACGTCGTCGCGCCCGGCTTCATCGAGACCGAGATGACCGCGGTCCTGCCCGAGGACACGGTGGCCGGCTACAAGGCGGCCATTCCGGCCGGACGCCTCGGCGGCACGCACGAGGTCGCCGCGTCCGTCGCCTACCTGGCCTCGGACGCCGCCAGCTACGTCTCCGGCGCGGTACTGCCCGTCGACGGCGGCCTCGGCATGGGCCACTGACTTACCGCTTACCTTCACGAACCAGCAAGCAGGAGCACACAAGACATGGGAATCCTTGAGGGCAAGACCATCCTCGTCACCGGCGTGACGATGAACACCTCGATCGCGTACAGGGTGGCCGAGATCGCCGCCGCCGAGGGCGCCACGGTCGTGGTGTCGAACTTCGGGCGGGCACTCGCGCTGACCCGGCGCATCGTCGCCCGCCTCGATCCGTCCCCGGCCGTCGTCGAGCTGGACGTGACGGACCCCGAACACCTCGCGACGCTGCCGGCCCAGCTGCGTGAGCTCGGCATCGAGCGCCTCGACGGCCTGGTGCACTCGGTGGCCTACGCCAACCCGGAGACCGCGCTCGGCGGCAAGTTCTTGACCACGCCGTTCGAGGACGTGTCGACCGCCATCCATGTGTCGGCATACTCCCTGGTCAGCCTCACGATGGCCTGCCGGGAGCTGTTCGGCGAGACGGCGTCCGTGGTCGGCCTGACCTTCGACGCGCGGATCTCCTGGCCGACCTACGACTGGATGGGGGTCTCGAAGGCCGCCCTGGAGTCCGCGTCGCGCTACCTCGCCCGGTACCTCGGCCCCGAGGGCGTCCGCTCCAACATCGTGGCCGCCGGGCCGCTCGAGACCATCGCCAAGAAGGCGATCCCGGGCTCGGAGTCGTTCAACGACATCTGGGGCGGACGCGCGCCGCTCGGCTGGGATTCGTCGGACGCCACCCCCACGGCCAAGGCCGTCGTGGCGTTGATGTCGGACTGGTTCCCCTCCACCAGCGGCGAGATGATCCACGTCGACGGCGGGCTGCACTCGACCGGCGCCTGAGGGGCACTCGCTCTCCGCGCGCGCTCTCTCGGGCGGTAGGTTGGAGCCATGGCTGCTGTCGTGGAATTGGTGGACGTCTCGATCGTGCGCGGCGGATCGACGCTGCTCGACAAGATCTCGTGGACGATCGACGAGGCCGACCGCTGGGTGGTCATCGGGCCGAACGGGGCCGGCAAGACGACGCTGCTGCAGGTGCTCAGCGCGAACATGCATCCCAGCTCGGGCATCGCGTCCATCCTGGACGAGGTGCTGGGCGCGGTCGACGTGTTCGAGTTGCGCCCGCGCATCGGCGTGACGTCGGCGGCGCTCGCCGACCGGATCCCGCGTTCGGAGTCCGTCGGCAACGTGGTGGTGTCGGCGGCCTACGCGGTCCTCGGGCGCTGGAACGAGGGCTATGACGTCTCCGACTTCGCCCGCGCAGGCGACCTCATGGCGCAGTTGCGCATCGAGCATCTCGGCAAGCGAACGTTCGGCACCCTCTCCGAGGGCGAGCGCAAGCGGGTCCAGATCGCCCGCGCATTGATGACCGACCCCGAACTGCTGCTGCTCGACGAACCCGCGGCCGGGCTCGATCTCACCGGGCGCGAGAGCCTCGTCGACACGATCAGTGAGATCGTCTCCGAGCCGTGGTCGCCCGCGACGGTGCTGGTCACCCACCACCTCGAGGAGATCCCGCCGGGCATGACCCACGCGCTGCTCCTCAAGGACGGCTCCGTCGTCGCGGCGGGCCGGATCGGCGACGTGTTGACCGATGAGTTGATGAGCCGCACGTTCGACCTGCCGCTGCAGATCGGCCAGGACGCCGGACGGTGGACGGCGCGCGCCGTGCGCGCTGAACGCACGGAACGCACGGAACGCACGGAACGCACCGAGGGCTGAGCCGTGCTGGAGTGGCTCTCGGCGAACGGGTGGATCGTCTGGCTCGTGCTGGCCGGCGGTCTGGCGGTGTCCGAGATGCTGACGCTCGACATGACGCTGCTCATGCTGGCCGGTGGCGCACTGGCGGGCGCGGGCGCCGCGGTGCTGTTCCCCGGGCTGATCTGGGTGCACATCCTGGTCGCCGTCGTGGTGGCGGTGGCGCTGCTGGGGCTGCTGCGGCCCGAGATCCTCAGGCGGCTGCACAAGGGGCTCGGCTATCGCAGCACGTTCGATCAGTTGCTGGGCGGCAAGGGCCGGGCGGTCGGCGAGATCACGGCGTCCGGCGGCGAGGCCGTGGTGAACGGCGAGACCTGGAGCGCCCGCAGCTGGGACGGCGAGCCGATCGCGTCCGGCGTCGCGGTCGACGTGATTGAGGTCGAGGGGCTCACCGTGGTGGTGCACCCGCAGAACAAGCCGCTCAGCTCTCGCTGATCGCGTCGCGCACCTCGGCCAGGATCCCCTCCATGGCGGTGCGAGCACCGACGGCATCGCCGCGGAAGAGCGCCGCTGCGACCGCCTCGTGGCCGGCGAGGGCCTCCTCCTTCGGGTGGGTCGGCATCAACTCGAGTTCGGTGCGGCCCTGCAGCACCGCCGACACCAGGCCGCTCAACGCCGCGAACATCTCGTTGCCGGACTCGCTGAGCAGCAGCGCGTGGAAGGCGATGTCGTGCTCCATGAAGGTCGTGAGGTCGCCCGCCTCGCCGGTGCGGCGCAGTTCTGCCGCCAGCGCGAGGAATTGCGCGCGAACCTGGATCGAGGCGTGCGTCGCGGCCGCGAACGCGGCGGCGGGTTCGATCGCCAGCCGCAGGTGCGTGAGCGAGCGCAACTGGGCCTCGCGGTGGGTCGACCGGAGCCGCCAGTCGATGACCAGCGGATCCAGCACGCTCCAGGCTCGCGCCGGTTGCGGCACCAGGCCGCGGCGGCGCAGGATGCGGAGCATGCCCATGGCCTCCAGTTGACGGGACGCCTCGCGTGCCACCGTGCGCGACACCCCGAACTGGGACTGCACGTCCTCGAGCGTGCGCGGATCCTCCGGCGCCCAGATGCCGTCGATGATGTCGATACCGAGGCTGCGGGCGACACCCCGGTGCAGTGCGGCCGGCGCGGGATCGCCCTCGATCATGGAAGCCTCCTGGTCGCCTGGATGCACGTTTCGGCGTCTGGAGCCTACACATGCCCGCAAAGGCCGGCGATTCGTGAAGAGGTTGCTCTCTCATACTTGATAGAGAGTATGTAGATGACTTAGAGTCATCTCATGGTCGCAAAGGGGCGGCGCAGAGAGGGTCAAAGATGACATATACCCATGTTGTGGTGATGGGTGTCGCTGGATGTGGCAAGTCCAGCGTCGCCGCAGAGATGTTCAAGCGACTGGGGCCGGGATGGCTGCTCGCCGAAGGAGACGATTTCCACCCCAAGGCGAACATCGCCAAGATGAGCGCCGGCGTTCCGCTGACGGACGAGGACCGTTGGCCCTGGCTCGACCTCATCGCTGAGTGGATGACGGCGAAGGACCTCACCGGTCACTCCACGATCGTGACGTGTTCGGCACTGCGCCGCGTCTACCGCGAGCGTTTGCGGGTCACGCCGGGGCGCACCGTGTTCGTGCACCTGCACGGCTCGGAGGAACTCCTCGCGTCCCGTCTCACCTCAAGGGCGGGGCACTTCATGCCACCGTCGCTGTTGCCGTCGCAGTTGGCGACGCTGGAAATGGTCCAACCCGACGAGGACGGGGTGGTCATCGACATCGACGCCGACCTCGCCACGATCGCCGACCGTGCCATCAGCGCGCTCGGTCTCGTCCCCCCCGCGCGCTAGGAGGCGCCACATCTCATGACCACACAACTAGTTCTTGCCGCACTCGCCGGCATCGCCACGATCATCGTCCTGATCGGATGGCTCAAGATCCACCCGTTCCTGTCGCTCATGGCCGGTTCCGCCGTCATGGCGCTGGCGGCGGGTGTCGAGTATCCGAACCTGTTCAAGAGCTTCTCCTCGGGCCTCGGCTCCACGCTGTCCGGGGTGGGCCTGCTGATCATCCTGGGGTCGATCATCGGCGTCCTGCTGATCTCTTCGGGCGGCGCCGACGTGATCGTCGACACGATCATGGACAAGACACCGGTGGCGCGGCTGCCCTGGGCGATGGCGCTGATCGCGTTCATCGTCGGCATCCCGCTGTTCTTCGAGGTCGGCGTCGTCATCCTGATCCCGGTCGTGATGTTCGCCGCCCGGCGCGCCAAGCTTCCCGTCGTGCTGCTCGGCATCCCCGCGCTGGCCGGCCTGTCCGCCCTGCACGGCCTGGTGCCGCCCCACCCCGGCCCGCTGATCGCCATCGAAGCACTCAAGGCCGACCTCGGCCTGACGCTCGGCCTCGGTCTGTTGGTCGCGATTCCCTGCGTGATCATCACCGGGCCGCTGCTGGGCCGCGTCATGGCCAAGTGGGTGCCGATTCCCGCCCGCGAGGACTTCCTCGGCAGCGGCGGCCCCAAGGAAGGTGAACGGCGTCCCGGCTTCCTCGCCGCCATCGGCGTCGTGCTGCTGCCGGTCGCCCTCATGCTGATCCGCACCCTCGTCGAGGTCTCCAACAGCCAGGAGACCGGCATCGGCGCGGCGCTCGTGTTCGTCGGCACGCCGCTGATCGCCCTCACCATCACGACGGTGGTCGCGATGTTCGTCTTCGGCTACTTCGTCGGCAAGTCCCGCGACCAGGTCAACACCCTCGTCGGATCGTCCTTCGGCCCGATCGCCGGCATCCTGCTCATCGTCGGCGCCGGCGGTGGCTTCAAGCAGACCCTGGTCGACTCCGGCATCGCCGACGTCCTCGCGAAGGGGCTCGCGGACGCGGCACTGCCGCCGCTGCTGGCCGCCTGGATCGTCGCGGTCGTCATCCGCCTGGCCACCGGATCGGCGACGGTCGCGACCATCACGGCGTCCGGCATCGTGGCGCCGCTCGCGGTCGGCCTGTCGCCCACCCACACCGCGTTGATGGTGTTGGCGATCGGTGCCGGATCGGTGTTCCTGAGCCATGTGAACGACGCCGGCTTCTGGATGGTCAAGGAGTACTTCGGGATGACCGTCGGCCAGACCTTCAAGACCTGGTCGTTGATGGAAACCACCTTGTCGGTCGTCGGCCTCATCTGCGTCATGGGCCTGAGCGTCGTCATCTGATCGAGCGGAGAAGCCAATGCAACTGGGAATGATCGGCCTCGGTCGGATGGGCCGCAACATGGCCGCACGGATCCGCCGCGCGGGCCACGAGGTGATCGGCTACGACAAGGATCCGGCCGTCTCCGACGTCGCCGACCTGCCCGCGCTCGTCGCCGCGCTGGCCGGACCCCGCGCCGTCTGGGTGATGCTGCCCGCCGGGCCGATCACCCGCGGGCTGATCGCCGAACTGCGCGACCTGCTCGCCCCCGGCGACCTCGTCATCGAGGGTGGCAACTCGCGGTTCTCCGAGGACGCCGCCAACGCCGCGTCGCTCGCCGAGCGAGGCGTCGGCTACGTCGACTGCGGCGTGTCCGGTGGCGTGTGGGGCCTCGACAACGGCTACGGCCTGATGGTGGGCGGCGATGAGGCGTCCGTCGAGCGGCTGATGCCGGTCTTCGACGCGTTGCGTCCCGATGGCCCTCGTGAGGAGGGCTTCGTGCACGCAGGCGGCGTCGGCGCGGGTCACTACGCGAAGATGGTCCACAACGGCATCGAGTACGGCCTGATGCACGCCTACGCCGAAGGCTGGGAGCTGCTGGAGGCGTCCGATGTCGTCACCGACGTGCACGGCTGCTTCAAGGCGTGGTCGCGCGGCACGGTCGTTCGTTCGTGGCTGCTCGACCTCGCCGTCCAGGCGCTGGAGGAGTCTCCGCATCTGGCGGAGGTCAGCGAGTACACGACCGACTCGGGCGAGGGCCGGTGGACGCTGGACGAGGCCGTCGAACATGCCGTCCCCATGCCGGTGCTGGCGGCCGCCCTGTTCGCCCGCTATTCCTCACGGCAGGAGAACAGCCCGACCATGCGCATGGTGTCGGCCCTGCGCGGCCAGTTCGGTGGGCACACGGTCGAGCACACCGGCCCGTAGCGACCGACGGACGCCTCCTCGGCGGCCCCAGTAGGGTGGAGCCGTACCCGACTCCGAGGAGGCGTCCCGT
The DNA here is from genome assembly GCA_032229785.1 of Propionibacteriaceae bacterium. GTDB lineage: Bacteria > Actinomycetota > Actinomycetes > Propionibacteriales > Propionibacteriaceae > Propioniciclava. The sequence continues at coordinate 34,248 of JAVTWJ010000050.1, forward strand.
GCCGGACCCGTTCCTGATTCTCGTCATCCTGATCGCCGTCGTGGCGGTCGTCGCGCTGGGCCTGTCGGTCCGCGTCGTCCAACAAATGCAGGTCGGCATCGTGCAGCGGCTGGGCAAGTTCAACCGCACGATCGAACCCGGCCTGCATCTGATCATGCCGTTCATCGACCGCGTCCGGTACACGATGGACATGCGCGAGGCGGTCGTCCCGTTCCCACCCCAGGGCGTCATCACCGAAGACAACCTGATGGTCGGCATCGACTCGGTCGTCTATTACCAGATCGTCGATCCGGTGCGAGCCGCCTACGAGGCGCAGAACTACATCCAGGCCATCGAGCAGCTCACCATGACGACGCTGCGCAACATCATCGGCGGCATGGACCTCGAGCAGACGCTCACCAGCCGCGAAGAGATCAACCAGAAGCTGCGCGCCGTCCTCGACGAGGCCACCGGCAAGTGGGGCATCAAGGTCAACCGCGTCGAACTGCGCTCGATCGAGCCGCCCGCCACGATCCGGGACGCGATGGAGAAGGGTGCCCGCGCCGAGCGCGAGAAGCGCGCCCAGATCCTGTTGGCCGAGGGGCAGCGGCAGAGCCAGATCCTCTCGGCGTCCGGCGACCGCGAGTCGAGCATCCTGCGGGCGCAGGGCGAGCGGGAGTCCTCGGTCCTACGCGCGCAGGCCGACCGGCAGGCGTCCATGCTGCGCGCCGAGGGCGAGGCGCAGGCCATCACGACCGTCTTCCACGCGATCCACGCGGCCGAGCCCGACCAGGGGCTGCTCGCCTATCAGTACCTGCAGATGCTGCCGAAGCTGGCGGCCGGTGACGCCAACAAGGTGTGGATCATCCCGTCCGAGCTGAACGACGCGCTCAAGGGTCTCGGCGGCAACCTCGGCGAGGCGGTCCGTTCGTTCTCCGGCGTCGACCCGGCCAAGTTCGAGGTCCCCGAGAGGGTGGACGTGTTCGCCGAGATCGCCCAGGCCAAGCGCGCTGAAGAGGCGCAGTCGCAGGCGTCCGTGCAGCAGGCGATCGCCGAGGCGGCCCGCATCGAGAAGGGCGCGATGCCGGGTTCGCCGGCCGTCACCGCCGGCCCCGAGGCGAGCGCCGACCCCGATCCCAACGCCGGTTTCTAGATTCCGAGCGCCCCTGCCAGGTCCGCCCGCAGCAGTTCGAGGCGGTTCTGGGCGCTGGCGCGGGCGGACGCCAGATCGGCGGACGCCTCGTGCGACAGGCGTTTCGTCCGACTCACCGCGACCACCCACAGCATCGTCATCAACGGATGGCCCAATGCGACTTTTGGCAAGCGGATGGCGTGAGTCGGTTGATATATCAATGAGTCAGCGGTTATGGGCAATCCTGCTTGCGTTCGCTGGAAACGCAACCGAGTTCCCTGGGGCATTCCCAGGGCATTCCCAGTTGTGGATCACAAGATGGTCGTGGCGGCCTGCGTTCAGGCCGAGTTGCGTGTGCGCCAGACTATTGGCATGCGGTGAGTGTTCTTTCGGGTGGCGGCAGCAACGAGTGAGCTAGAGAGGGAAGTTGCGTGTTCGAGGAAAACGGAAAAGGCCGCAGGTTGTGGAATTCGGTAAGGGTCGGTCGCGTTGCCGTCGCGATCAGTTTCTTGGCTGTTGGGTTGGTCGGTTCGACGTTCGTTGATCCTGCGTGGGCAGGGCAGCCCCCGGCCGGATATCCTACTAGCCAGGTTATGGCGACCGCTTCCAATCCGGTTCTTGGTGGCATCGAGATCCGTCGTGGCTTCTTTGACGCCGACCTTGAGGCTTATTCAGGCGGTGGCCCAGAAGTGGAGTGCGGTCACGGTTGAGATGGT
>JAVTWJ010000051.1:0-178261 GCA_032229785.1 Propionibacteriaceae bacterium
ACTTCGAACACCTACCCGGCATCAAGAAATCCGATCTTGTTTAATGCCGGCCATAGCGGCAAGGCACGGTCCTCCCCACACGGTCCCCCTAGGCGTGGCCATCGTAAGGCAGTCGCTGCAACCGCGTAGACCGGAAGATCAACGGCTAGTGACGACGGGGTCTCTGTCGTGATGGCAGCGCCGGTCGAGAGCAGCGCCAGGACGCCGAGCAGCAGGTGCTCAAGATGGGAGGCGACGCCACCACCGATGCGCGACCATCGCGAGCGCGTTCCCCACTGTGCGAGCATCTCACTATTCTCACACGGTGGTACCTCGTTGCGGCGAGCCAAACCGGCTCTTCACAACCCAGGGTGTCGTGCGGGTCCAGGCCGCTCAGCGGTGAAATCTCGCCGCAGCAGGTCCCGGCGGCTGGCTGCGTCAGCGGCCGGGATCGTAGTGCGCTTCTTGCTACGCGGCCGCACGCCGAAGATCCCCAGTTCCCGCATGATCGTGCGCACCAACACCTCCGAGACGCTGACACCTTGACGGTGCAGCTCGGCGAGCACCCGCCGGAACCCGTTGACCTGGTTCGAGTCGTCGTGGGTCTTCTTGATCACCCCGGTCAGCCACACCCGCCGTGCCGCCGTCGGCGGCACCGTGCCACCCCGTTTCACCCAGTAGCCGGCACGGGACACACCAAGCAGCCGGGCTTTCAGCTCGATCGTGAAAGCGGCCTTCTCCGCGTGCATCAGCGTGAACTTTTCGCTCACCGGTGCTCCTTCGCGAAGAAGTCCGCGGCTTTTTTCAGGAACGCGTTTCCCTCCGCCAACCTGCGGTTCTCCGCCTCCTGCCTGGCGATCCGCGCTGCTTCTACCGGTAACGGCGCGACCGCTGGGTCCGGATGCTGGGCCCGGTACGCCTTCACCCAGTACCCAGCGAACTTTCGTTGATCTCCAACTTCCGAGCCACCTGCGCGATCGGCTGGCCACCCACCACCACGAGCTGGACCGCGTCGGCCTTGAACTCCTCGGTGACCAACCGGGACGGCCCGGTGCGGCCCCGGATCAGGGTGAGGTCGATGATCACCGTCACGTAGCGGTCACCACGGCGGGTGTGCCGCCACACGTGCTCATCGACGCCGTCGACTTTTGCGCCGTCGAACCTTGTCGGATCGCTGATCAGGACCCGTTGACCTTCGGCGAGGACGGCGGCGGTATTCCACGCCACGCCGAGTCCGTCGGCCACCCGGGCCATGGTGAGGTGCTGAACGACGATATCGTCGGCCGGCGCGGATGCTCGCCACGGTGATGGCCCGCGCCTGGGGTCAGATCGTGACCGACAACCAAGACAGCGGCATGCCCGGTTGGGCAGAACAGCCGAGCTAGTGCTGCCCAACCGGGCATTTCTCTTAGTTAGGTGCAGCGAAGGCGAGCGACGTTCGGTAGCCTTTGTGCCATGCATCAGTATTCGGGAGGGCGTGCCCGTGTGGGTCTTGTAGTTGTGGCTCTTCTCGTGCTGTTGCCAAACTCCTTGATCGGATCAGGTCCGATACCGGCCCTTCCGCAAGGACTATGCGACGTGCTCCCCCTATGGCCAGGGTGTCCCCGCGCGAGCCTGCCCGTTGCGCACCATGGCTTGGTGTATATCGGCGTGAAGGCATCGACTATCGAATAAGTCTCTAAGACAGGGGTTGGTCTTGAGATGGTTCGATTTTGGTAGGGTGTTTCGTAACTGAAGGAGGTTGTTGTGGGGAAGGTTGGCTGGGTTGGTGTAATGGTTGCTGTGGGTGTTGTGACGTCGCCTGCATTCGTAATGGTGCCGAGTGCTGCTGCTTACGATGTAATGGCCTCGGAAACTGCTAGCCAGATCCAGTCTCCCTGGGATGCTAGCGATTGCCTAGATATCTTCCATGTGCGACGTTCTGCCGGGTCTGTTCTGGTCTCTTACACTGGGGCATACCTCCCATTAGTGGGTAAGAAGGGAAGCATGTCGGTGTCGATTAATGCAACATATGGTGGATCGTTTGGGGTATCCAAGACGGACGGGTATACGACCAGAATCTTTGGTGTTTACCCGTACGGGGCGACTGTTTTTATTCAGCTTTTTGAGGGAGGTCGCCAGGTCTGTTCTGGTTACTACTCGGCAACTTAGCCGCACCTCGACTCGCGCCCCGATTCAGGATCTTCTGGTGGATCCGACCGCGTCGATCCTGGCGAGGCGTGGTTGGGTGGCGCTCGATCTATTTCGTTTGCGCGCTCGGCCACACCCTTTGGTGCAGCCGGATACAGTCTTGGACGGTTCGGGTGTTGATGAAATGGGGGCGCAGCCTCTTCCGTGAGGCTTATCCAGAGTTCGCGGCGCGCTCCTCGCGGCGGGGTGCTGACTAGGTTTTCTGCTGGAGGCGAGCACGGTCTGGAATACGCCTCCGTCAATCGGTGTCGATGATTTTAGCTATTTTGGATTCGAAAGAAGGATGGAATGCTCAAGGTCAAGAAAATGGTCACCCTTTTCGTGCTGGCGTTTCTGTCGGTCGCGTTCGTTGGTGCGCCCAGTGCTGCTGCTCAAGGACGGTCGGCGCATCCTATCGGCGATTCGGTCACCTGGGACGCGATTCAACGGGACGGAAATGACTGTCTGGATACGTTTGATGTCTGGCGGTCTGCTGGCTCTGTGATGGTCGCCTATACTGGAAGTTATCTACCGTTGGTAGGGAAGAGTGGAACTCTGAAGATCTGGATCCGCTCGTCCTACTGGGGGTATGTTGGTGTTTCAAAATTTCATTCATACACCGCCCTTAATCTCGGCGTATTTCCCTATGGATCGACAGTTTATCTCGAATTGTTCGAGGGGAACTACAGGCGCTGCTCTGGCTACTACGCGGCGGCTTAAGGGTTGGTGAACGGCTTGTCTCAAGGATTGATTGCGACTTTTGTATCCGCATCCAGTGCTCGGCAGCGTGTCGTGGGCTCCTTGCCGGAATCAAGGCAGACCATCGTTGACGGAAGCTCACCCGCGGGGGCGTACTGGTACATCGTCACGACGGTGGCACCGTCCCGAGCGGCGCTCGTCGACAATCGAGTAGGCGCGGTGAGCGCAGGGGTGGCCGCCGCGGTGGGCGAGCGGCGGCCCGACATGGCCGCCGCCCGGGCGGAGGTGAATCGCGGACTGACCGACGAGCCATGGCTGCTGGTCACCGTCTGGATCGATGAGGTTGAGCACCCCGCGGAGGCGATCCAGCTGCTCTGTGGGGCGTGGGCCGCATGGGTCGCCTCAGGAGAGTTGATGATCTTCGTCGGAGTCACCGGCATGGCTGTCGAGGGCGTCCAGCTGGTCACCGAACGCCAGTGATTCGTCCTGGTCGGCTGTGCGTGAGCCGGTCCGTCGCCAGCCTGCGATGCGCTGCGCTCGTCCGCGTCTGGGAACAGACTGGCGCTGGACTTGGCCTGGAGGTGTCCGATGAACTCAACGGGCCGAGAGCAGGCTTCGTCGCGGCGCAGGTCCCTCTGTCGGTCACGCTGCTCGCCGCCTGCAGCGCTGAGAGGCCCCCGACCACTCCGAGCCCCGAGGTGCTGATCGGTCATCGCACCTGCCAGGACGGCCGCGACGGGCGTGCGGGGCCGGAGACGGGCGCGGCGGTCCTGGGCGTCGCTCTCGAGGGAAAGGGCCACGCCCCGGGCACCCTTCCGCTCGCAAGCGAGGTCGGCGTGATCTCCACGCGGACCGACGCATCGCTGTTCTGGAAGCTCCCCATGTCGGTGAACTCGGCCGACCTCGTCGGGATCGCCATCGCCCCGCCCCACTATCTGGCCTACGTGCGGCCCGCCGTGTGGACGACCAGCAGCGGAGGCGTCCAGGTCGATCCCTGGATCGCGCGCGAGCTGAACATCGCCGCGTGCGAGGACGGCACCGGCCAGTGGTACCTCGGCAGGCTGCTCATCGCCCCCGGCGCGCCATGCGTGACGCTGAGGATCACCTGGGGCGAGGGCGAACGTGCCCGGTCGGAAGAGGTGCGGCCCGCCGCCGCCCCGGGCGGCTGCTGACCGGCGCCCCGCGCCGACGCCGAACTGGACGCCGTGGACAACGATTGCCGGCCCGGGGGGCGGGGCAGGTAGTTTAATGCGATGACATTTCTTGCGTGTGACCGACCGTCGCTCTCGTTCGCCCCCGACGCCTAGGAGCGGCCCATGTTGGCGGTCAGCGATCTCCACGGCACCTACCACCTCGACCCCGCCCACAGCAGCATCGGGTTCGTCGTCCGGCACGCGGGCATCGCGAAGGTGCGCGGAACGTTCGAGTCCTTCCACGGCTGGGCGATGCTCGACGGCACTCAACCCGAGCACTCGGCGCTGCTGGTCAGCGTCCGGGTGGGCAGCATCAACTCGCGCGACCCGAACCGGGACGCCCACCTGCGCAGCGCCGACTTCTTCGACGTCGAACGCCGGCCAGCGATCACGTTCGTCGGCACCGGGTTCGGAATCCTCGACGACACCCACGTCCGCGTGGACGGCGACCTCACGGTCCGCGACGTCACCCGGCCGCTGTCGATCGAGTTCACCTACGAGGGTGGTGTCCTCGACCCGTTCGGCAACGAGCGGATCGGCTTTACCGGGCACACCACCTTGAGTCGCGCTGAGTTCGGCCTCACCTGGAACGCTGCCCTCGAGACGGGAGGGCTCCTCATCAGTGACACCGTCTGGCTGGAGTTCGAGGTGTCCGCGATCAAGCAGGCCTGACGCGCGCCGCCCAGCGGGAAGGCGGCCCGATGGCGCATTTCATCACACGCGATTCGGGCAGCGTCCGCCGAACATCAGTCGCACTGATCTTCCAGGACGGCCGTCGAAAACGAGTGTGACGAATTGCCACCGCGGCGCCGCCCATCCACTGGATGCCGGGCGGCCTGCGGTGTTTGTGGCGCACAATGGTGCGTCCGTGCAGGCAACCGGAGAAGGTCGATGAGCGAACGTAGCCACTCGGTGACGGCGGCGGTAGACCACCGCCTTGTGTGGGAGCGATGGACGAACACCGACCACTGGCCGACCGACCACCCGTTCGTCGCGCGAGCGCAGATCAACGGCCCCCTGGCCAAGGGCGCGGGCGGCATCGTCTTCCCTCCGCGCGGACGCCGCCAGGGCTTCCGCATCATGGAGGCAGATCAGCAGCGTCATCGCTTCGCCGTCCGGTTCGCGCTCCTCCTCGCCTACCTCACCCTCGAGTACAGCCTCGAACGACCCCAGCCCTCCGCATCCGCATCCGACCCCGCGCCGGACGAGGACGACGAACTCCGCGCTGACGGTTCACCCGACGAGGACGCATCCGACGAGGACGGCCCGGCGACCGAACCGGACGCCGACACGCTGAGCCCCGACGCGTGGGTGATCACCCACAAAGTCGTCATCAAGGGACCGGCCGCCCGATTGTGGGACCGCCTCCGCGGGCGCGCGATCGCCGCGAGCTTCCCGGACGCCATCGCAACCATCGTGCGCACCGCCGCCGTCTGAGAACCGCCGCCGTCTGAGAACCGCCGCCGTCTGAGAACCGCCGCCGTCTGAGAACCTCCGGAACCTCAGCGCGGGTACGCCTCGTAGGGCAGATCCGCGAATGCGTGGGCCACGCCCTCGTGCCGCAGCAGCCCGCCCTGGACGTTGAGACCGAGCCGCAGCGCGGCGTCCGCCTCGATGGCGCGCCTCCAACCGAGCGCGGCGATCTTCTCGACGTAGGGGAGTGTCGCGTTGGTGAGCGCCCATGTGGAGGTGTGCGGCACCGCGCCGGGCATGTTCGCCACGCAGTAGAACACCGAGCGGTGCACCGCGAAGGTGGGATTCTCGTGCGTGGTGGGATGCGAGTCCTCGAAGCAGCCGCCCTGGTCGATCGCGACGTCGACCAGCACCGAGCCGGTTTTCATCTGCTCCACCATCTCGTTGGTGACCAGCTTGGGCGCCTTCGCGCCAGGAACCAGGACGGTACCGATGACCAGGTCGGCGGCCAGTACCTGCTCGCGGATCGTGATCGCGTTCGACGCGAGCCCCTGCACGCGGTTGCCCCAGCGCCAGAACGCCTCGCGGAGCTTGCCCAGGTCCTTGTCGATGATGGTCACGTCGGCGCACATGCCCAGCGCGACGTTGGCAGCGTTCTGTCCGGCCACGCCACCGCCGAGGATCACCACCTTGGCGTTGGCCACGCCCGCCACCCCGCCCAGCAGGACGCCGCGTCCGCCGTGCGCCTTCATCAGCGCTTGCGCCCCGGCCAGCGGTGCCAGGCAGCCGGCGACCTCCGACATCGGGTAGAGCAGCGGCAGCATGCCCGAGGACAGCCGCACGGTCTCGTAGGCGACGGCGGTCGTGCCCGCGCTCAGCAGCGCCTCGGTCTGCGGCCGGTCGGCGGCCAGGTGCAGGTAGGTGAACAGCAGCAGATCTTCGCGCAGGAACCCGTGCTCGGCGGCGATGGGCTCCTTGACCTTGAGCACCATCTCGCCGGCCGCCCACGTGGCCTCGGCGCCGTCGACGATGGTCGCGCCGACGGCCCGGTAGTCCTCGTCGTCGATGGACGAGCCGAGCCCGGCGCCGGCCTGCACGAACACCTGATGCCCGGCACGGGTCAACTCGTCCACACCCACGGGCGTGAGGGCGACCCGGTACTCCTGGGGCTTGGTCTCCGTGGGGACGGCGATCCTCACGGCTCTAACCTCCGGACTTGCGGCGGAACGTCCGCTTACCGCCCTGTTGACCGTGCGGGCCGCCGGCAGTCCGGCCGGCGGACGCCCCGCCCTGTGAGCTGCCGTGCTGGGCCTGTTTCTTGGCCTCCAGCGCCGCCTTCATCTGCTCCTTCGGGTCACGAGGTTGGTCTGCATCCCTGCTTGTCTCGCTCATGACGAACACTGTGTCAGGCCCGGACGCGGGCGTCCAGGGCCCACGCCTAGAGCCCACGCCCCAGGGCCGCGGATGACCCGATTCACGCCTGCCCTGGACGCGTGCCACCAGCGGCTCGCCTGAGGATATGGTCAAGGGTCTATGCCGCCCACCTCGTCCGCGTTCGACCGCATCAGCCCGGCCTTCCCGCAGCGTGCCCCCTGGGGTACGTCGGCGAAGCTGCGCGCCTGGCAGGCCGAGGCGCTCGAGCGGTATCTGACCACCCAACCGCGCGACTTCCTCGCGGTCGCCACGCCGGGCGCCGGGAAGACGACGTTCGCGCTGCGCGTGGCGTCCGAGCTGCTCGCCGCCCGCACCGTGCGCCGGGTGATCGTCGTCGGCCCGACCGAGCACCTCAAAGTGCAGTGGGCGGACGCCGCCGCGAAGGTAGGCATCCAGCTCGACCCCGGCACGGGCGGGCGCCGCCACGGACGCTCGCGGCAGTTCAACGGGGTCGCCGTCACCTATGCGGGCGTGGCGGCGGCAATGCTGAGCTACCAGACGATGACCGCCAACTCCGAGACGCTGGTGATCCTCGACGAGGTGCACCACGCCGGAGACGCGCTCGCCTGGGGCGAGGCGGTGCGCGAAGCATTCCAGTACGCGACCCGACGGCTGGCGCTGACGGGGACACCCTTCCGATCCGACGACAACCCGATCCCGTTCGTCGGCTACGCCGAGGCGCCGGGCGGCGGCCTGATCTCGCAGGCCGACTACGCCTACGGCTACGCGGACGCGCTCCGCGACCACGTGGTGCGCCCGGTCGTGTTCATGAACTACGGCGGCCCCATGCGCTGGCGCACCAAGGCGGGCGACACCATCGAGGCGAATCTCGGCGAGTTGACCACCAAAGACGTCACCCAGCAGGCCTGGCGCACCGCGCTCGACCCGAAGGGGGAGTGGATCGGCGCCGTGCTGCGCGCGGCCGACCAGCGGCTGAGGGAGGTGCGCCGCCACCTGCCGGACGCCGGTGGTCTCGTCATCGCGACCAACCAGGCCCACGCCCGCGCCTACGCACGCATCCTGGAGTCGCTGACCGGCACCAAGCCGGTGCTGGTGCTGTCGGACGACGCCAACGCGAGCGGGCGCATCGAGGAGTACGCCGCGTCCGAGGACCGCTGGATGGTGGCCGTACGCATGGTGTCCGAGGGCGTGGACGTGCCGCGGCTGGCCGTCGGCGTGTACGCGACGGCGACCTCCACGCCGCTGTTCTTCGCCCAGGCCGTCGGCCGGTTCGTCCGCAAGCGGCGTCGCGGCGAGATCGCCACCGTGTTCCTGCCCACGGTTCCGATCATCCTCGCGCACGCGTCCTCGCTCGAACGCCAGCGCGACCACATCCTCGGGCGCAAGAACGGCGGCGACGAGCCCGTCGACGTCTGGGCCGAGGCGGAGGCGCTCCTGCAGGCGGCCAACCGGCGCGAGGCGGCGTCCGACGAACTCGGCGGCGCGTTCGAGGCGATCGACTCCGCGGCGACCTTCGACCACGTCCTGTTCGATTCGCAGCAGTTCGGCATGCACGCCGTGCCCACCGACGACGACGAGGCCGACTATCTGGGGCTTCCAGGGCTCCTGGACTCGGAGCAGATCGGGCACCTGCTGCGCGAACGGCAGACCCGGCAGATCAACCGGCACGCCCGCGCCGAGAAGCGCGACAAGCTCGCGCCCGAGGCGTCCCTGCATCGCGCCCTGGCCACCCGGCGCAAGGAACTCAACATGCTGGTGTCGCAACACGCGCGCATCAAAGGCATGCCGCACAGTCATGTGCACGCCGAACTGCGCCGCCAATGCGGGGGCCCTGCTCTGGCGCAGGCGACCACGGAGCAGGTGGACGCCCGGATCGCGCTGATCCGCGACTGGCTCCGGCGCGCCTGAGCTCTCGTCACTTCCGTCGCGTCCGTGGCATCCGGCGGACGCGGTGATGCCCGTTCCCTGCCTCGGACTCGCGGCAGGGAATCGTGGGTCGCGGCACTGCTGACCTGCGCGGCACTGCTGACCTGCGCGGCACTGCTGACCTGCGCGACCCGCTGGGCTAGTGTGCGCCTATGCCCCGACTGTCCGTGACCTCTGAGGTCGGCGCTCTGCGCCGGGTGATCGTCCATCGACCCGGGAAGGAACTCGCCCGGCTGACGCCCAGCAACTCCTCAGACCTCCTGTTCGACGACAGCCTGTGGCTGGAACGCGCCAGCGAGGAACACGACATGTTCGCCGCCGCGCTGCGTGGTGCCGGCGCCGAGGTGCTCTACTTCGAACAGCTGCTACGCGAGACGCTGATGAGCGCCGGTGCTCGCGGCTGGGTGCTCGGGCAGACCTTCGACGACCGGACGTTCGGCCCCGCATTGGCCCAGGCGCTGCAGAGCCACCTCGCCGACGCCGACGCCGGCGAACTCTACGACGTGCTCGTCGGCGGGCTCACCAAGCAGGAGGCACTCGAACGCATGCCGGTACCGGAGTCGGTCGTGTTCGGCATCGCTCGCCCCGACGACTTCTTGGTCACGCCGCTGACCAACCACCTCTTCACGCGGGACGCCACCTGCTGGATCGGCGACGGGGTCGCGGTCAACTCGATGAAACACCATTCCCGGCGGCGCGAGGCCGTCAACTATCGCGCCATCCTGCGCTGGCACCCGGTGTTCGCGGGCACCGGGCACCACGTCTGGTCCGAGGACCTGGAGACGGGCAACGCCACCATCGAGGGCGGAGACGTGCTGGTCATCTCGTCGGACGCCCTCCTCGTCGGCATCTCCGAGCGAACGACACCGCAGGCGATCGAACGGCTCGCGCAGCGCCTGTTCGCCGAGAACGCCGTGAAGCGAATCGTCGCCATCCGGCTGCCGAAGCGCCGAACGTTCATGCACCTCGACACCGTGCTGACCATGGTCGACCCCGAGTCGTTCCTGCTGTACGCCGACCTGCCCGAGCCCGAGTGCTACCTGATCGAGCCGGGCGACGTCGATCTGCCGCTGCGCACCATGCGGCTGCGTGACGGGCTGCCTTCCGCCCTCGCGGTCGCGCTCGGTGTCGGATCCGTGCGCGTGCTGTCCACCGAGCAGGACGCCTTCGCTCGCGAGCGCGACCAATGGCACAACGGCTGCAACGTGTTCGCTGTCGCGCCCGGCGTCGTCATCGGCTACGAGCGCAACCAGGCGTCCATCGCCGACCTGCGCGCGGGCGGCGTCGAGGTGATCGAGGTCCCCGGCTCCGAACTCGGACGCGGACGCGGCGGCCCCCGCTGCATGACCTGCCCCATCGAACGCGATCCGGTCTGAGCGCGCCGTGCCCGTCTTCGAACGCGTCTCCCGCTACCCCTACGCTCGCGCCCTCGTCTTCGACTGGCACACGCGCCCGGCCGCGTTCACCAGACTTCACCCGCCGGGCATGGCCACCCTGCTGCAGGCACCCACCGACGGGATCAACGTCGGCTCCGAGATCGAGATCGTCGTCTCGCATCCGCTCGTCGCCGCACTGCTCCCGAACGTCTCCCGGCGCGGCGTGAAAGGGCCGGCCGGCCTCCGCTGGAGACTGCGGCACGTCGAGCTGGTTCCGGGTGAGCTCTTCGTCGACGAGCAGCTCTCCGGGCCGTTCAAACGCTGGCGCCACGAGCACCTGTTCGCCGACGGCCCGGGCGGATCGACCGTGATCACCGACCGCGTCACCTGGGAGCTGCCGGTGAACTTGCCCGGGTCACTCGACGAGGCCCTCGTCGACATGCAACTCGACGGCCTGTTCGCCTTCCGCGCGCGTCAACTCCGCGACGACCTCGCGCTGCACACCCAGCTCGCCGCGCCGCCGATGCGCGTGGTGATGGCGGGGGCGTCCGGCCTGATCGGCACCCAGGTCGCGGCACTGCTCGCGGCGTCCGGCCACGAGGTGGTGAAGCTGGTGCGCACCGGGCGCGCCGGCGGAGCGCCGACCCGCTGGGATCCGGCGCGTCACCGGCTCGATCCGCGCGCGCTTGAGGGTGCGGACGCCGTGGTCAATTTGTCCGGGCACTCGATCGGTGGCCGCTTCACGGCTGCGCACAAGCGGAAGATCCGCGCCTCTCGCCTCGACTCCACCGCCACGCTGGCGGGCGCGTCCGCGAAGGCGGGCGTGCCGACCTGGGTGCAGGCGTCCGCCGTGGGGATCTACGGCCCGCGCCGCCCCGACGAGCTGCTGACCGAGGACGCCGCGCCAGGCGACGGCGTCCTGGCCGACGTCGTGCGCGACTGGGAGGGCGCCGCCCGCCCGGTCACGGCAGCGGGGGCGCGGACGGTGTTCCTGCGGACCGGCATCGTGCTCAGCGAAGGCGGTGGCGCGCTCGCCCCGCAGGTGCCGCTGTTCTCCCTCGGCTTGGGTGGACGCCTCGCGAAGGCCGACGCCTGGCTGCCGTGGATCGGCTTGGACGACACCGTGCGCGCCTACGTCCACGCGCTGGCGACGCAAGCCCTTTCCGGGCCCGTCAACCTCGTCGCGCCGCGTCCGGTCAGCCACGCCGAGTTCGCGAGCACCCTCGGGCGTGTCCTGCACCGGCCGTCCGCGATCCCCACTCCGGCACTCGGCCCGAAGGCCGTGCTGGGCGCGGAGGGCTACGACCAGATGATCGACACCGACCAGCGTGTGTCCGCAGGAAAGCTCCTCGAGTCCGGGTTCCGGTTCTCGCAGGGCACGCTCGCGGACGCGCTCGCCCACGCCCTGATGCGCTGAACCGTCAGCGGGCGGTGAGGTGGATGCCCGCCAGCATGCAGCGCACCGACCCACCGGCCAGCTCGATCGTGGGGACGTCGATCCCGACGATCGCCGCCGAGCGTTCGATGACCGCACGCTGTTCGGTGGTGTAGCCCTGCGCGGCGCGCCGCGAGCAGGCGAAGAGGCGTCCGTGGGTGCCGGTCAGCTCGAGGCCGTTGCCCGAGAACTCGGTGACCTGGCGCCAGTCGAGGTCGACGATGTCACGACCGGACGCGGCGAGCCGGGCGAGGATCTCGTCCCGGCGGGAGGCGTCCGTCATCACTTGCGTGCACACGATGGCGAACTCGGTGCCGATGCTCATGATCACGTTCGTGTGATAGATCGGGGCGCCGGCCGGATCGGTGTTCGCGAACACCATCGGCTCGTAGCCGAGGTGGGTGCAGAACCGCTCGAGGATGATCGGGTCGGCGCGCTGCGAGGCGCCCACGTAGGCGACGCGCTCGATGTGGTCGAGGATCATGGCGCCGGTGCCCTCAAGGAACAGGCGGTCGTTCTCGAGCCCGGAGTAGTCGATGACTTCTTGGACGCGGTAGTCCCGTTTCAACATCTCGATGATGTCGGCGCGCCGCTCGCCGCGGCGACTCGGCGCGGCCATCGGGTAGATGACCACGCGTCCGCCGTGGTGGGTGGAGAACCAGTTGTTGGGGAACACCGAGTCGGGGGTGTCGGTGCCGAGATCGTCGAAGACGTGCACCCCGACCCCGTGGCTCATCAGAGTGCGGACGACATCGTCGAACTCGCGCAACGCGCGGGCGGCGATCGAGTCGGAGGTCAGCTCGGGGCGCGGTAGCTGGAAGGCGTTGTCCGCGGCCGTCTCGGGGTTCGGGGTGAAGTGGTGCGGGCGCACCATCACCACGGTCGAAGGGGCCTGAACGCTGTTCCTCATCCCTGACCTCCTCGTCTCGTCCTGCTTGTCTCGTCCTGCTTGTCTCGTCCTGCTTGTCCGGCGTCTCGTCGCGACCTCGTCAGGCGTCCCATCTGGTCTCGTCCTGCTCGTCCGGCGTGGCCCGAACGCGCGTAGGCGGCGAGCCTATCCGCGATCGCCCCCGAACATCGGCACTGCGATCACGTCGTCGTCGTGGGCGTCCGTCTTGTCGCTCAGTCTTGTCGCCGACCCCCTGCTTGCCCGCCCAGGTTGCGTCCTGCGGCCCAGATTGCGCACCGACGCCCGGCTCACCGCCCAGGTTGCGCACCGACGCCCGGCTCACCGCCCAGGTTGCGCACCGACGCCCAGGTTGCGCACCGATGCCCGGCTCACCGCCCAGGTTGCGCACCGACGCCCGGGTTCCTACCTGGGCGTCCGTGCTTAACCCGGGCGGCGTGGTCGACCGGTGCTCCAGACGGCCCGCGCTCCAGACGACCAGTCCTCCAGACGAAGAGCGCTCCAGACGTCTCCCGACGGCTCGAGGACGCCGGGACAGGGTCACAGTGGCAGGACGAGCCCGTCGTGGCTGGTACGGAAACCCATCGTGGTGAAGAAACCGTGCATGTGCGCCCGGTCCTTGTCGGCCACCACCACGAGCGCTCGGGCGCCCTGGCTTCGGGCGTGCTCGATCACCCAGCCGAACACCCGCTTGGCGACCGCGACACTGTCCGCGCCCGAGCGGATCCTCGCAGTGGACACGATCGCCTGGATTCCTCCGCCGCGGGCCAGCGTCGGCAGCATCGTGAGCTGAAAGGTGCCGATGACGCGGTCGCCCTCATCCACCACCACGGCGAGCAACTGGTGGGCGTCCGCGTCGATGCGGTCGAAATACGGCTCCAGGTTCAGCACCTCGCGGAGCGGGCCAAGGATGTCGTCGCTCACCAGCGTCGTGGTGGCGACGTACTGCGGCGAGGTCGGGTCGTCAGCCAGGAGACGCGCGATCGTGGGGAGGTGCTCCCTCGACGCGCGGGCCACGGCGACATCGCCGAGTTCGGCAAGGATCTGCATTGGGCTATCGCACACCCGCCGCCGGGATGACCGCAACCCCCCGGGCCAGCGATGACCCACGCCGGGCCCGCCACGCGCGTTCTGGCGCGGACCGCGGCGGTCGGTGCCGGTGGTCCGCACGGGCGGGTGGCGCTGACGCCGGTCACGCTTCCTCGGGCTCAGGGGATCGAGGCGTCCCCAGCCAGGGGCCTTGCCACGTGATGGCCTGGGCGGCCACGATGCCGTCCGCGGTCGCGGCGAGCACCGGCGGCCCCATCGGCCCGTATCCCTCGGCCATCGCCGAGCTGACCAGTGCGTCGAATGCGTCCCCCGGGACGCCGGTGAGGAGCCGGTAGGCCGGGCGTCCGTCGGGCAACGGATGGTCGCTGAGGGGCGCGTGGGCGAACCAGCCGAACTGGGTCGGCCGCGGCGCCTGCGCCGCGGGCGGCGTCATCACCGCGCGGACGCCCCGATGGGCGGGCACCCCGGCGGCGTCAAGCAGCACCACCTCGCCGAGGCGCGGAGCGATGGCCCCGACACCCAGGTCCGCCTTGATCCGAGCGGCGAGGGCGGCGGCGGAGTCCGGCTCCCCGTGTACGCAGAACACCTGAACCGGGCGCGGGTCGAGGGCGCTCAGCCAGCTCATGAGGTCGCTGCGGTCGGCGTGGACGCTGAATTCGCGGTCGTGGAAGACCTCGGCGCGCACGGGCACGTACCTGCCCCGGATCTTGATCTGGTCGGCACCGTCGGCCAACTGGCGCCCGCGCGTGCCGACACCCTGATACCCCGTCAGCACGACCGCGTTCTTCGGGTCGGGCAGCAACGCCTCCAGGTGGCGCAGAACGCGTCCGCCGGTCGCCATGCCCGACGACGAGATGATCACCGCCGGCCCGTGCCCGCCGGGCTCGGTGAGACGGATCGAGGCCTCGGCCGACTCGACGGCGGTCAGGTCGGGGATCGCCACGAAATCGCCAGGCCGCAGGTCTTCGCGCAACTCATCGGTCAGAGCCTGGTAGACGCGCAGTGCGCGGACGCCCATCGGCGAGTTCACGTAGACCGGCACGTCGGGGATGCGCCCCTCGCGCTCGAGATCGGAGATGGTCTTGAGGACGACCTCGGTGCGATCGATCGCGAACGCCGGCACGACCACGGTGCCGCCGCGGGCGATCGTCCGGCGGATGACGTCCGCGAATCCCTCGTGCGGCAGGTTGACCGGCACGGGATGGTTGCGGTCGCCGTACGTCGACTCGACCACGACGAACGGAGCACCCTCGGCCGGAACCTCACGCGACTTCAGAACGGGATGCTCCGCGCGTCCGAGGTCGCCCGAGAACAGGACGGACGCCGTGGGCGTCCACACGTTGATCGACGCCGAGCCGAGGATGTGGCCGGCGCGGGTGAGCCGGATCGTGATCCGCTCGTCGGGGTCGGCACGGAACCCCGGACGCTCGTTGCCGGTGAGCTCGAAATCGGCGTCGTACTCGAGGCCGACGAACTGGCCCAGCATCGCCTCCACATCGGCGGTCGTGTAGAGCGGCTCCGCTGGACTGTGTCGGGAGTAGCCGCGTTCGTTGGCGTCTGCGGCCTCCTGCTCCTGCAGCTTGGCGGCGTCCCGCAGGACGATCTCGGCCAGTTGGCGGGTGCCCTCGGTACACCAGATCGGGCCGGTGAAGCCCCGGCGGGCAAGCGCTGGCAGGTAGCCGACATGGTCGAGGTGGGCGTGGGTGAGCACCACATCGGAGAGGCTGCCCGGTTCGACCGCGAACGGCTCCCAGTTCTTGACGCGCCACTTCTTCTCACCCTGGAACAAGCCCGAGTCGACGAGGACGCGCCGGTCGCCCACGGCCAACAGGAATTTCGAGCCGGTCACCGTGCCGGCCGCGCCCAGGAACGTCAACGTGGTGCGAGGTGCTGTGGTCATGCCTCACTCTGGCACGCCCCGCCCGTCCACGGGGAGAGGACGCGGGCGTCCGTGGGGCGGAGGCGTCCCGAGGGGCCCTGGCGCGCGCTTCGCCTGGGGCCTGCCGCGCGATAGGCCCCGTGCGCTCGGTCAGACCGAGGCCGGCTCCGCCGGGCGAACCACGCGTGCCAGGTAGATGATCGCCGCCCCGACCACGACGAGCAGGCCCAGCGAGACCCGCAGGCTGGTGAGGTCGGCCAGCGAGCCGATGAACGGCGAGGTCGCCACGAACCCGATGCGCGTCAGCCAACTGACGTAGGTGATGCCCGCACCGACAGGAAGACCGGGGAGGCGTCCGGCGGCCGCGTAGGCCGTCGGGACGACCGTCGCGCAGCCGTAGCCGCACAGCGCATAGCCGACCATGACGATCGGTGTCGCCGGGAGCGCGACCACCAGGACGCCGCCCACGGCGATCATCGCCCCGCCCATCCGGATGACCGCGACGTTGCCCCACCGGTCGGTGGCCGGGTCGCCGAGCAGGCGTCCCACGAACTGGGCTCCGATCATCACCGTGTAGCCGACGCCGCCGACGGCGGCGGTCGCCCCGACGACCTGCACCAGATACAAGGCGCCCCAGTTGGCGGCGACGTCCTCGATGATCACCCCCGCGATGCACAGCACCACCAGCGGCAGGATCATCCCCCAGGCGCCCCGCGGCAGCCTGGTCGGCGGCGTGACCTCCGACGCCGTCGCCACCACCGGACGCCGCCCGCCGGGCAGACGTCCGAGCGCGGTCGCGACCCCCGCCAGCGCGACCAGCCCGATCGCGACACCCGTCAGGTGCACCGGCAACGGGATGTGCTGGGACGCCGCCCAGACGCCGATCAGCCCGCCGGTCGCCGCACCCAGGCTCCACAGCGCGTGCAGCGAGTTGATGATCGTCTTGCCGTAGGCGTCCTCGATCCGGATGCCGTGCACGTTCTGACCGGCGTCCACGATCGCATCCGAGAAGCCGACGATGGCCAGCGCGATCGCGAATACCCCGAAGTGCGGTGCGAATCCCGCCAGCATCACGGCGGCGGCCATCGCGCAGGTCCAGACCAGGGCGACGGCCTGCGCCCCGAAGCGGCGGATCAGCGGCGCGGGCAGCGAGGACGCCGCGATGGACGCCAGCGGCCCGACGGCCACCATGAACCCGAACGCGGTGTTCGACAGTGCGAACGTCGCCTTGATCTCGGGGTAGCGGGGCAGGATGCCCGCAAGCATCGCGCCGTTGGTGAAGAAGAACAGCGAGATGCCGGACCGTGCGCGAACGGGGTGGAAGGTGGCGGACACGAAGGCTCAGCCTACGCCGGTCAGCGGCGGCGTTGAGCCGCCGCCCACTCGTCGCGCAGGCCCACCGTGCGGTGGAACAGGCCGGGCGTCTCGGCGTCCGCCGCGAAGTAGCCGAGCCGCTCGAACTGGACGACCTCACCCGGGCCGACCTCGGCGAGCGCAGCCTCCGCTTGGCAGTTGGTCAGCAGTTCCCGGCTGCGGGGGTTGACGTCGTCGAGGGGCTCGCCCGTGGCCGCGCCCGGTGCCACGGTGGAGAACAGCCGGTCGTACAGGGCAACCGTGACCGGCCTCGCATGCGCCGCGGACACCCAGTGCATCGTCGACTTCACCTTGCGCCCGTCTGGGGAGTTGCCGCCGCGGCTGGACGGGTCGTAGGTGGCGTTCACCTGCACGACGGTGCCGTCGGCGTCCTTCACGACATCGGTCGCCGTCACGAAGTAGGCGCCGCGCAGCCGGACCTCGCGTCCGGGCGACAGCCGGAAGAACTTCGGCGGGGGCACCTCGGCGAAGTCGTCGGCCTCGATCCACAGTTCGCCGGAGAACGCGACCTGGCGGGTTCCGTCCTCGGGATTCTCGGGGTTGTTGGCGATCTCGAAGTGTTCGACGACCGGGTGGCCGTCGGCGTCCGTCGGCCAGTTGGTGAGGACCAGCTTCAGCGGCCGCAGCACCGCCATGCGCCGCTGCGCGCTGGCGTTGAGGTCGCGGCGCACGTAGCTTTCGAGCTCCTCGATGGCCTTGCGCGTGTTGGTGCGGGTGATGCCGATCGCGGTGCAGAAGGCGCGCAGCGCGGACGCCGGGTAGCCGCGCCGGCGCAGGCCGCGGAGGGTGGGCATTCGCGGGTCGTCCCAGCCGTCCACGACGCCCTGCTCGACGAGGGTGCGCAGGCGTCGCTTCGAGGTGATCGTGTGCGTCAGTTCGAGGCGCGCGAACTCCATCTGGCGAGGAGCGGCGGCGTCCAGCGGCAGGTGCGCGAGGAACCAGTCGTACAGCGGACGGTGCGACTCGAACTCGAGCGTGCACAGCGAATGGGTGACGCCCTCGACGGCGTCGCTCTGACCGTGCGCCCAGTCGTAGGTGGGGTAGAGGGGCCATTCGTCGCCGGTGTTGTGATGGTGCGCGTGCCGGATCCGGTACATCACTGGGTCGCGCATCTGCATGTTCTCGTGCGCCATGTCGATCTTGGCGCGCAGCACCCGCGCACCGTCGGGGAACTCGCCGGCGCGCATCCGGCGCAGCAGGTCGAGGTTCCGCTCGATGCTGCGGTCGCGGAACGGCGAGTCGGTGCCGGGCGTGGAGAAGTCGCCGCGGGTGGCCGAAATCGCCTCACCGTCCTGGTCGTCGACGTAGGCGAGCCCCTGCTCGACGAGATACTCGGCCCAGGCGAACAGCCGGCCGAAGTAGTCGGACGCGTAGCGCACCTCGGCCGGCGCGTAACCGAGCCAGGCTATGTCGTCGACGATCGAATCGACGTACTCGACGTCCTCGGTGTCGGGGTTGGTGTCGTCCAGGCGCAGCATGCAGGAGCCACCGAAGTCCTCGGCGATGCCGAAGTCGACCGTGATCGCCTTGAGGTGGCCGATGTGCAGGTAGCCGTTGGGTTCGGGCGGGAACCGCGTCTGGACCCGTCCCCCGTACGTTCCGGCTTCGTGGTCGCGACGGACGGCGTCGTGGATGAAGTCGGTGGGCGCAGGGGAGGAGGTCATGGCGGTCAGGATAGCCGCGAACACCCGTCGGCCTGGCGCACCGCCGGAGCGTAGAACGGGCGGGCCGACGCGGCGGCGTCCAGGCTGCTACGCCGTCAGGGAGCCGATGCGGAAGGACTCCAGTTGCCGCTCGGGACGCGCCTGCCCGTCGTGCTGGGCCTGGAACTGCACGGAGGCGTCCGTGCCGCACAGGCCGAGGATGCGTGCGGGCCCGCCGGGGTGCTGGTTCACCCATTGCGTGAGGTCGTACACCTGCCCCTCGATGGCCGCCCAGCACGACGACTCGTCGTCGTGCTGGGCCACCTCGTCGAGCGTGTACGCGGGGTCGATGTCGGACGTGCCGTCGGGGCTGGCCGCCGGGGATGTTCCGGTCACGCCGGGTGCAGGCGTCGATGAGGCGGTGGCCCGCGTTCCCCAGGTGGCCTGGGCACCGCTGTGCCCGGTGGCGAGGGTGAGTCCGATCACGGCGAGCGCGCCGGTGACCGCCAGGGCGCCGGACACCATGGCGGCCAGCCCGCCGCGACCCGGCTGGGCTTGTTCGCGGCGGCGCTCCAGCACCCACCACACCCAGGCGATCGCGGTCGTGGTGAGCGCGGCGAACACCGTCCAGGTGCCGAAGCCGGCGTGCTGCTCGGGGCGGGTCTCGGTCTCGGCGAGGATCGTGCCGGTGATCATGGCGGCGATGGCCGCCAGCGCGCCCACGCTCAGGGTCGCCAACGCGAGGATGCCGTAGCGGGACCGGATCGCGGGGGACAGCACCGCCGCGATCGTCGCGAGGGCTCCCACGGGCAGCGCCACCACGACGAGGTGCACGACCAGCGGATGCAGGGGCAGCCCGAGGATATCCATGGCCGGCAGCGTAGCGGGGCCACCCGTGGGTGGCCTGGCTCGTTGCCAACGCGAGCAGGTCGCCTACGCAGGCAAGCGGGCGAGGAGGGCGTCCGGATTGTGCCGGAACGCCTCGATGTCCTCGGTGCCGTCGGTGAGGCCCTCGAGCGTCGTGGTGAGCAGCGCGTTCACCGGCGTGGGCACTCCGGCGCGGGCGCCGTGCCGGACGACCGCCCCGTGCAGGTAGCCGACCTCGGAGCGGCGGCGTCCGGCATGCAGGTCGATGTGCAGGCTGGGCATCTTGTCGCCGCGGCTGTCGCCGAGCAGCCGGACGAAGATCGGCCGAGTGAGCGCCAACGGAAGATGCTGGACGGCGAAGGCGAGGGCGCGCACGGGGGTCCCGGGCAGGTCGAGGGGGCGATGGCCGAAGGCGCGCATGACGCGCAGGCATTCGCGCATCGCCGCGGTCTCGAGAGCGTGCAGGCGCGGGTCGGCGAAGACCGCACCCACCGGCAGGTCGAGGATCGCAGACGCTGCGCTTCCTTGCAGGTTGGTGAGCAGCTTGGACCACTTCATGGACGCCGCGTCGGAGTAGCCGCGCGCACCGAGGCCGGCGTCGTTGAGGGCGGCGATCAGGTCGCCGGACAACGGATGGCCCGAGGCGATGCCGATGCCGCGGTGTGTCTCCTCGATCACGTGCCCGATGCCGGGCTTCGCGATGGCGGTGGCGATCGTGCCGGCGATCACGCGGTCGGCGCCGAGGCGCAGGGCGATCGCGGGCTCGTTGTCGACACCGTTCTGCACCGACAGGATCGTGGGCAACGGGCGGTCGAGCGCCTGCCAGGTGTCGAGCACGGTGGCCGTGTCGAAGGACTTCAGAGCGAACACACCCAGGTCATAGGGTCCGGCGTCCAGGGCGTCGGCGGGGTCGGTGAACACGGCGACGTCGCGGACGACGTGACTGGTGGAGGCCGTCTCGACCGTGAGTCCCTGCTCGGTGATGGCCGCCGCAGGCCCGGGTTGTTCCACGAACGACACCTCATGCCCTGCTGCGGCGAGGGATCCACCGAGATACGTGCCGATGGCGCCCGCGCCCAAGAAGAGGAATCGCATGGCCGTCACCCTAGTGGGACCGGCCGAGTCGTGCGGGCGGAACCGGCCGAGCGCGACGGCTAGGCTCGCGGGGTGATCACGTTGCTGTCGCCCGCCAAGTCGCTCGACTTCGAGACCAAGCCCGTCACCGCGCGACACACCGAGCCGCGGATGATCGAGGAGGCCAGCGCGCTGATCGAGGTGCTGCGCGGACTGTCGGTGTCCGACATCGCCGGACTGATGGGTATCTCTGACGATCTGGCCGGGCTCAACGCTCAGCGCTACACCGACTTCTCGGTGCCGTTCACGCGCCGCAACGCCAAGCAGGCGCTGCTGGCGTTCGCCGGCGACGTCTACCAGGGCATGGCGGCGGCCGAGCGTTTCGACGCGCGCGACTTCACCGAGGCGCAGAAGACGGTGCGGATCCTGTCGGGTCTGTACGGCGTGCTGCGGCCCCTCGACCTCATCCAGCCCTATCGTCTCGAGATGGGCACCCGGTTGCGCACCGCGCGCGGCGCCACCCTCTACCAGTGGTGGGGCGACCGGATCGCCGCGCAGTTGGCCGCCGACCTCGCCGAGTCGCCGGGCGCCGACGTGGTGGTCAACCTGGCCTCCGAGGAGTACTTCGGTGCCGTCCTCCCGGACGCCTTGGGTGCACGCATCGTCGCCCCGCGCTTCGAGGACACCAACGCCCGCGGCGAGCGTTCGATCGTCTCGT
Source organism: Propionibacteriaceae bacterium (assembly GCA_032229785.1). Taxonomy (GTDB): domain Bacteria; phylum Actinomycetota; class Actinomycetes; order Propionibacteriales; family Propionibacteriaceae; genus Propioniciclava. Next base: position 21,098 of record JAVTWJ010000051.1, read on the forward strand.
TCTACGCCAAGCGGGCCCGCGGCATGATGGCGGGCTGGATGGTGCGAGATCGCATTCGGACGCCGCGCGCCCTCACCCGGTTCGACGAGGCGGGCTACCGGTTCGACAAGGCGAACTCGACGCCCGACCGTCCAGTGTTCGTGCGCTCCTTCGAGGACCGTCTGGGCGCCTGACGGTCTTGGGCGCCGCTCCCGTGACAAGGCCGCCCGGGTTAGGCACCGACGCCGACGCTCCCGTGACAAGGCCGCCCGGGTTAAGCACCGACGCCCGGGTTCTACCCTGGGCGGCGGTGCTTAACCCGGGCGTCGTGTCGGGCGCCGGTGCGGAGCCTGGGCGGCGGTGTTTAATCTGGGCGGCGTGTCGGGTGCCGGTGCGGAGCCTGGGCGCCGGTGCTTAACCCGGGCGAGCATCCCTGGCGTCGGGAGGCGGTGTCGATCAGGTCAGGTCGAGTCCGGCGACCGCGCCGATCACTACGATCGACGGCGGCTTGATCCCGGCCTCAGCGGCCAGCCCCGCGATGGTGGTGACAGTTCCACGAACGATGGCGGACCGATCCCCGAACGCCGACGACACGATGGCGGCGGGCGTGTCGGACGCCAGCCCGCCCACCTGCAGTTCGGCAGCGATCGCGGCCAGGTTCTTCACGCCCATCAGCAGCACCAGCGTCGTGCCGGACCGGGCGAGAGCCCGCCAGTCGATCGTGCTCGTGCTGTGACCCGGCGTCGCGTGGCCCGATACCACGGTGAAGCCCTGCGACAACGAGCGATGCGTCACCGGGATTCCCGCAAAAGCCGGCGCCGAGGTCGCTGAGGTCACGCCCGGGATCACGATCACCGGCACCCCCGCCGCGGCGCAGTGCTGCCATTCCTCACCGCCGCGTCCGAACACGTAGTTGTCGCCGCCCTTGAGGCGGACGACGCGGCGTCCGGCTTGGGCGTAGCTGACCAGGCTGGCGTTGATGTCGTCCTGGCTGGTGGTGTCCGAGCTGCGGGGGCGCTTGCCGACCGCGATCAACTCGGCCTCGGGCCTCACGAGATCGCGAACGTCGGGGGCCAGGTAGTCGTAGAGCACGACATCCGCCTGCTCGAGAGCGCGGCATGCGGCGACGGTCAACAGGTCGGGATCGCCGGGGCCGCCGGCGACGAGTGCCACCGTTCCCGGGGCGAGGTCGATGCGCATGCGCGTCAGCCTAGGGGCAGATCTGGGCCGTCCAAGGGCACGTCCAGTGCGTCAGGAGCCGTCCGCACGGGCGACCGCGGCCACCGCGGCCACCGCGATGTCGCGCGCCGCACGGGAGCCCAGCGGGTTGCGGTCGCCGATGACCCCGATCGTCAGATCGCCGGCGGTACCGGTCGCCGGCGTCCGTGCGGTGCCCTTGCGGCCGTCGTCACCGCGCACGCAGAAGATGCGCGCTCGGGTGCACTCGGCCGCGAGGGTCGCGTTGACGTTCGGCTCGTCCGTCAGGGCGAGGACGTACCACGAACCGTCGATGTCTGAGACCGACACGCGACGCCGCGACCAGGTCAGGAGGCCGGCCTTCGCCCAGCCGCCGATCGTGGGCGTGGCCACGGGCGCCACCACCTGGACGTCCGCCCCGGCGCTGATCAGCGAGCGGATTCGTCGCGTGGCGACCCGGCCGGCGCCCGCCACCAGCACCCGGCGCCGGCGCAGGTCGAGCCCTGCGAGGTACATGGGGGAGCCGGTCACGCGCCCGGCCTTGTCGGCGTCAGCTCGGCGCCGGTGACCGGGCAGGTCACGATTCCCCCGTTGGGCAGGTCGAACCACTCGATGTCGCGCGCGCCGCGGCCCTGGAGCAGCGCCGTGCCGATCTGGATGACGTGACCGTGGGTGACCAGCAGCACGGGGCCGGGGTGCGCGAGGCGGATGCGTTCGAACGTGTCCACGAGCCGGGCGTGCACGTCGGCGACCGACTCGCCGTCGCCCCAGCGGATCTCGTTGATGTGCCCGTCGGTGGGGCCGCTCGCGGTGAGGTCGGCGAACCGCCGTCCCTCCATCGAGCCGAAGCACTGCTCGCGCAGCCCGGGGTCGGGGTGCAGAGGGAGGTTGAGGACGCCTGCGATGATCTGGGCCGTCGCGTGGGCGCGCTGCAGATCGGAGGTGACGACGGCGGTGAGGTCTTTGCGTGAGGACAGCAGGACCGCTGCCGCCTCGGCCTGGCGGTGGCCGAGAGTGGTGAGGGGACTGTCGAGTTGCCCGGCGACACGTCCTTGCGCGTTCGCCACACACTGCCCGTGGCGGACGAACGTGAAGTGTGGGTGAGGCGACACTGAACCACGATACGGCACCGACCCGACCACTACGCTAGTCCGTCATGGGTCGAATCCTCGTCACCGGTGGTGTCCGCTGCGGGAAGTCCCGCTACGCCGAGCAGGCGCTCGCCGGCGAGGCGTCCGTCACCTACGTCACGCCCGGCTACGCCGCAGATCCGGACGCCGACCCCGAGTGGGCCGCCCGGGTCGCCGCGCACCGCCTGTCGCGCCCGGCGTCGTGGACGACGGTGGAGACCGTCGACGTCGCCGCGGCACTGCGCGCCCATCCAGGGCCGGTGCTGGTCGACTGCCTCGGCACGTGGCTCACCCGCCAGTTGGACGCCGTGGGCTGGGACTCGTCGCGCACTCAGGTCGCCGCGGTGGTCGCGGACGCCACGGCCGCGCTGGCGGACGCCGTCGCCGGCCACCCCGGGCCGCTGGTGCTGGTGTCGAACGAGGTCGGCTGGGGGCTGGTCTCCGAACACGCGTCCGGACGCCTCTTCGCCGACCTGTTGGGCCGCACCAATCAGGCGGTCGGGGCTGCGGTCGACGAGGTGGTGCTGATGGTGGCCGGACGCCCGCTCCGCGTCGGCTGAGTCGTCCGCCGGGCCCGTCAGTGCAGGGCGAGGCCGAGCAGGATGCCGAGGGTCATCGACTCGACGAGGGCGCCGAGGATGTCGCCGGTGATGCCGCCGAGCCGACGGATCGCCGTGCGGAGCAACCCGAGCGCGCCGGCGGTGCCGAGCAGCATGCCGGCCGGCCACGCCCACCAGGCGATCAGCGCGGGCTCGGGGCTGCCTGCGGCGTCCAGGCCGAGGGTGAGACCGATGCCGGCGACGAGCGCCACCAGCCAGGCCAGCGCCCCGGCCCAGCGCGGAACCGAGCCGGCCATCGCCTGGCCGAGGCCGTCCGCGCGGGCGGCCGGGACGCCGCGCGCGCACCCGAACGCCGTCGCGAGGCGTCCGGTGGCGAGGGCGAGGCCGGCGAGCAGCCAGCCGTGCGGCAGCAGCAGGAGCTCGCCGAGCAGCACCGCCTGCGCGCCCAGCACGATGACGAGTCCGGTCGCGCCGAGGGGGCCGACGTCGCCGCGGCGCATGATCTCGAGGGAGCGTTCGGGGCTGCGTCCGGAGCCGAGGCCGTCGAGGGTGTCGGCGAGTCCGTCGGCGTGGATGCCGTTGGTGAGCAACTGCAGCAGCCCGACCGTCAGCAGGCCGGCGGCCAGGCTGGGGACGCCGAGGGCCGCGAGCGCGCCGCCGACGCCGGCCACGAACAGGGTCAGCGGCGCGACGACCAGCCACGCTCCGAGCATGGCGGCCCGGGCGACCGGCCGGTCGACGGTCGAGGGCGGCGGCCCGGGGATCGCGGTCAGCGTGCCCCACGCCAGCCGGACGCCGTCGAGCCAGGCGGGTGCCCGGTGGTCTGGTGGGTTCACAGGTCGGCGAGGAGGGCGACGTCGCGCAGCGCGGTGACCGCAGCCTTGAGGACGCCGATGCCCATCACGGCGCCTGTGCCTTCGCCGAGGCGCATCCGCAGGTCGATGATCGGGTCGAGCCCGAGGGCGGCCTGGGCGAGCGCGCAGCCGGGCTCGGTGGAGACGTGTCCGGCGACCAGCCACGCGCGCGTCCCGGGGTAGAGGTCCTCGGCGAGCAGGGCTTCGGCGCTGGCGATCAGCCCGTCCACGACGATCGGGACGCCGCGTCGGGCGGCGCCCGCCATGAACCCGACGGCCGCCGCGATGTCGGCGGAGCCGAGGGCGGCGAGGCGCTGGCGCGGGTCGGCGGCGCGGTCGCCGACCCGGTCGAGGGCGCGGTCGATGACGGCGATCTTGCGGACGACGCCGGCGTCGTCGATGCCGGAGCCGTGCCCGCTCACGTCGGCGCCGCGCAGCCCGAGGGTGGCCGCGACGAGGGCGGCCGACGGGGTGGTGTTGCCGATGCCGAGGTCGCCGGCGGCCAGGAGTTGGGCGCCGTCGGCGACGGCCTCGGCGGCGATGGTGTCGCCGGCGGCGAGGGCGGCGTCCAGGTGCTCGGCGGTGAGGGCGTCCTCGACGTCGATCGGGCGGGCGGGGCCGATGTGGAAGCGGCGCACCTCGTCGGGCACGCCGTCGATCGCGGTGACGCCGAGGTCGTAGATGCTGACCGCCACGCCGACCGCACGGGCGAGTGCGCTCACGCCGGCGTGTCCGCCGAGGATTCCGTGGGTCATCATCGGCGTCACTTCGACCGGGTAGGCCGATACCTGCGACGCGGCCACCCCGTGGTCGCCCGCGAACACGACGACGCGCGCGTCGTCGAGCGCGCGCGGAGGGCACTCGCCCTGGCAGGCGGCGATCCAGGCGGCGAGTTCTTCGAGGCGTCCGAGGGAGCCGACCGGCTTGGCCTGGGCGTCGGAGCGGGCGCGCGCGGCGGCGTAGACGGCGGCGTCGGGTGGGGCGATGTAGGTGTGGTTTGCGGCCATTGCTCGATTGTCCCATCGGGTGAGGCCCCGCGGGGCTCATGGCAGGATCGTGGCCATGACGTTGTGGCTGCCGCGCGGGTTCTCGGGCGACACCGAGACCGAGGTGCGGCGCTCGCGTTTCCTGACCCGGCTGGCGCGCGTCGACGACGAGGACGCCGCCCGCGCGGTCGTCTCAGAGATGCGCGCCACCCATCCGGACGCCCGCCACCATTGCTTGGCGTTCATCGTCGACGTGCCGGACGCCCAGCCGGTCGAGCGCAGCTCCGACGATGGTGAGCCCGCAGGGACGGCAGGCATGCCGATGCTGGAGGTGCTGCGCGGCTCGGGTCTGTCGAACGTGGTCGCGGTCGTCACCCGCTATTTCGGCGGGGTGCTGCTGGGCACGGGCGGTCTGGTGCGCGCGTATTCGGACGCCGTCGCGTCGGCGCTGGCCGACGTGCCGCTGGTGCGGCCGCAGGTGCGGCAGTTGGTGGGGTTCGAGGTGTCGGCGTCCGAGGCCGGCCGGGTGCAGGGCGCGCTCATGTCGCGCGGCGTCGACGTGGTGGACGCCGCGTGGGCGTCCACCGTGCTGCTCACGCTGGCGGTGCCGGACGCCGCAACCGTCGTGGGCCTCGTGCGCGAGGTCGTGCAGGCCGAGGTCGATCTGGTGCTGTTGGGAACGGAGGTGATCGAGATTCCCTACCGCCCGTGACGACCGTCAGCCGTCGCCCGATGCCGGTAGCCGGACGTTGAGCCCGGAAGCGCGGTGAGCGCGACCGCAGTGACCAGCAGGCATGCGCCCAGCAGGGCAGGGATCGTGAGTCGCTCGCCGAGCACCACCGTGGCGAGGATCGTGGCGGTGGTCGGCTCCAGCAGCGACACGATCGCGCCCACCGTCCCGGTCTGGGTCCGCAGCCCGCGGAAGTACGCCAGGTAGGCGACGGCCGACGGCAGCAGGCCGAGCCCCAGGAGGAGCACGATGGACTCCGCGGTGGGCACGAAGGCGACCGACCCGGTCACGGCGGCCGCGGTCAGGACGAGGACGCCGCCGCCGACGAACGCCAGGCCGGTGCCGGTGGCGTCGTCGACGTCGCTCGCCGGGCTGGCGCCCATCAGGCTGATCGCCGCGAAGGACGCGCCGGCGGTGAGAGCGAGCGCCGTGCCGATCGCGGCGTCCCGCGCCGACAACCCCGACGGAGGCGATCCCGCGAGCATTCCCAGCCCGACCAGCGCCAATGCCAGGGACGCCGCGAGGCGTCCGGTGAGGCGTTGGCGTCCGGTCGCCGCCTCGACGGCCAGCACCATCGCGGGCGAGGAGCCGATCGTGACCAGCGTCGCGACGGCCACGCCCACGAACCCGATCGCCGAGAAGAACGCCGCCTGGAAGGCGCTGGTCGCCAGGCCGAGCGCGAGGATCCGCCGCCAGCCGGACGCCGTGCGCGGCAGCCGCACCCGGCGCAGGGCCGCGGCGAACGCCAGCATGAGGACGCCGCCCACCAGCAGCCGGTAGCCGCCGGCGGCGAGCAGCCCCAGCCCGGACGTCTCGCGCAGCCCCACCCCGAGGGTGCCGGAGGTGCCCCAGCACACGGCCGCCAGGACGAGCCAGCCGAGACCGGTGCGGGAGGGGGTCTTCACCCGGACCATCCTGTCATCTCACCGGCGCTTGACGGCGTTTGGGTCCAGGCGGTCCGGCGACCAAGATGGGGGCATGACCCGCATCGAAACGGACAGCATGGGGCCCATCGGGGTGCCCGACGACGCCTACTGGGGCGCGCAGACGCAGCGCTCGATCGGTAACTTCGACATCGGCCGCGACACGTTCGTCTGGGGTCGCGCGATGGTGCGCGCGCTCGGCGTCCTGAAGAAGGCGGCGGCCCAGGCCAATGGTGAGCTGGGCGAGTTGCCCGCCGACCTGGCCGATCTGATCGTCCGGGCCTCCGACGAGGTGATCGCCGGCAAGCTCGACGACCACTTCCCGCTGGTGGTGTTCCAGACCGGCTCCGGCACCCAGTCCAACATGAACTCCAACGAGGTGATCAGCAACCGCGCCATCGAGTTGGCCGGCGGAGAGCGCGGCTCGAAGAAGCCGGTTCATCCGAACGATCACGTCAACCGCGGCCAGTCCAGCAATGACACCTTCCCGACGGCGATGCACATCGCCGTGGTGTGCGAGTTGAACGAACGGTTGTATCCGCCCGTGGTCGCGCTGCGGGACGTGCTCGCCGCCAAGGCCGAGCAGTACGCCGACGTGGTCATGGTCGGACGCACGCATCTGCAGGACGCCACCCCCGTCACGCTCGGCCAGGTCATCGGCGGCTGGGTCGCGCAACTCGACTTCGCCCTCGACGGCATCCGGCACGCCGACTCGCGGGCCCGTGACCTGGCGATCGGGGGCACCGCAGTGGGCACCGGCCTGAACGCGCACCCCGATTTCGGACGCCTCACCGCGGCCCGGATCTCGGTCGAGACCGGCCTGGATTTCCAGCAGGCATCCAACCTGTTCGCGTCCTTGTCGGCGCACGATTCGCTGGTCGAGGTGAGCGGCGCGCTGCGGGTGCTGGCGGGCGCGATGATGAAGATCGCCAACGACGTGCGCTGGTATGCGTCCGGGCCCCGCAACGGCATCGGCGAGCTGAAGATCCCCGAGAACGAGCCGGGCAGCTCGATCATGCCGGGCAAGGTGAACCCGACGCAGTCCGAGGCGGTGACGATGGTCGTCGCCCGCGTCTTCGGCAACGACACCACGGTCGGCTTCGCGGGGAGCCAGGGCAACTTCCAGCTCAACGTGTTCAAGCCCGTGATGGCTCACGCCGTGCTGGAGTCGATCCGTCTGCTGGCCGACTCGGCGGCGTCCTTCAACGAGCACTGCGTGAGCGGCCTGGAGCCGAACACGGAGCGAATCGAGGCCAACCTGTCGTCGAACCTGATGCTGGTGACGGCCCTCAATCGCCACATCGGCTACGACCAGGCGGCCGCCATCGCCAAGGACGCCAACAAGACCGGTTCGACGCTGCGCGAGGCCGCGCTGCGGTCGGGGGCGCTCACCGCGGAGGAGTTCGATGCCTGGGTCGTCCCGATGGACATGACCCACCCGTCCGCGGGCTGAGGCCGGCGGTCGTCCGGACCGTGCGCACGATCGGAACCGTTGCCCACGAAATTTCGTAGGCAACGGTTCCGATCGTAGGCGCGGGTCAGACGACTCCCACGGACGCCGCCGTGCCGGCGTCGCCATTGTCGGGGTGGAACACCAGGTCGGCGTAGTCGGGGTGCCGGTCGATCCAGCCCTTGACGAAGGGGCACAGCGGCAGCACCTTCATGCCCTGGGCGCGTGTGTGGTCCAGCACGGTGCGCACGAGCGTGCCGCCGACGCCCTGTCCCTCCCATTCCGGGTTCACGTTGGTGTGGGTGAAGACGATCAGTTCGGCGGTCTCGTCGTAATCGGCCCAGCCGGCCAGCCTGCGGCCGTCGCGCGCCTCGAAGCGGCGGCGTTCAGGGTTGTCGACAATGCGAAGTTCGTCCCGGGAAGCCATGGACCAGAGTAACCCGCGGATCCCCGGCCCGCAGGGAGCGCCCAACCGCGCTCGGACGCTAGTCGAAGACGACCTCGGCCCAGGCGGCGACGGCGGGGTCGTAGCGCGAGTCGAGCGCCCTCACGACAACGGCCGGGTGCCCCTGCGCCCGGACGTGGGCGGCGAACGCCTCGGCGATGACCGGCTGGTCGGTGACGGTCGCCTGGTTCATGTGCGCGACCGGCACCCGCTCCGCGAGAGCCGCGGTGCGCTCCGACAGGGGCCGGCTCGCGACCAGAACGTCGATCACGAGGGCGTCCGTGAAGGCCGGTGCGGCGTCCGGGCCGACCGCGAAGCCGTCGACGACCAGCGTGTCGGCGTGCGCGGTGCGCACCGCCTCGACGACCGCGGGCAGCGCGTCGGTCACCTCGACGCCGGTCGCGTCGAACACGCGCACCTCGTCGGCGCGCTTGTGCGCCTGGAACCGGACGCCGTCGGGCCGAACCCCGATCGACACCCCGCGTCCCGGCGCCACCCGGCCCATGGCGGCACGGACGCTGGGGGCCGGCTCCGCCCGCATCATGGGTGTTGGCGTGAACAGGGTCATCGGCGGGGTCTTCGGCATGGCCACATCGTGCCACGAGGCGCCCGGACGCCTGCGGGTGAATCGGCCGGACACGCGGGCGATCACCGTCGTCGACACGCGAAGCGGGGCTAGGGTCGGTTTCGAATCACCCGCCAACCGAACAAAGGTCCCTCCGTGCGACAGGTGTCTTCCCCCACCTGCTCCGCGGCTCCGCACCCTCGCCGGCGCACCGCGCTGGTCGGTGGAGCCCTGAGCATCGCTCTCGTCCTCGGCGCCGTCGCGCCCGCGGTCGCCGATCCCCTCTCCGAACGCCAGGCGCAGGTCAAAGCGCAGGTGGACGCCGCCCGCGCGCAGGTGAACGAGCAGACCAGCGAGGTCGAGAAGGCCGCCGTTGCGCTCGAGGAGGCCCAAGCCGCGCTGGCGGACGCCCGCGAACGGCTGGCACGCACCCGAGAAGAGCTCGCGCAGGCGGAACGCGAGGACGCCGCGCTGGCCGTCCGGCTCGCGGAGGAGCAGGAGCGGCTGCGGGTCGCGAAGGCCGCCGCCGATGAGGCGCGAGAAAGGGTCGCCGAGCAGCGGGAGCGGATCGCCGAGGCCGCCCGCGAGGCGTATCAGAAGCAGACGAACCTCACCGGCATCGGGGTCGTGCTCGGCTCCGAAACGCCGGCCGAGCTCACCCAGCGCCTCCAGTGGGACACCACCGTCTTCGACACGTCGGCGCAGCGGATGAGCGAACTGAAGGTGCTCGAAGCCCGCCTGGAGAAGGCCGAGCGCGAGCAGGCCGAGATCGAGGCCGCGGTTGCTGCGAGCAAGAAGCAGGCCGAGGCGCTCGTCGCCACCACGAAGAGGCTCGAGGCGGACGCCGTCGCCCAGGAGGCGGCCGTGCAGGCGCTGGTCGTCCGCGACGAGGAACTGCAGCGCGAGGCGCAAGAGGCGCTGGCCGAGGACCAGGCCCGGTACGGGGAACTGCTGGCCGAGGAGCTCGTCATCCAGGGCGAGCTGGCGCAGCGCGTCGCCGGCCAGCTCGCGACCGGCCTGTCGCGGGGGGACATCGCGGCGCTGGTCGCCGCCGGTGTGGTCTCGCGCGACCCGGCGACCTACCCGCTGGTCGCCGAGGGGCCGCAGGCCATCCTCAGCCCGCAGGGATTCATCCGTCCGGTCAAGGCGCGCCCCGGCTCACCGTTCGGGAAGCGGTTCCATCCGATCCTGAAGTACTGGCGCAATCACGGCGGCACCGACTTCGGCGCCGCCTGCGGCACGCCGTTGTACGCGGCGCAGTCGGGCACGGTCGCGTCGGCGCGGGTCCAGGGCGGTTTCGGCAACTACGTGATCGTCGACCACGGCGTCATCGGGGGTCGTTCCCTGATGACCGGCTACGCGCACATGTCGTCCATGGCGGTCAAGGCCGGCCAGCAGGTCACGATGGGGCAGTACCTCGGCACCGTGGGCACCACCGGGCTGTCGACCGGCTGCCACCTGCACCTGCAGGTCTACTCCAACGGCGTGCCGACCGATCCGATGGCCTTCATTCCCTGACGGCGTCCGGACGCCGCGCACCACCGGTCACAGGTGCTCGTCCATCGGCGCGTGCAGGCCGCGCTTGTCGTTGATGTAGGCGTAGTAGATGCCGATCAGGAGGCCGCCGCCGACGAAGTTGCCCAGGAGCGCGATCGCGACGTTGCCCACGGCCAGGCCCACGTCGATGCCCTCCTTGAGCCCGACCATGGTGAACAGCACGGTGTTGGCGACTGAGTGCTCTAGGCCCGTGAACGCGAAGATGAACACGGCCATGCACATGGCCAACGCCATGGTGATCGAGTCCTTGATGAAGCCGTTGTAGACGAGCAGCATCGCCACGTTGATCAGGAGGTTGCAGAAGACGGCGCGCACGAACAGGTCGCCCATGCCGCTCAGCGAGGTCACGTAGCCGAGCTTGGTGTGGACGGAATGCTCCATCTGCTCCATGGCGGCCGCCGACGGCAGCGTCGACATCGCCAGCAGGAGCGACAGCAGGAGTCCGCCGAGGAGGTTGCCGAGATAGCACAGCCCGAGCAGGACCGCCGACCGCCCCACCGTGGTGCGCTTGTAGTACACGGAGATCGAGGTCAGCATCATGTTCGAGGTCAACAGCTCGGACTTGGTGTAGTAGATGAACACCAGCGCCCAGCCGAAGACGAGCGCGCCGAGGAAGCGTCCGAGGCCTTCCCAACTCCCGTCGGTGCCGGCCGGGATCGCGCCGAACGTCGCCACGACCGCGTAGTAGACGCCGTAGAAGAGCCCGATCAGGATGCCGGCCATCGCGGCACGCTGCAGGTATTGGATCGGGATGTTGCGCGTCATCGCGATCTTGGTGTCCGTGGCGTCGAGGACAGTGTCGATGAAGTAGCGCCCGGGGAAGAGCTTCGAGGGGTCGGCGGTCATGCCGCAACTCTGTCAGGGAGCGTGCCGCTTCGCCGGGTTTCTCGCCAAGCCTGAGACGCCCGGGCATGATGGGGGTGTGATGACACCGCTGCCTCCACCGTGGGTTCGCCACTATCAGGACGGGGTACCGGCGCAGATCGTCGCTCCCACCGATTCGCTCGTCGCGCTGTACGAGCGCTCGGTCGCCGAGGCGGCGGATCGCGTCGCGACCGACTTCTTCGGGCGGGAGACGACCTACGCGCGCCTCGGCGAGCAGATCGAGCGGGCCGCCGAAGGGCTGCGGCGGCTGGGCGTCCGGACGGGGGACCGGGTGGCGCTGGTCCTGCCCAACTGCCCTCAGCACATCGTCGCCTTCTACGCGGTTCTCCGCCTGGGCGCGGTGGTGGTCGAGCACAACCCGCTGTACACGGCGCGCGAGCTGCGGCACCTGTTCGAGGACCACGGCGCGCGGGTCGTCATCGCCTGGGACGTCGCCGTGGCCAAGCTGCGCGGGCAGCCTGCCGACATCGAGATCGACGAGATCGTTGCGGTCAACCTGCTGAACGCCTTCCCGCCGGCCAAGCGGATCGCGCTCGGGCTGCCGCTGCCGAAGCTGCGCGCCACCCGCGCCCGGCTCACGCAGCCCGCGCCGGGCACCCTGAGCTGGGAGAGGCTGCTGGCGGCGCCCCGCCTGGACGCCGCCCACCCGCGTCCGTCCGTCGACGACCTGGCCGTGATCCAGTACACGTCCGGGACGACCGGGCGTCCGAAGGGGGCGATGCTCACGCACGCCAACCTGTACTCGAACGCCCTCCAGGGCGAGGCGTGGATGCAGGGTGCGCAGTACCGCAAAGAGGTCTTCTACGCGATCCTGCCGATGTTCCACGCGTTCGGCCTGACGCTGTTCATGACGTACGGCGTCCTCAAGCAGGCCCGGATCGTGCTGTTCCCGTCCTTCGACGTGGACATGGTCCTGGACGCCGCACGCAAGCACCCGCCGACCGTCTACTGCGCGGTGCCGCCGATCTACGAGGCGACCGCGCGTCGTGCCCAGGAACGCGGCATCAGCCTGCGCGCGGCCAAGTACTGCATCTCGGGCGCGATGGCGCTGCCGGACGCCACGGTCGAGCTGTGGGAGTCCGTGTCGGGCGGGCTGCTCGTCGAGGGTTACGGCATGACCGAGGCGTCCCCGGTGTGCCTGGGCAACCCGTTCGCCTCGTCGCGGCGTCCGGGAACGATCGGCATTCCGTTCCCCAGCACGTCGATGCGGGTCGTGGACGCGAACGATCCGGATCGTGACGTCGCGCCCGGCGAGCGCGGCGAACTGCTGATCAAGGGGCCGCAGGTGTTCCAGGGCTACTGGCGCAACGACGAGGAGACCGCCGCGACGCTGCTCCCGGGCGGGTGGCTGCGCACCGGCGACATCGTGGTGGTCGACGAGGACGGGTTCACCACGATCGTCGACCGTGTGAAGGAGCTGATCATCACCGGCGGCTTCAACGTGGCGCCCTCCGAGGTCGAGCAGGTGCTGCTCGCCCACCCGGGCGTCCGGGACGTCGCCGTCGTCGGCCTGCCGAACGTCGAGCAGGGCGGTGAGCGGGTGGTGGCCGCCGTCGTCAGCGAACCGGAGGTGCGGATGAGCCACGCCGACCTGCGCGCCTGGTGCAAGGAGCGGCTGGCGGGGTACAAGGTGCCGCGCGCTTTCTACCTCGTCGAGGATTTGCCGACGTCGATGCTCGGCAAGGTGTTGCGGGCGTCCGTGCGCGACAGGATCGCGTCGCTCGAACCACTGCCGAACCCCTGAGGCGACCGGTCGGTGAAGCCCGGTCTCCACCACCCCTCTGACCACCTGACCAACACCTGACCGCCTGACCACCTGACGACAAGGAGTGTTCATGACCATCCGATTCCCCGATGGATTCCTCTGGGGCGGCGCCGTCGCGGCCAACCAGTACGAGGGCGGGTACCTTGACGGCGGAAAGCTGGCCTCGATCCAGGACGTGATGCCGCACGGCATCATGAGCCCGCCGACCGATGAACCCACGCAGGACAACCTCAAGCTCGTCGGCATCGACTTCTACCACCGCTACGCCGAGGACATCGCGCTTTTCGCGGAGTTGGGGTTCAGGATCTTCCGGTTCTCGATCGCCTGGAGCCGCATCTTCCCCCGCGGCGACGAGGAGACGCCCAACGAGGAGGGCCTGGCCTTCTACGACCGGGTGCTCGACGAACTCGACAAGTACGGCATCGAGGCGATGGTGACCATCAGCCACTACGAGACGCCGCTGCACCTCGCCCAGACGTACGACGGGTGGACCGACCGGCGCATGATCGGCTTCTACGAGCGCTACGCGCGCACCCTGTTCGAGCGCTATGGGCACCGCGTGAAGTACTGGCTGACGTTCAACGAGATCAACTCGATCATCCACGCGCCGCTGATGTCGGGCGGCATCTGGACGCCGAAGGACCAGCTCAGCACCGTCGATCTGTACCAGGCGATCCATCACGAACTGGTGGCGTCGGCGTCCGTCACCAAGATCGCCCACGAGACCAACCCCGACATCATGGTCGGCTGCATGATCATCGCGATGCCGACCTACCCGCTGTCGCCCGACCCGGCCGACGTGTGGGCGGCGCACCAGTCCGAGCACGACAACTACGCGTTCGGGGACATCCACTGCCGCGGCGTCTACCCCGGCTACTACCTGCGCAAGCTCCGCGAACAGGGCATCGAGCTCGACATCACGGACGCCGACCGCGAAGTGCTGACGAACACGGTCGACTTCGTGTCGTTCAGCTACTACATGAGCGTGTGCGCCACCGCCGACCCGGACCACGCCAAGGGCGAGGGCAACATCTTGGGCGGCGTGCCGAACCCGACCCTCGAGGCGTCCGAATGGGGCTGGCAGATCGATCCGGTGGGCCTGCGGGTCGTCCTCAACGACTACTGGGAGCGGTGGGGCAAGCCGCTGTTCATCGTCGAGAACGGGCTGGGCGCCCGCGACGAACTGGTCGAGGTGGACGGCGTCCCGACCGTCGTCGACGACTACCGGATCGGCTACCTCCGCGATCACCTCGCGGCCGTCGGCGAGGCGATCGAGGACGGAGTCGAGCTGTGGGGCTACACCTGGTGGGGCCCGATCGACGTGGTGAGCGCGTCCACGGCGCAGATGTCGAAGCGGTACGGATTCATCTACGTGGACCGCAACGACGACGGCACCGGCAGCCTCGCGCGGCACAAGAAGAAGTCGTTCGACGCCTACCGCGCGATCATCGCCAGCAACGGCGCCTCGCTCGGCTGAGCGACCCGGATCGGCGCGAAACCGTCACGGGGAGGCGGCGAGCATGGAGATCGTGCAGGTCAAAGCGGCCGGATGTGCCGTTCGGCGATCTCGACGACCTTCGCGACCCTGCGGGCGTACTTCTCTTCGGACGTGCCCAGCCAGTCGGTCGACATCCAGGACTTCGCCACCTCCATGGCGAGCGCGGAGCCGATGATCTTGCCGCCGATGCACAGCACGTTCGTGTCGGAGTGCGAGCGGGCGAGCCAGGCGCAGAACGGATCTTGCGCGACGGCGGCGAACACGCCGGGGAGCTTGTTGGCGATCATCGCGGAGCCGTAGCCCACGCCGTCCACGAAGATGCCGCGCTCGCACTCGCCGCGGGCGACGGCGAGGGCGGCCGGGTAGACGTGATCGGGCAGATCGCAGGCCTGCTCGTCGTAGGCGCCGAAGTCGACGACTTCGTGCCCGAGCGTCGCCAGCCAAGCCGCGATGTCGTTCTTCAGCGCCGTTCCGGCGTGGTCATTGGCGAGGGCGATGCGCATGGATCGACGCTACCGCCCCCGGCGCGGTCGTGTCACGGGTCTGTCGGTTTCATCTCGGACGCCGACGCTCTGAGCCGAGGTATTTCACGTTGCGGTGGTTCTCCCGACACTCCCGAGGAGGTTCGGCCCCGCCCGTGAGGACGGCGCTAAGTTGAAACCTCGGCGAGATCGATGGTGATCGCTTGAGATCGGGGGATTCTGTGATGCGCAACGGTCCATTGTTCGGGCAGGGCTCCGGGCGGGTGCGGCGTGGCTGGCTCGGCCTGGTGACGGTGGCGGTGGTGGCTGCGTTGACGGTCGTCGTCCAGCCGACGCCGGCGCAGGCGGCTCCTGTGGTGGCGCGGGTGTGGGGTGAGACGGCGGTCGGGACGGCCGCTGAATTGTCGAAGGACGCCTTCACCTCGGGTGCATCGACGGTTTATGTCGCGACGGTCTCGGGTTTTTGGGACGCCTTGTCGGGCGGTCCCGCGGCGGCCCAGCAGGATGGTCCGATGCTGCTGACGGAGCCGGATTCGTTGCCGCAGGAGACGCGCGACGAGTTGGCCCGGCTTCGTCCGTCCACGATCGTGATCCAGGGCGGCGAGTTGGCGGTTTCCGCGGGTGTCGAGACGGCCTTGGCGTCCTATGCGGGAACCGTGCTGCGCAATGCGGGTGACACCGCCATCGGTACGTCGGTGCTGACGTCGCAGCGCGCATTCCCGAATGGGGCCCCGTCGGTATTCGTCGCGACGGCGGATTCGTTCTACGACGCGCTCTCGGGTGGCGCCGCCGCGGGTCGTAATGGGGCTCCGGTGTTGTTGGTCGAGCCGAACGGGGTGGACGCCCGGGTGACCGCCGAGATCGCGCGTCTGGGCGCGAAGACCGTCTACCTGTTGGGTGGTCCGTTGGCGTTGCCGGAGGCGATCGAGACCGGGCTGGCCGGCGACGGTGTGACGGTGCAGCGCTTGTGGGGGGAGACCGCGCTGGACACCGCGCTGGCGATCAACCGGGCCACGATCGCGTCGGCGCGCCAGGTGTATCTGGTCACCGACCAGGCGTACTACGACGGCCTGTCCGCGGCTGCGGCGGCCGACCGTGCGGCAGGCACGGTGCTCCTCACGAACGGTCAGTGCCTCACCCCGGCCACGAAGCAGTATCTGGCGTCGCTGGATCCTTCGCGGGTGGTCGTGGTCGGTGGCACCCTGGCGATGGACGCCGCGATGGACAGCCTCACGGAATGCCAGCAGGACATCACGATCACCTCCGCGTCCGGCACGTGGAATTCGCCCACCTTCGCCCTCCAGCCCGGCAATTACGCGGTGAGTTGGGAGGCCCCGAAGGAATGCACGGTCAGCGTCTGGTTGAAGGATCCGATGCAGGTCAACAGCGAAACGCCGGTGCGCGTGGTCACGCCTCACGAGGGCAGCGGATCGAACATCCTGTATCGCGTCCTGGGCGACACCTATTTCGCCAGCAGTGTCGGACGCTGCGACGACGACCGAGGCGAGAACTTTTCCTGGACGATCACGCTGCGCCGGGTCGACATGGACGGGGGAGCGTCCTCGACTGAGTTGAGTGTGACGAATCCGGTCAACAACCTGTCGTGGTCCTCGCCTTCGTACCGACTTCAGCAGGGTGTCTATTCCTACTCCTGGCAGGCGCCCAGCGAATGCTCCGTCATTATCATTCTCGACAAGACGGTGAGCGGCGGCGGCAGTTGGCCGGTGTGGCTCGATGCCCCTCATGACGGTTCGGGCGCGCTCAGCCGTTACGCCATTGAGGACGACGTGTACAACATCCAAGGAATGCTGACCTGCGAGGAGCCGAGGCCCGCTTCCGCCCAATGGACGTTCACCCTGCGCAAAGTCAGGTGAGGCCCTGCGCCGGCGGTGGGGCTCGGGCTGCCCGCGGGAGTCTCGCGGAAGGTTGGAGGTGTGCGTGAACGCGAAGGTGGACTTCAAGAAGTCGCTCGACACCTACCGGGCGTCCGTCGGTGTTTTCCGGATCGTCGATGTGCCCGTGTACCAGTTCCTCATGGTTGACGGGCACGGAGACCCCAACAACGACCCGTCGTACACGCATGCACTGAATGCGCTGTACCCGGTCGCTTATACGATCAAGTTCGCGAGCAAGACCGGGCTGGGCCGTGACTACGTCGTCCCGCCGCTGGAAGGGCTGTGGTGGGCCGAGGACATGGGGGCCTTCACCGGTGCACGGGAGAAGTCGCGCTGGGACTGGACGATGATGCTCATGGTTCCCGACTGGATCGGTCGCGACCTGTTCGAGTGGGCAGTGGAGCGCGTCGCGGCGAAGGACGCCCCCCTCCGCCTGGGCGATGTGCGGCTCGAATCCTTCGACGAGGGGCTCGCGGTGCAGACCGTGCACGTCGGCTCATTCGACGAGGAGGGACCGGTGCTGGAACGGATGCATCGGTCGTTCATCCCCGAGAACGGCCTGACGCTCACCGGCAAGCACCACGAGGTCTACTTCAGCGACGTTCGCAGAACGGCGCCCGAGAAGTGGCGCACCTTGTTGCGCCAACCCGTGGCTCGGTAGGTCGGGGCGCGGCGCCTAGGCGGTCAGTCGCGCGGGCCGGGAGGTCCCCGGCGAGATGCCGGCCGACCATCGACACGCTGCGCCGGTGCTGGTCGCCAGCTCCTTGAGCTGGCTAGGGCTGACGGCCACGATCGAGCAGTCCACTTCGCGCAGGCGTGCCGCGATGGGCCACCGCGGGCCGCCCGATATCGAATCGAGACGTGACTTCGCGAGGCCATCCCGTTGCCCCCACGCGCCACGGCATGTTAACGTTCCCAGCACGGATGAGAACGCTAACATCCACGGGTTCTGACACAGCAGTCACACGATTCAACGAGGAAGAGAACTCATGAACATTCGTCCCAGGCTCCGTAAGGGGGCCACAGTCATCGTAGCCGCGGTCGCGGCAGGTGCCCTTGCTCTGACGGGGTGCTCCGGCTCGGGCGCGGGCGGCGCGGGCGGCGCCGGCAGTGCGAACCAGTCGGCTGACGCCTCGAGCATCACGGTCGGCGTCGCGATGCCGACGCAGACGTCCGAACGCTGGATCGCCGACGGCAAGGCGGTCAAGGACGGCCTGGAGGCCGCCGGCTACAAGGTGGACCTTCAGTTCGCCAACGACGACATCCCGACCCAGACGCAGCAGATCGATCAGATGATCACCAACGGGGCGGACGTCCTCGTGATCGCCGCGATCGATGGAACCGCGCTCTCCAGCCAGTTGGACGCCGCGGGCGCCGCCAAGATTCCCGTGCTGTCCTACGACCGCCTGATCCGCGACAGCGAGAACGTCGACTTCTACGTCTCCTTCGACAACTACAAGGTTGGTGTCGCGCAGGCGACGGCGCTGCTCTACGGCCTGAAGCTCACCGACCGGGATGGTGCGGCGCTGCCCGGCCGTCCGACGGGCCCCCTCAACATCGAGTTGTTCGCCGGCTCGCCCGACGACAACAACGCGGGCTTCTTCTTCAGCGGAGCGATGGACACGCTCAAGCCGTTCATGGACGACGGGACGCTCGTGGTGAAGTCCGGCCAGACCGCCTTCGACGCGGTCGCGACGCTGCGCTGGTCGCAGGAGGCGGCTCAGAAGCGCACGGAAGACCTGATCACCTCCACCTACGGTGGTGGCTCGGGCTCCCTCGCGGGCGTGCTGTCGCCCTTCGACGGCATCTCCCGCGGCATCATCACCGCCCTGCAGGGCGCCGGCTACGGCCCGACGCTCGCCGAAGGCCTTCCCGTGGTGACCGGACAGGACGCCGAGATCGCCTCGGTCAAGCTCATCAACGACGGCGTCCAGCAGTCCACGATCTTCAAGGACACGCGCACCCTGGCGACCCAGGCCGTCACGGTCGTCAAGGCGATCGCCAGCGGCGAGACCCCGGTCGCCAATGACACCACCACGTACAACAACGGCGTCAAGGTCGTGCCGTCGTACCTGCTCGAGGTCGAGACCATCTACCAGGACAACATCAAGGAGAAGATCGTCGGCTCGGGCTACTTCACCGAGGCCGAGGTCACCTCCGGCGTCGCCGGCTGATACCCGACCGATTGGCGTGGTGAGGGCGCGGGCCGGCTTGTTCGTCCGCCGGCCCGCGCCACTCCCACGCCGGTCCACTCAGTGCTGAGAATGGAAAGACATGACGTCAACAATCTTGGAGATGCGTGACATCAACAAGGACTTCTCCGGGGTGAAGGTGCTCAAGCACGTGAACCTGGATGTCCGGGCGGGTGAGATCCACGCGATCTGCGGGGAGAACGGCGCTGGCAAATCCACCCTGATGAAGGTCTTGTCCGGTGTCTATCCTCATGGCGACTATCAGGGCTCCATCGTCTTCGACGGCGAGGAAGTCAAGTTCGGCTCCATCAAGGACTCGGAGAGCAAGGGAATCGCGATCATCCACCAGGAGTTGGCGCTGGTCCCTTACCTGTCCATCGCCGAGAACCTGTTCCTTGGATCGCAGAAGCCGAAGAAGAACGGGCTCATCGACTGGAACGCCGTCAACCGCGAGGCGGAAGAAGTGCTCGCGAAGGTCGGCCTGTATGAAAACGTCACCACGCGGATCAACCAGATCGGCGTGGGGAAGCAGCAGTTGGTCGAGATCGGCAAGGCCATGGCGAAGGAGACCCGGCTGCTCATTCTGGACGAGCCGACCGCGGCCCTCAACGACAACGACTCCGAAGTCCTGCTCGACCTGGTCCGGGGGCTTCGCGCGAGCGGAGTCGCGATCATCATCATCTCGCACAAGCTCAACGAGATCGCCGCTGTCGCCGACAGGACGACGATCTTGCGTGACGGCCAGACCATCCGGACGCTCGACATGGCGGATCCCGCCACGACCCAGAACACGATCATCTCGCTGATGGTCGGCCGCGAACTCTCGCAGCGCTACCCCGAGCGCACCAGCGCGATCGGGGGCGAGTTCCTGCGGGTCGAGAACTGGACCGTGCTGCACCCGACCCAGGATCGGGTGATCATCAAGGACGCCTCGATCGACGTCCGCCACGGCGAGGTCATCGGCATCGCGGGCTTGATGGGTGCCGGACGCACGGAACTGGCGATGAGCCTGTTCGGTCGTTCCTACGGACGCCATCAGTCCGGACGGGTCCTCAAGGACGGGGTGGAGATCCACACCAGGACCGTCAAGGAGGCCATCGGGCACGGCCTGGCCTACGCCACCGAGGATCGCAAGGTCTACGGCCTCAACCTCATCGACGACATTCGTCACAACATCGCGATGGCCGGGAAGGGCAAGATCTCGAACCTCGGCTTCGTCAACGGCCACGAGGAGTTGGCCGTCGCCGAGAAGTATCGCGCGCAGATGAAGCTCAGGGCCAACTCCGTCATGCAGATCGTCGGCTCGCTCTCGGGCGGCAATCAGCAGAAGGTCGTCCTGGCGAAGTGGCTGTTCACCGATGCGGACGTGCTGATTCTGGACGAGCCCACTCGCGGAATCGACGTCGGCGCGAAATACGAGATCTATGCGCTCATCAACTCGATGGTCGAGGCCGGCAAGGCGGTGATCGTCATCTCGTCGGAACTGGAGGAGGTGCTCGGCATCTGCGACCGGGTCTTCACGCTCGCGTACGGGCGCATCACCGGCGAGTTTTCGAGAGCTGAAGCGAGCCAAGAAAAGCTCATGGAGTACATGACCATCGAACCGGCCAAGGAGCCTGTCAAATGAGTGAGAGATTCAACCTGAAGGATGTGCTGTCGAAGAACATACAGCAAAGCGGGATCCTGCTGGCCTTCGTCATCATCGTCGTCCTCTTCTCCGTGCTGAACCCCTCGTTCCTCAGCCCGGGCAACATCACCAACATCGTCCTCCAGTACTCGTACGTCTTGGTGTTGGCGATCGGAATGCTCTTCGTCATCGTGCTCGGCCAGATCGACCTGTCGGTCGGCTCGGTCGTCGCTGTGACGGGAGCCCTCTCAGCGGTGCTGGTCATCAGGCAAGGCATGCCCTGGTGGGCGGGCGTCCTCGCGGCGATCGCCTTCGGTCTGGTCATCGGAGCCTGGCAGGGATTCTGGGTCGCGTTCGTCGGGATCCCTGGATTCATCGTCACGCTGGCAGGCATGCTGCTGTTCCGCGGCCTGACCTATCAGATCCTCGACAACGTGTCCCTGTCGCCCTTCCCGAGGGCCTACTACAACGTCGCCAACGGCTTCCTCAACGGGCTGCTGGGTGGTGAGGGCGCGGATGTCTTCACGATCGTGGTGTTCGCCCTCGGCGTTGTGGGGTTCGCCTACGCGCAGTGGCGCAATCGCCAGGCACGCCTGCGCTACAACCAGAGCGCCGAGGCGATGTGGCTGTTCGTGGTGAAGATCGTGCTCGTCGGCGCCGTCGTGATGTGGTTCGGCAACCAGCTCGCCCAGTCGCGCGGTCTGCCGATCGTGCTGATCCTCCTCGCGGTCCTGGTGCTCATCTACGGCGTGCTGGCCAGTTCTACGGTCTTCGGCCGCGACGTGTATGCGATCGGCGGCAACAAGGCCGCCGCAGCGCTGTCGGGCATCAACGTCAAGATGGTGTCGTTCTGGACCTACGTCAACATGGGCTTCCTCGCCGCGGTCGCGGGCGTGGTCTACTCGGCCCGCATGAACGGTGCTCAGCCGAGCGCCGGCAACATGTTCGAGTTGGACGCGATCGCCGCCTGCTTCATCGGAGGCGCGTCGACCACCGGCGGCATCGGGCGCATCTCCGGTGCGCTCATCGGTGGCCTGATCATGGCGGTGCTGTCCAACGGCATGCAGCTGATGGGTGCGTCCACCTCGACGCAGCAGATCGTCAAGGGCCTGGTGCTGCTGGTCGCCGTCGCCTTCGACGTCTACAACAAGCGCCGCGCGGGTGGCCAGTGACGCCTTGACCCAGCGCGGTCGCGACGATGCCACGGCTGACATCTGCCCACAGCAGCATGTCAGCCGTGGCGCGTCCCCGGGGGTCGGCCGGTCGGCGGACGCCCGCGAGTAACGGCCGACCGGCCCGCGCCGACTCAATCGCCGGTGACGGCGCACGCGGTGCGTGGCGGCGGCCCGATGCTCGCGACGGGGATGTCGGTCGCGGTCTCCGCGGTCGGGTGTGCGGCGATCAGCCGGTCGAGCCGGAACCAACGGATGGCGTCGCGAGTGCGGCAGTACGCCACGAGGTACCAGTGCCCGCGGGTGTGGGCGAGCAGCACCGGGTCGACGCGCCGCGCCGTCACCGCCCCGTGCTCGTCCCGATAGCGCATCGACAGGACCCGCCGTTCGCGCAGTGCCTGTTCGACCGCCCGCCGGGCGCGTGCGTCCCCCGGGGCCTCGGTGTGATCGATCCAGACGCGGCTGCCGAGCAGCTGGGAGCGTTCTCGGGACGCCTCATCCATCACGGCCAGCACCTTGGCGAGCGCCGCGCGGGCATGGCCGTCGAACGGCTGACCCTGGTGCGCGGACACCGCTGCGGCGAGGCCGGACGCCTCGGCGTCCGTGAAGTTCACCGGCGGCAGCGTCGCCGCGGCGTCCACGACGTAGCCGCCGCCCGGCCCCGGTCTCGCCTGGACCGGGAAGCCGCCGTGCTGCAGCGTCGAGATGTCGCGTTTGATGGTGCGGACGCCGACCTCGAACGTCGCGGCGAGACGTTCCGCCGTGCGTCCCCGTGAGCCCGCGCGCCGGAGCTCCTCGCGCAGCGCGTAGAGGCGGTCGGTCCGATTCATCCACAAATAGTGACATGCCAGTGACACTCGGCGCGCCCAGGATGGGGGGATGACCAGGCGATACCGTTCGATTCTCTTCCTCAGCGGCGCGGGGCTGCCCGACTGGGTCTGGGACGGCGTCCGCCAGCGTCTCGACCCATGGTGCGACACGCGGGTGGCCGCTCGGCCGAGGCACAGCGGCGCAGCTCTGAGCGACTACGCCGAGGCGGCCCTCGCGGACGCCTCGGGGGAGCCGGTCGTCCTCGTCGCTCACTCTGCCGGGGGCGTCGTGGGCGCGGAGATCGCCGGGATCGCGCCTGAGCGGATCGGCGGCTTGCTCGCCGTCAGCGCGGTGATGCCGCCGCAGGGAGGGTCGTTCGTGACCGCGATGCCGATCCCGAACCGCTGGATACTCGGTGCCGCGATGCGTCTCGCCGGAACACGGCCACCGGAATCCGAGATCCGCAGGAGCCTCGCCCACGGGCTGGACGACCGGACCGTCGACAGACTGGTCGCCGACTTCGCGCCCGAGTCGCAGGCCTATTACCGCGACCGGATCGGTGAGCGTCGCGGCAATTTCGGGCGGGGTTATGTGACCACCACGCGCGATCGGCAGTTGTCGCCCGCGCTCCAACGACGCTTCGCCACCCGGCTCGGTGCATCGTGGCGGTCTGAGCTTCCGACCGGACACCTCCCGATGCTCGAGGATCCCGAGGCGCTCTCAGCGGTCATCGCCTCGTTCCTCGAATCTCAGCCATGACGCGTTCACCCGGGTAGATCGGATATCTGGAGGTTCATGCCGGTGGTCTTGTGTTTTCCGGAGTACAGCTCGGGGTGCTCCTTCCAGGACCAGCACGGCACCAATGTGCCATCGACAAGGTAGGGAACGTTCTCGTCGAGGTCCTCGGCGGTCGGGACACACTCCCGCAGCACCGTCTCGATCATGGGTGTCAGGGTGCAGATCGCTCGGCTGATGGTCGGTTGAGACACGTCGAAGGCCTCGGCGATCCCAGCTTGGATCCGGTTGCGACGCAGGTAGGTCAACGTGACCACGACCGAGCGGTACAACCCGAATAACGTACCCCTACACCCGGACGTGAACACTTTCCGGAACTACGGTCACCGCGGTCACCCGATCATTCGGGGCCGGGTGACCCTATTCTAGGCGCAGCGCTGGCCTAGTTGTGTGATACACTATCCGCATGGAAGCACGGGTGACGCGGTCGGCACGCAAGCACAAGCTGGCCAACTGGCGCATCCGTGAGGCCCTGGCGAGCGCCGTGTTCTCGCACATGGACGGCGACATGGCGCTGTACAACGGCACCGACTCATCGGGGCTGGAAATCGAGCTGGGCGTTGTCCGCGACGACCGCGGCAGTGGGTTCGCGGTCGTGCACGCGATGCCCCGGAACTGGAGGAGGAAGCGATGACCAAGAAGCACCCCCCCGAGGGGTTCCCGGAGTCCTTCGGCGCGGACGTCACCGTGCGAGGGATCGACCTCGACCGCGAGGAGTTCATCGTCGGCGGGGAGCAGCTCACCGAGGAGCGCGCCGCCGCGCTCGCCGAGCGCGCCGAACGCTCGGCAGGCCGGCCGTCGCTGACCGCGCCGGGCCGACGCTCCCCCACCCTGAACCTCCGCGTGCCGGCGGCGACCCGCGAGTCGCTCGACCGCCTGGCCGAGCAGCAGGGGCGTCGCCCGTCCGAGGTCGTCCGCGACGCCCTGGAGGAGTACCTGACGCGGCACGCGTCCTGACTGGGCGCTCGTCGGTCGCTCCAGTGGGTCTCGCGGGGGTCGTCGGGGTCGGCGTAGAGCATGAGGCCGGTGTAGAACCGCGCCCCGTGGGAGCGGGTGTCGCCGACGTTGAAGCGACTACGCAGCTCGCGGACGAAGGCCTGCGCGGGCAGCTCGCGGACGCCTTCGGCCTTGCACCAGGCGAGGTAGGCGGCGCGGACCTCGGCCGTGTTCGTGCGAGCGGCCGCGGGTTGAGTTCGCAGCGGTCGGTGATGAAGCGCGCTAGTGCGTCCTCCTCGGCCGCGTAGGTGGCGCTGGCCTCGACGACGGCGCCGGGTTCGCGGGTGCGGTTGGCGATCGCGTCGACGGCGCCCGCGATGATCCATCCGAGGATGCGCGGGCCTTCGGCGTCCAAGAGTTTGCCGGCGAGTCCGTCGATCTGTCGCTCCTCGGGTACCTGGTGCTCGAACGGGACCAGGCGTAGCCGTCTCCAGAAGCTCACGCCACCGGACGCGACGCGGGGGGGGGGCTCATCCCCGCGTGCGCGGGGAGGACGAAGGAGTCCCCATGTCGAAGAAGATCACCCTGGGCTCCTCCCCGCGTGCGCGGGGAGGACCCGAGCGTCGGCGCGATCACCCGGGCGCGAAGAGGCTCATCCCCGCGTGCGCGGGGAGGACGGCATGTTCCCCGCCAGCCCGGCGAAGGAAGGGGGCTCATCCCCGCGTGCGCGGGGAGGACGCATACGCACACGCTCACTACGCTTCTGTACGAGGCTCATCCCCGCGTGCGCGGGGAGGACTCCCATACGGGCGGTATTGCCCCAAACGGGCCGGGCTCATCCCCGCGTGCGCGGGGAGGACCAGTGAGCCGACGTTCGCGAAGGCGACGCTGAGGGCTCATCCCCGCGTGCGCGGGGAGGACAGGTCCGGGTGAGTGGACCGCACGACCACGCGGGGCTCATCCCCGCGTGCGCGGGGAGGACCCGTCGCGTCGCGACCATCAATAGAACCGCGCGGGCTCATCCCCGCGTGCGCGGGGAGGACGTCAAGACCATGACGCCGTCCGAACTGACGAAGGGCTCATCCCCGCGTGCGCGGGGAGGACTGGCACAAGGGCATAGCACGCCCGCGTAGGCGAGGCTCATCCCCGCGTGCGCGGGGAGGACGTAACGATCCGGTGGCGTGGCGCATCCGCGGCGGGCTCATCCCCGCGTGCGCGGGGAGGACTCGCCTGCGGTGGCGTACGTCCGCAGCCAGCGGGGCTCATCCCCGCGTGCGCGGGGAGGACCACGTCGGCCAGCTCGTCCACGATGGCGAGTACGGCTCATCCCCGCGTGCGCGGGGAGGACCAAGAACTCGCAGAGCATCTTCGCGGGCTGCACGGCTCATCCCCGCGTGCGCGGGGAGGACTGGGTGTGGGCCTCGCAGCTGCACACGCCAGGCGGCTCATCCCCGCGTGCGCGGGGAGGACGCCACCCTGCTGGACGCCGCCATGCTCCTCGCCGGCTCATCCCCGCGTGCGCGGGGAGGACGTCCGGCGGGGACCCACTCGACGACTGCGGTCGGGCTCATCCCCGCGTGCGCGGGGAGGACCATCTGGACGCCCTCTACCTCGCGCTCGATGACGGCTCATCCCCGCGTGCGCGGGGAGGACCGCTGTCCCGCCCACGGCTTCGCCTTCTTGCCGGGCTCATCCCCGCGTGCGCGGGGAGGACCCACCATCGTCGGGAACCCCCTCCGTGCCGACGGGCTCATCCCCGCGTGCGCGGGGAGGACGCCAAACCTGGCGCACCGAAACCGACTGGCTACGGCTCATCCCCGCGTGCGCGGGGAGGACCAAACCCGCTGCTCGTCAGCGGGGAGCCGATCGGGCTCATCCCCGCGTGCGCGGGGAGGACGATCGCGGCAACCGCCGGATCGGTCTGGATCGGGGCTCATCCCCGCGTGCGCGGGGAGGACGCCTTCACCGAGGACGAACTCACCCTGGGCGACGGCTCATCCCCGCGTGCGCGGGGAGGACGGTGCCGCGCCACGGCGACGGCCTTCGGCATTCGGCTCATCCCCGCGTGCGCGGGGAGGACACCGTGACCCCCTGCGACGTGACCGTGGTTGCGGGCTCATCCCCGCGTGCGCGGGGAGGACTCCTTGCCCGGATCGCCGAGCGGACGCCGAATCGGCTCATCCCCGCGTGCGCGGGGAGGACGCACCGAGGTTGCTCATCAGGCCGCTGAAAGACGGCTCATCCCCGCGTGCGCGGGGAGGACGCGGGATCGGTGAGGAGCTTGCCCGGCACGATGGGCTCATCCCCGCGTGCGCGGGGAGGACTCGAACAGGTAGCGACCGGCGCCATCCTTGAGCGGCTCATCCCCGCGTGCGCGGGGAGGACCCGGCGGCGGTGTTGGCCAGCTGCTTGAGGCGCGGCTCATCCCCGCGTGCGCGGGGAGGACTCAGCGATTCGGCGTTCGACATGCCCGGCTTCAGGCTCATCCCCGCGTGCGCGGGGAGGACCAAGTCAAGCTCGTCCACTTGGTCGAGCGCGTTGGCTCATCCCCGCGTGCGCGGGGAGGACGCCGTGCTTCAGATCATGCACCCACCCGTCTGGGGCTCATCCCCGCGTGCGCGGGGAGGACGGAGTGTGCCGGCGGCGATCGCCGCCGCGGGCGGGCTCATCCCCGCGTGCGCGGGGAGGACCGGCGATGTGGACCTCCAGGACGAGGCCGTCGGGGCTCATCCCCGCGTGCGCGGGGAGGACTGCAACCGGAACAGGCTCACCGGCGAGAGGCCCGGCTCATCCCCGCGTGCGCGGGGAGGACACGCCGACGGACATCCGTGCGCGATCTGCCTCGGGCTCATCCCCGCGTGCGCGGGGAGGACCCCAGGTTGCGGACGAAAAGGCAGACATACCAGGGCTCATCCCCGCGTGCGCGGGGAGGACGCGACCCGGTACGCCATGACGCGCCGATAGACGGGCTCATCCCCGCGTGCGCGGGGAGGACGCTGACGCCCGCGTCCTGGTAGAGGATGCGCCCGGGCTCATCCCCGCGTGCGCGGGGAGGACTCCTGATCGCTGACCTGGCAGATCTTCCACGACGGCTCATCCCCGCGTGCGCGGGGAGGACGTGGTGGACCGGACCGCCGAGACGTGGTGGTCCGGCTCATCCCCGCGTGCGCGGGGAGGACTCCGGGTCACGCAGGATGATCGCCTCGTCACCCGGCTCATCCCCGCGTGCGCGGGGAGGACGCAGATCAGCTTCCACCAGCGGCATGGAGGCTCGGCTCATCCCCGCGTGCGCGGGGAGGACGCCTTCCCGGCGCCGCTCAACCTCGACGGCCTCGGCTCATCCCCGCGTGCGCGGGGAGGACCACGTCGGCCAGCTCGTCCACGATGGCGAGTACGGCTCATCCCCGCGTGCGCGGGGAGGACTGCCGGATGCTCGACCACGAGTCCTCGGTGATGGGCTCATCCCCGCGTGCGCGGGGAGGACCGATCTGCCTGCTTCAGCCTCTTCGCCCACGCCGGCTCATCCCCGCGTGCGCGGGGAGGACCCGCGGTCCTCGGCGTCCCAGTCGATGACGTGGGGCTCATCCCCGCGTGCGCGGGGAGGACAGCCTCTCCGGCGAGAAGGCCCACGCCGCCGAGGGCTCATCCCCGCGTGCGCGGGGAGGACCGTTGTTCATGTCTCTACTGTAAGGCACGCGAGGGCTCATCCCCGCGTGCGCGGGGAGGACCCCGCAACGGTGGCCGCGCTGGCGGCCGCCTCGGGCTCATCCCCGCGTGCGCGGGGAGGACGTGCATACGAGCTTGAGGCGGAGTTCGTCCCAGGGCTCATCCCCGCGTGCGCGGGGAGGACTCCATCGAGTTCACCGCCCAGCAGTTCCCGCAGGGCTCATCCCCGCGTGCGCGGGGAGGACTCTTCATGACAAGGTCGTTTGGGAGCTCCGGACGGTAATCTATATCACTTTCGTGCGTGACGTCGGCGGCTGGCGTTGCTCCAGCCTGGCCGTATGGGTGGTTGCGCGGATGGTGCGCCCGGACGCCGAATGAGGGTCAAGCCGTCCATATCGACAGGTTCCCAGTCATGCCGGTGCACGCGGAAGCCCAAGCCTTGGTCTCCCTTGCAGGTGAACACCATGACGGCGCGGCCGTCCTTGCACATCTCGACGATCTGCGCCCACAAACGGTCGCGAACGCGAGCGCCCACGCGACCGCAGTAGACCCCAGGGCTGATCTCCAGCAGCCAGCGCGTCAGGTGTCCACGGAGGCCGGCTGGGCATGCGGTGAGCACGACCACTACCACGGCGGCACCTCGTCACTGAAATTCTGCCCCGCCGCGACACGACCCTTCGTATCCCAAAGCTCCACGACCTCGACGGTGAAGTCTGCGTCCCTCTCGCCGTCGGATCCCATAAGTCGGTGAAGGTCCTGAGCGCAACGAGCGAGAAGGTGCGCATCGTGTATCGCGTCCCGCATTCCTCGTCGGACATCAGCAGGAATATCCTCGCTTCCTCCCGCCACGACCTTGAACGCGACCGGCACTGCAAGCTCCATCTTGTAGAGGTCGGCAATGTCGAAGACGAACGAACGATCATGGCCCGTATGGACGAAGCCGAGCGCCGGTGAACAGCCAAGAGCTACGACCACTGCATGGACGACGCCATAGAGGCAGGCAGTTGCGGCGCTCAGGGCCATGTTCAGTTCGTCGCTCGCGGCAAAGTCGTCCCGCCGATAGTGGCGAGACTTCCATTCGACCCCCTGACTGGCGGCGTGTTCGCGATACAGGCGACGGACGCGCGCCCCTTCGCGACCACGAAGCTGCTGCATGGTGAGGTTCGCGCAGTCGTCATCCGGGAACCTCATGGCGTACATTTCGCGAGCAACCCGGAGGCGGCTCGACTGGTTCACAACCAGCTGAGCCTGGGATTCGAGCAGGCGGGTCGTGCGCGCGAGTGGCCGGCCATGCGCGTAGTAGCGGACGCCTTGTTCACCCATCCACACCGTGCAGGCGCCGCTGTCGGCCAACAACATCATCGCTTGGTGGCTGATGGTGGTTCCGGGGCCGAGCATGACCGACGCCACCGTGGCTGCGGGAACGTGGATCACCCCCCGTTCGTCCTTGACGGTGATCGCGTTGCTGTCGCGATGCACGATCGCGTGTTCAAGATAGAGAAAGGTGATCCGATCAGTCACGCGTGATAGTTGACCTACTTCTGAGGGCGGTGTTCCCGGGATGGGTTTCATGGCAGGCGAGCCAAAGTCATGAGGCCGCAGCCGTATCCCTTTCCGGCTCCGATCCCGGACAGGAGTGCGTTACGGAGGCCGCTAGGGTCTGCAACCTCGAGGACGCCGTCGAAGGTGACCGCCTGGAGCGTGACTGTGCGTCGCTCGCCATCGGAACGCCGGTCGAATCGGTCCCTCGCTTGTTCGCTCACGCGGACATTAGGACCGTGTTCACCTGGGCTGATTCGGAAACCTAAACGCTCGCCCTTGTCGATGAGCCACTGAAGTTGCTCCTCGGTTCGCACGATCGGGCGTCGGCGTCCGCGTTCGCCCGGCTCTGCACGAACGTTCTTGATCGGATTCGCGCGCAACCGAAAAATCCATCTCTGGCCCCGTTCGAGACGTTCGAGGAACGGTCGATAGTCGGCCGTGCGCCAGACAGGCTGGCTAGGCCACCCAGCCTGATCGGACATCCCCTCCAGTGACGGAGCGGCAGGGCTCACGACATAGAGATCGAGGCGGTGCCGTTCGGGGCGATCGAGGCGCCACAGGATACGTCCCGCTTCGGAGGTTCCAGGGACGAACGCCGACAAGACGGCCGCGTGCATCCGTTGGGGTGAGGCGAGCATCTCTCGCGTGGAACGGCGCGCAGGGTTGAGCGGCATCTGTGTGAGATACATCAGGACTCCTCCACTGCAGCGAGCCAGTCAGGACCGGCTGACACGAGCGGAGGACGCCCATCGGGGTTCTGTCTGATGAGGGGCTCAAGATGAGCAATCTCACGCCAGCCGTACTCGCGGCGCTCTGTTGCGAAGCTGAGCGGGACGTCGCGACGCGTTTCCACCGGGTGGTCGCCGCTCCCATCAGCGTCAACGTACAACTCGAGGTCGATTACGGTCGGCTGCCTTCGCCGGAACCAAGGTGCTGCCATCCATTCGTGATGGCGGAGCGACTCCTCCAGCGATTCCTCGGACAGCCCAAGGAACACCGGATCGCTGACAGGGCATGACCGGCGGCCGAGATAGAGCGGGAAGCGAGGACGCCGGATACGATCAGCCAGGGCTTCCAACAGTGCAGCGTCGCCCTCGACGCCCGCGACGAACACGGCGTCGGCCACGTAGTACCGATATGACAGAGGCATTGAATCACCACTGTCCCAGTTGATGGCCGTCTGGAAGTCGCGGAGGAGTGTTCCCGGTTGATCGACGCGGACGCCGAATCGCAACTGTGCCAGATCCTCGATCGGATCGGTGCGTCGGCGTCCGTCGGCGGCAGCCAGGAGCCCGAGAACACCGCTCTTCGTCGGGAACATCCGGGTGTCTCGCCGGGTGAAGCGGCTTGAATCGCCCCAGGCCTGAAGTGGCCCCGCCAATCGGAGCAACAGAACCGTCACGGCTCCTCCGTCACCGCCGCAAGCACGCGCTGACCGACGCCCTCGACGAGGTCGCTGAACGCAATGGCCGCGCCGAGTGAGGTGAGATCGTCTGTTCGCTCCCCGACCCGAGTGATCCATGTGTCGGTCGGAGCGTCTCCGAACGCGGTGACAACCTCGTTGGCGTGGGTGGCGAGTGCCTTGCACGACGCCTTGACGAATCCGTCGCGAGATTTGACTGCCTCCTCGAAGGCGCCGACCAGGTTGACCGGCCGGTCTTCGCGGGCCATGACGACGACCGCGTCCGGCACGGTGCGGTTGGCGAACGTGTTCTGCTTGCCGGTCGGCATGCTCGTCACGAAGGACCGGAGGAAGGCCTCGGCGGCCCGCACCGTAGCGGTCGCGTCGCCGAGGTTTTCCTTCAGCGAGTCCACGTTGATGGTGGCGTAGCGATAGAGGGTGGCCGAATCGAACTCGATCGTGCCGATCATGCCGGCACCAGTCTCGTCTCCAGGGTTCTTGTCGTCCACCGCCGTGTAGTAGTCGTATTCGGTGGCGATGCCGTGCGTGCTCAGCGCGTGCGCGACCTGGCAGGCCGCATCCACATTGAGGTCTGCGTCGTTTGCCACCATGCGTCCGAACAGCGCGACATCGACGCTGTGAGCCTGATTGAGGGCTTCCTTCGCCTCCCGACCGTTGACCTTGCCGTCCGGCGCCGTAGCCGCGAGGAGCGCCAAACGGTCGAGTTGGACGTTGCTGAAGAAGATCAGGTACTCCGTGAGGGGTTGTTCGCCCTCCTTGGGCTTGCGGCCGGCCTTCACCTTGAGCTTGGCGGCCTCCAGCGCTGCGATGGCACGGTTCGTGGCCGCCTCGGCGTCCAGATCAGGCTCGATCTGAATGATCCGCTGCGTCAACAGCTCGACGGCGCGCTTCGTACGGACGCCCAACTGCGAGTCGTCGAGCAGGCCGCTGAAGTCTTGACGGGCGGCGCGCTTCCACGCCTGAGAACTCACCCGCGCCCGCCGCACGCCGCCGTAGACGGCCGTCTTGGGGCTGCCGGTGTCGTCGCGATTGATGTTGCTCGGCGGCACGGATTGCAGGACGTGGATGTCGATGTGGAGGGTCATTTCGTCTCCTCGTTGGTGGATTCGGGCTTGGCAGGTCGGTGATGAAGATCGCGGCCCCAACGGGCGATGACCCGGCGAGAGTCGCGGTGAGGGTCGGCGAGTTGCCAGAGATCGAGCGCGAAAAGGCCGTAGTCGAACCCGATCGCCGGCTGCTCTGCCCGCATGAGTTGGATCAGCCCCTTCAAGTGGTGGACATGGCCCTCAAACGTGCCGGCCAGAGCGGCCTGGTGCAGGCGCGCCACGGTCGCTTGGTCGAATTCCTCGTCGATGGCGCGTTGGCGAGCAAGCGAGCCGACTGCCCGGCCGAACGAAGTGGTGGGCCGGTGGACGCCTTCGTCCTTGCTCTGCTGGTGCAGCGCGTACAGCACGAGCGTGGCGTGGAGCGCTTCCTCCGCAGGCGTCGGATTCTCGGTCCGCCTGCCATGCCACTCAACCAAGGCGTCGGGTAGGTCTCCGAGGGCCACCTGCCATGTCGCAGGATCGGCGCCCACTTCTGCTGGATCGCAACGGCGTAGGCGCGCCAGAGTGGCGACGGCGCCCGCATGGTCTGACAGCACCCGCTCTTGAAGTGACCTCACCTTGGCCGTGGCCGTCTGGAAGAGTGCCTCACGGGTGCTCACGGTTGCGTTCTCTGTCATCGTTTCACCTCGGTTGGGAGAGTCCTGAACGGAAAGGCCTTGGCCAGCGCCCCGTTGAACCAAATCTGGGCGAGTCCGGCGTCAAGCTGCTGCGTCTCCCCATTGATCTGGGCTACGACCCTGCCCACCAAAGCGGCAGGACCCGCGTCGGCGAGCAGCGAGTACCCCGCGGTCCTGATCAATGACGAGGCGCTGTCGTCCCACGCCGCATCCAGCTCGGCGAGCTTGTCGGGGTCGGTCAGCTTGCGGATCCAGCGTCGGAAGGGTGAGTCCAGGAGTGCGTAACCCCTCTCGAACACGCGCTCGCGGGCAAGCCCATCGCCGCCAGCCGCGCGGTCGAGATTGCCCGCGAGGTTGGCGAGGGCGATCACCCCTTGCGAGGCCCGCTCGACGGCCTTGATGGCGGCGACGGCGAGATCGGGATGGGTAATCGCCGCGACCGATGCGGTGAGCCGATCGTCGATGGCGCCCGCGACGACTGCGTTTTGGGTTCCGTACTCGAGGCCCACGACGTGCAGATCGACTACCTGAGTGTCGGACAGGACACCTTCGCCTCGAAGCGTGGCCAGCCACTCAATGGCCGGTGCTGCGATCTGGTCCTGGGGCGACGCCGAGTTCACCAGCACGGATCCCAGGCCTTGCCAGATCCGTCTCGACGGGTCATGAAGCTTGGGCATGTAGACCTTGTCAGAGCCCTTGGATTGATTCTTGCTGTACCGCCAGGCGCTCATCGACTCGTACCGGAAGAGGTCCTTCGGCGTCAGCTTGTCTCCGTTGGAAATCTGGACGTCAGTGACCTGGCCGTCCGCGGTGAACAGTCGCAGGCGCCTGGAAGGCCAGGTGAACAGGTCGGCAGGCCCCCGTGGCAGGTGTTCTGGGACCTCGACGTCCGGGCCGAGTGGCAGACGGTCCCACACCGGTCGATCCTCCGGGCCGGACGTGCGCCACGGGGTGTTGAGCAGCAGGGTCTCGAACAACGAGTCGCCCTCGGCGATGATCAACCCGAGGTTGCCGGCCCACGCCGGGTATCCGAACGGATAGCCTTTTCCGCCCTTGACTCGGCTGTCTCCGACCGCGCCTGTCTTGATTCCGGAGGGGTCGAACGCCTGGCAATGCACCAGCCAACGGGCTGCCTCGGCGGGGCTGATGGAGGTGATTTCCTCGCCGCCGCGGGTCGTGAAGAAGGGGTGCCCGTCGGGGAAGTCGGCGATGAGCTTGGTGAGGCCCGACGTTCTGCCGCTCGCTGTCGTCAGGCCGGCGACCTGGAAGAACGGCGCTTCAGGGTCAAAGAGCTCGAACCTCCCCCGGACTGATGCGAGGTAGGCATCCAGGACCTCCATCGGGATGGCCCCGTTCGACCACCAGCTGTCCCACTGAGCGAGGGCCTGGGCGTCACCACGTGGCCGTGCCGGACGCGTGGCGCCGAGGATGACGGCAAGAAGCAGCCGGAGGATGGCGGCGTCCTGAGTCGGCAGTTCTCCGGCGAGGCCTCGCAGGCCGGACGCGTTGGCCAACACGTCTCGGAGGGAGCGCTCTTCGACGAGGCCGTCGAGCGTGCGGACGCGAACCCATGGCTCGTCGATCAGGTTGAACGAAGACGGTGAAGTCATGGCGTTTCCTCTGACTCGGTGACGAGGAGGCCCTCATCGTCGCTGTAGCGCAGGTCGTAGCTGGCCACCCGTGCGCGACCCTCAGCGTCGAAGGCGAGCACGAGCTGTCCTGCGATCCATGATGACTTCTGCCAGCCCGACGCATCGATGGATCGCTCAAGATTCGCGATCACTTTTTCGATAACGCGCTCGTTGGTGAGTTGAATCGGTAGAGAGATGGTGCAGGCGGCCATGGATTTCGCGATCGACCACTCCTCGCCGGATAGCCCCCACGGGTGTCCCTCGGGGATCAAGGCTCCTGGGTGAGCGGGTGCGCAGCCGGGGAGGCGGAGGTGTCCGGCCTCATCGCGCCAGAGCGCGATGACTTCGAGTGAATCCTCCGAGTCGCGGACCTGGGAGCGGCCCTTCGTCTCGTCGAGTTCCGGATCCCCGCCGTCGACATCCAGCCAGCCGGTGAGGTTGATCGGAGTGGACGGTTCAGCCAGGAGGTAGGTCTGAGCGCGATGTGCTGCTGTCGCTTGTGCTCGACGGGCCGTGTCGTCGGCCGACTTCCATCGCTCCTCCCAGCCATCGGGAGGGCGGAAGGTCGGGTCGTACGCCTGTCGGACGAGCGACGGGATCATCGCCGGAAGCTGGATGGCGTCGTGACCGCGAAGCACCCCAGCCGCGCGCAAGAGAGATGCCTCGCCGTAGATGGTTCGGGATCCACGGACGGCGACGGGTGGTTCGGTCGTCCAGTCCTCCACCCCGCGCAGATACAAGACAGGCGAGGTCAGGCGGCGAGGCCGAGTACGACCCGCGTGACGATGAAGGCGTCCAGTGCGCTGGAGGACGAGGTCGATGGGTGCCAGATCGGTGACCATCACATCGAAGTCGACATCCAGAGACTGCTCGAGGACCTGTGTGCCGACGACGATCAGGCGTTGGGGCCTCGCCCCATCGCGTCCGAGTTGAGCGACGAGCTGACGTTCTCTGGTCGCGCGGTGGGGCGCAAGAAAGCGGCTATGCATGAGCACGACGTCGGAGCCATATCGCTCACGGAGCGACCGGTACATGTCCTGCGCCCGGCGGACGGTGTTGCAGATGATGCCTGCGCAACCGCCGTCCGCAAGCAACTCGTTCAGGAGCGACGCCAGTGTCCGTGGGTCATCGTCGATGTGCTTGATGGAGACGGAACTCGTCGTCGCATCGGCCGCCTGCACGGGCACGTCGGTGAGTGTGCCGTCGTAGCGAGTGATCCGTGGATAGGCGTCCGAGTGACTGGTCGGGATCAGTTCGTAGTCCTCCCGACCTGCGGCGTAGGCGCTCACGTACTCGTCTCGCTGCTGAGGCGGAAGCGTTGCGGACATCAGAATCACCGGCGTCCTGTAGGCGCCGAGCCAAGTGAGTACTCGCTTCAGGTACTCGCGCATGTAGCCGTCGGCGGCATGCACCTCGTCGATCACCACCACCTTTCCCGCCATCGCGAGGTGGCGTAGCGCCACATGCTTGGCTTTCAGGCCGAGGAAGAGGCACTGGTCGATGGTTCCGGTCACCACGCTGGAGAGGCCTGCTTTGCGGCGTCCGCGCAGCCATGAGTTCGCGATGGCCTGGCCTCGATCGCTGCCGTCCTCGTCGTGGATGTGTCCATGCCAGGGTTGCCTGATCAGCTCGGCGTATCGCTCGTTGAGGCCGGCCTTGCCGTGCGCGAGCGCCACGCTCGCGTTGTCCTGACCGATCGCAGTGGTGAGCCAGTTGAGCGTGCGCTCGAACATCGGATTGGCGGTGGCCATGGTTGGTAGTCCGATGAACATCCCGCCGTGGCCGAACCGCGCGCACAATGCCTCGGTCGCCAACAGCGCCGCCTCCGTCTTGCCGGCGCCCATCGCCTCCTCGACGATGTGCAAAGAACCAGATTCGCAGGCGAGTGCCGACTGGAGCAGCGCCTCCTGGATCGGGCGCGGGCGGGCCTTGCCCAGCGACGGGAAGCGATTGCGGAAGAGCTGGAGTGGGTCGGCGGGAAGCTCTGGCTGCCAGGGGCCTGGCAGTCCCAACCGCTCGTAGGCGGCGTCGGCCCTCCGGGCTGAGGTGGTCGCGTCGCCATAGGGAAAATAGTCCTGGTTGGAGGCAATCCAATCGGCCATCACGACGATCGCAGTCAACAGCACTTGCGCAGGGACTGGAATCCTTCGGGTGCTCCAGTCCCCGATGCGGAGGACTGGCGTACGCGCGGTCATGGTGTCGAGGATCTCTTCTCGAACCGCTACCCATCGTCCGGTGCCGATCTCGCGGCGGCTGTGCCTGGCGCTGCCTACCTCGATGGACGTGGGGTTGCGACCGTGGTGTCCGCCGATCACACAGCTCCAGCTGTTGGCCGTGGCCGGGCTGAAGTGGTGTCGGGTGATGAGCCACTCCGTCAGTGCGACTTGCCCGACGGTCGCATGTCCGATCCTGCTCGTGATGATGTCAACCGCAAGACCGGCGTCCCGCATCCGATCGAGAACGAAAGAGGCGCCGGCCCCCGCGGCCTTGTAGGCGAAGGCCGGGGAGGCTTTTCCCAGGTCGTGACCCCCCGCGAACCAGGAGGCGAGCGCTCGCCCTTCCTCGTCGGTCATGTGAAGCAGTTCGCACAGCAACTGCTTGGTCGAGCGCGGAAGGAACTCGTCCCAGAGGATGCCCGCCACGGCGTGGGCGTCCTCCAGGTGAATCACCAGCGGCATCCACGCGTTCGTTTCGCGATCAAGCTTGCCCCACACGGAGCGTGCTGCCTCAGACCACATCGTTGCCTCACCAGAATCGTCAGTGGCTCCGGGTTGCATGGAGCCGTCCCCTTCTTGGACCCTAGTGCCGTGTCCTCGCGTACACAAGTACATACTTGGAAGTTAAGAATGGAACGCAAAAAGGCCCCGCAGAGGCGGGGAAGGTGTGCCAAGTCCAGACTTGGAAGGGATCACCCCTGCTTGGCGCAGGGCCGCAGCGTCTGATGTGCGCAGGGTACCCGAAGCTCTTTGAGCTCAGCGCAGGACGGCTCGGTGAGCTGGATCAGCCGCGACGCGGCAGCGGGACCTCGGTGTAGTCCGCCAACGGAAGCAGGCGGAGGAGTGCGGGATCGTCCACCGCCGCGAACACCGCCGCGGTCTCGGCGTCCTCCTGCTTCGGTTCGCCCATCACCGTCAGCAGGTAGTCGCGGACGGCGTCCGTCTCTTCGGTGCTCAACGGCCTCGGCAGGGGAGCGGCGTTCTTCGTCGCCAACGTGGCCAGCAACAAGCCGGGAATGCGCGGCATGCCGGGGCCCGCCGGCGGCTGGTAGTACGGCAGGGTGAGTGCGCCCGCGCCGAGGCGGGCGTAGAACGCCAGGCGGCGGGCAGGATCGCCGTGCTCGGGGTGCGCCTCGAACAGGTCGGGGCGTTCGACCTCGCCCAGCACCAGACACACGCCTGGCAAGGCGATCCATCGCTGGAGGCCGGCGGCGATGAGGGACGATCCGGTTCCGCCGCCGCGGGCGGCCCCGCCGACGGCCAGCCACACCACGAGCATGACGCCGCCGAAACGCTCGCCGACGATCGCCCCGACGCACGCCCCGTCTTCGTAGGCGCCCAGCACGTCGAACCTGCCGGACGAACCCCCGGCGACGAACTCCTCACGGGTCGCCAGCTCGGTGGGCGGGAAGCTCGGACGGAGGACGCCGTCGTACAGCCGTCCGAGCGCATCGGCTTCGGTGGCGGTCGTGATCATCGCGGGACTCCCTTATCTGGACGCCTGCCTCACCGTACCCGGCGCGTCCGCGACGGGAGCGAAACGTCGCCCAGCGCGGTGACCGATTCAGCAGTTGACGCCCGCCTGCATGGATCCTGGAGGACGGCTCCCCTCATCGTGACAAGTCAGAAGGCGAACAACGAAAAGAACGGAAGGATCGGGACCAGTAATCCGGTGCTCATCCAGAACATGCCGAAGCTCATCGCGAACTCGGACGCCGCGGCCATCCGCGATGTCGCCAGACCGGTCGGTCGCCCGTCGTCGCAGGACCGCCCTCCGCTGCCGACCAGCACGCCCGCCCGCGTCGGGGCTGCCGCGACCGCCCGGCGGAGGGCCGCGAGCGCGGCGACCAGCAGGTAGGCCATCAACGGCAGCCCGACCAGAGCGAACCACCACAGGACGCCGCCGGGCTGGCTCTGCGCGGTCATCCAGTCGGTGCCCATCCCGCCGCCCGTAGGCATGGTCGTCGCCGCCCCGTGCGCGTGCCCCGTCATGTCGGGCCCCGCCGCACCCTGTCCCGTCGTCCTCTTACCGGGCGAGGACGCCGTACCTGCGGACATCCCTGCCATCTTCGTCGCCATCGCGGCCAGGTGCCACGTCATGGCGGCGAACATCAGCGTGTGCCCGGCGTAGTGCCGGCGTCCGTGACCCTCGGACGCCCGCGCGGCGTCCGAGGCGAGCCACCCGAACCAGCCGGTGGCCACGGCGAACGCGACCACCCACACCGGTGTGGGCGCAAGCGCCGTCACCGCACCCCACGTCGGGCGCGCGACCATGAGCAGCATGACCACCGCCATGCCGAGATGAAGAACGTGTGAGACCCGATGCCGCCGATCCTGCGGGCGCGTCGCCTCGTACAGTGACCACGCGGTGCTCCCCGCGAACAGCACCAGCAGACCGACGAACGTGACCGGCGTGGCGTCGAAGGTGAACACCGCGACCTCCCTGTGCGGGACCCTGTGCGGGACGATCCCGCTCACCCGATTAGTCGGACGCCGCCAGCTGGAAGTTCCCGCGCACCTGCGCGACCAGGTCGGCGCGCGCCCGCGCCACCCGGGACCGGATCGTGCCCACCGCGCACGCGCAGATCTCCGCGGCCTCGGCGTAGCTGAACCCCATCAGCTGCGTGAGGACGAGCGCCATGCGCCGGTCCGGGGCGAGCGCGGCGAGCGCCTGCTCGACCTCGACCCGGCCGGTCGCATCGCACACTCCGACGGCCAGGGCGTCCAGATCGGCGGCGTCCATCCCGACCAGCCGGGGGCGCGCCACCTCGTACCGGACGCGGTCGACCACGACGCGATGCGCGATCGACAGCAGCCACGAGCGGGCGCTGGAGCGTCCCTCGAACGCCGGCAGCGCGCCGATCACCCGCAGATAGGTCTCCTGGGCCAGGTCGTCCGCGATCTGCGTGCCGGCCGCCCGTGCCACGAACCGCCACACGTCCGCCTGCGACTGGCGGATGAACGCCGTCAGCGCCGCGCGGTCGCCGCGTCCGGCAGCCAGCGCCAGTCGGGTCAGCTCGTCGGTCACCCGGTCACCGTAACGGATCGGCGCGCGGGGACGCCGTTCGGCGTCCGCGCGGGGACGCCGTTCGGCGTACCCTGACGCCATGGAATCCGCCCTCACCGAGCAGCAATGGCGCGACGCGCTGTCGGCGATGCTCGACGGCGAGGAGCCTTCGCTGCCGATTCCGGCCATCGCGGCGCATCTGAGCGACTGCCCCGACTGCTCGGCGTGGCTCGACCGGGCCACGGTCGTCAACCGCGGATTGCGGCTGCTGACGGTGGTCGAACCCGACCTGGGGGAGCGCCTCGTCAACGGCGTCGACGTCCACCTGTGCGCATGCCGCTCGGGCGGCGACTGTCTGTGCGGTGACTGCCAGTGCGGTCCCCACTGCACGTGTCACGCGGCGGCGCGCTGACGCGGTCGTCGGTTCGGACTGTTGCGCGATTCGGATGCCGTGAGAGCGTCCGCGGGGTGA
The DNA here is from genome assembly GCA_032229785.1 of Propionibacteriaceae bacterium. Taxonomy (GTDB): domain Bacteria; phylum Actinomycetota; class Actinomycetes; order Propionibacteriales; family Propionibacteriaceae; genus Propioniciclava. The sequence continues at coordinate 61,211 of JAVTWJ010000051.1, forward strand.
GACTGGAGCATGGCCGAAACCCAAATCCCTCAGATCGATGTGCGCACCGTCAGCGAGGATGCCGTGATCCTCGACGTGCGCGAAACCAACGAGTTCGAGGCCGGGCACGCCCCGGGTGCGGTCTCGATCCCGCTCGGCGAACTCCGCGCGCGGCTGGCCGAGGTGCCGAACGTGGACGGCTCGCTGCTCGTCGTCTGCCGCTCGGGCGTCCGGTCGCAGGCTGCGGCCGAGTTCCTCGCCGACCGCGGTGTCGAGGTCGCCAACGTCGTCGGCGGGACCCTCGCTTGGCACGCCGCCGGCAAGACCCTGGTCAGCGAGACGGGGGAGACGCCGGCCGTGGTCGCGCCGAGCACGCCGCCGCCCCCGGCGCCCTGAGAGGGGTGGGCGGGCCACAGGGCGCGGCCGCGTTTCGTGGGCGGAGGTCGAACCGACCGGGGTGGGCGTGCCCGAGGCGGCATTTCATCACACTCGATTTCCGGAAGGCCGCCAGAACGTCAGTGCGACTGCGAATCGCGCGGAGCGCCCCGAAACGCGTGTGACGAATTGTCGTGGTGTCGGGGGTGACCCCGCCGCGGGTGCCCGTGGCATCATCGGCTGATGGCGGACCGGCGCGACCTCGAGACCCTCGCGTTACTGCGCCGCGCCCGGGACCGGATGGATCGCGAGTACCACCGGCCGCTCGATGTGCCGTCACTGGCGGGCGGGGTGCACATGTCCGCCGGGCATTTCAGCCGACAGTTCCGTCGTGCCTACGGCGAGACCCCCTACCAGTACCTGATGACCCGCCGCATCGAGCGCGCCATGGCGCTGCTGCGCCGCGGCGACCTGAGCGTGACCGAAGTCTGCTTCGCGGTCGGCTGTCGGTCGCTCGGCACGTTCAGCGCCCGGTTCACCGAACTCGTCGGGGTGCCGCCGAGCGTGTACCGCGACCGGGGCGTGCCGTTCCGGCCCGGCATGCTGGCGTGCATCGCGAAGCAGGTCACCAGACCGGTCAGGAATCGAGAAGCGCCGGGCGAAGGGGCGACCTAACGTGAACGGCATGAACCTCACCATCCACTCCAGCTTCCTGCCGCACACCGATCCGGAGGCGTCGCTCGCCTTTTACCGCGACGTGCTCGGCTTCGAGGTGCGCCTCGACGTCGGCTACCAGAACATGCGCTGGATCACGGTGGGCCCGCCGGACCAGCCGGACACCGCGATCGTGCTCCACCCGGCCGGCCTGGGCGACGGGCTTTCCGAGGACGAGAGCTCCATGCTGATCGCACTCGTCGCCAAGGGCGGCTACTTCGGGGTCAACCTCGCCGCCGACGATCTGGACGCCACGTTCGCCCAGCTCGAGGCCCGCGGCGCCGACATCGTCCAGGAGCCGATCGAGCAGGACTACGGTCTGCGCGATGCCGCCGTCCGCGATCCGGCCGGCAACCTGATCCGAATCCAGGAGAACAAGCGGTGAGCTCAAGGCGATGAAGCCTGGCTATCGCTGCATGTCGACGAAGCGGCTCAGCGCCCCCTGGAAAGCGACCGGGAGGGTGTCGGTGGCGCCATTGCGGTGCTTGGCGATGATGAAGTCGGCCTCGCCGGCGCGCTCGGACTGCTTGTCGTAGGCGTCCTCGCGGTGAAGCAGGATCACGACGTCGGCGTCCTGCTCCAAGCTGCCGGACTCGCGTAGGTCGGACAGCATCGGCTTCTTGTCTTGGCGCGACTCGGGGCCGCGGTTGAGCTGCGACAACGCCACCACGGGAACCTCGAGCTCCTTCGCGAGCAGCTTGATCTGCCGGGAGAACTCCGACACCTCGATCTGGCGCGACTCGACCTTCTTGCCCGACGTCATCAGCTGCATGTAGTCGATGACGACCAGCTTCAGGTCGTGGCGCTGCTTGAGCCGACGTGCCTTGGCGCGGATCTCCATCATCGTCAGGTTCGGCGAATCGTCGATGAACAGCGGCGCCCGGGACACCTGGGCGGTCTTGTTCGAGATGCGCTGCCAGTACTCCTCGTTCATGTCGCCCTTGCGGATCGCGTTGAGCGGCACCCCCGACTCGGCCGACATGAGACGCATCACGATCTCGGACTTCGTCATCTCGAGGCTGAAGAACACCGAACACAGCCCGTTGCGAATGGACGCCGCCCGCGCGAAATCCAGCCCCAGCGTGGACTTGCCCATGCCCGGACGCGCGGCGATGATGATCATTTGGCCCGCGTGCAGGCCGTTGGTGAGGTGATCGAGGTCGATGAAGCCCGTCGGGACGCCCGCCATCTGGCCGTGCTGGGTGAGCGCCTCGATCTCGTCGAGGGTGACCTCGACGAGCTCTGACAAAGGCTGATAGTCCTCGGCCGCTCGGTTCTCGGCCACCTCGTAGATCGCCTGCTGCGCGCGGTCGACGATCTGGGTGACGTCGCCCTCGGCCTGATAGCCCATCTGCGAGATCTTCATGGACGCGTCGACGAGCCGCCTCAGGATCGCCTTGTCGCGGATGATCTCGGCGTAGTAGGCCGCGTTGGCCGTCACCGAGACCGACGACACCAAGTCGTGCAGGTAGATCGGGCCGCCGATCTGCGCCATCTGGCCGCGCTTGCCCAGCGTGTCTCCCACCGTGATCGCGTCGACCGGCTCGCCCCCGCCGTACAGATCCATGATCGCGTCGAAGATGAACTCGTGCGCCGGACGGTAGAAGTCGCGGCCCTTCAGCACCTCGGTGACCTCGCCGATCGCATCCTTGCTCAACAGCATCGCACCCAGCACGCTCTGCTCGGCCGCCAAGTCCTGCGGAGGCGTCCGGTCGCCGGAAGGCGAGGAGCGCTCGAAGGCGACCGCATCGCTCGACCATTCGACCCGCTGATCCACCGACATCGCACGCTCTCCTCTCCACCTCGTACGCCACCCTAGACGCGGCATCCGACGTTTTCGCCAGCGCCCCTTCGCGCCCGGCGAGCGCCAGCCTGGCCCCGCCCCCACGGTGCTGGGCCCCGACGGTAGACCCATCTTCGATGTCCGCCAAACCGAGCATTGCGCACGCCTGTGGATAACCTGGGGATGGCTGTGGATGTACGGCGGGCGGCCTGTGTGCGACACGCCGACGATCTGGGGACGACGAAATTGACGTCGCCGGAACATCGCGCTGACTAGGGGCGATGGCCGTGTGATCTGTGAATTGCGAGAGGCGGCTGCAACTATGAGACGCGGTGGCCGGAAGTTGCGTGCGCGGTGGAAAGCGGGCTAACCGGATGACTTGTCCGCAATTTGTCCACAGGCGCCGTCCTGGCGAGGGGGGAGGCCGGGCCATCGCCCGCCGTCCGCGACATACCCCCATGGGGTAGTCGCGGAGGGGGTATAGTGAAGGCGTACGAGGAGGAAAAATGAGCGAGGCGACCACCACCGTCCCCGACGACGCGCGGGCACTGGGTGCCGGTGATGCGTCCGGCTGCTGCCCCAGCCCGCACACCGTCGATGCCAGCCCGCCCGCGGCCGACCCCGGCACTCACGGGGTCGACTCCAGCTCGTACGGGGGCGACTCCAGCTCGCACGGGGGCGAGGCGCACCAGCACGGCTACATCACCGCCAAGGACAACTATCTGCGGCGCCTGCGCCGCATCGAGGGTCAGGCCCGCGGCCTGCAGCGGATGGTCGAGGAGGAGAAGTACTGCATCGACATCCTCACGCAGGTCTCGGCGATGACCAAGGCGCTCCAGGCGGTCGCGCTCGAACTCCTCGAGGATCACATGGCGCACTGCGTGGTCGCCGCGGCCCGCGAGGGCGGCGCCGCCGCCGAAGAGAAGATCCAAGAGGCGTCCGAGGCCATCGCGCGCCTCGTCCGAAGCTAACCCGTTCACCACCGACAAGGAGAAACGAACAATGGTCGACCTCACCATCAAGGACACCAAGGCCACCGGAGGCGGCTGCGGCTGCGGCTGCGGCGGACACCAGGACGCTGCACCGGAGCCCCAGCCGGCAACCTGTGACTGCGGTGCAGACTGCACCTGCGGGTGCCAGGAGGGCCAGCCCTGCACCTGTGGCCAGGCGTCCGCTGAGGGCGCCGTCGCCTCCTACACCGTCACCGGCATGACGTGCAGCCACTGCGTCAACGCCGTCACCGAAGAGGTTGCCGCCATCCCCGGCGTCACCGCGGTGAGCGTCGACCTGGAGTCCGGCGCGCTGAAGGTCGTGTCCGATGCCCCCGTCGACTTCGACCGCATCGTCGAGGCCGTCGCCGAGGCCGGCGACTACACCGTCGCCTGACGCCCGCGGGAGTCGGCTGGGGCCCGTGCCCCAGCCGGCAGCCCGTTCCCTCGCCAGGGCCGGTTCGTCCTCGCCGGACGCCCTCGAAGCGTCCGCGACCACACACCGGCCCTCCGCACCTAGGAGGACCCGATGTCTACCCCCGCCACCCGCACCCCGACCAACCTCACCACCACGACCAACCCCACCACCGGCCTCACCCTCGCTCCCGACCAGGCCCGGCGCGCCTCGATCGAACTCGACATCTCTGGCATGACGTGCGCCTCGTGCGCCGCCCGCATCGAGAAGAAGCTCGGCAAGGTCGACGGTGTGAGCGCCTCGGTGAACTACGCCACCGAGAGGGCCACGATCCTCGCGCCGACCGGCGTGACCGTGGACGACCTCATCGCCGTCGTCGAGAAGACCGGCTACGGCGCCAAGCTGCCCGACCCCACCGAGCCCGAACCCGACCGCGCCGGCATGCTCAAACGCGACCTCATCCTCGCCGCCGTCCTGGCGGTTCCCGTCATGGCGATCGCGATGATCCCGGCGCTGCAGTTCCCCGGCTGGACGTGGGTCTCGCTGGCGCTCGCCACCCCCGTCTACCTGTGGGCCGGTCGCCACTTTCATCGCTCGGCGTTCGTCAACCTGCGGCACGGCGCCACCACCATGGACACCCTCATCTCGCTGGGCACCACCGCCGCCTACCTCTACTCGCTGTGGGCGCTGTTCTTCACCCACGCCGGCAGCCGGCACTACACGCATCCGTTCACCTTCACGCTCGGCCGCTCGGACGGTGCCTCGGTGTACTTCGAGGCCGTCGTCGGCATCATCACGTTCCTGCTGGCCGGACGCTGGTTCGAGGCGCGCTCGCGCACGCAGGCGTCCGAAGCGCTGCGTGCCCTGCTCACGCTCGGGGCGACCCGGGCGACCGTGCTGCGCGGCGGCGCCGAGGTGTCGATCCCGATCGATCAACTCGCCCTCGGCGAGGAGATCGTCGTCCGACCCGGCGAGAAGATCGCCACCGACGGTGTGATCGTCACGGGCGCCTCCGCGGTCGACGAGTCGATGATCACAGGCGAGTCGGTGCCGGTCGATAAAGCGCCCGGCGACAAGGTCGTCGGCGCCACCGTGAACACCAACGGACGCCTCGTCGTCCGCGCCACCGCGCTCGGCGCCGACACCGAACTCGCCCGCATGGCCCGCATGGTCGAAGACGCGCAGACCCGTAAGGCGCCCGTCCAGGCGCTCGCCGACACCATCTCGGGCGTGTTCGTGCCGGTCGTCCTCGTGATCGCCGCGCTCACTGCCGTGGGCTGGCTGGTGGCCGGAGAATCGGTCGTCTTCGCCGCCACCGCGGCCGTCGCCGTCCTGATCATCGCCTGCCCGTGCGCCCTCGGCCTGGCCACGCCCACCGCGTTGCTCGTCGGCACCGGACGCGGCGCCCGCATGGGCGTGATCATCGCCGGTCCCGACGTGCTCGAGCACGCGCGCGCCATCCGCACCATCGCACTGGACAAGACGGGGACGATCACCCGCGGCGACCTGCGGGTCGTCGGCCTGACTCCGGGGCCCGGCGTCACGGACGCCGACCTGCTGCGCTGGGCCGGCACCGCCGAGTCCGGCTCGGAGCACCCGCTCGCCAAAGCCGTCGTGGCGGCCGCCGGTGCCGGGCTGGGCGTGCTCGACGCGTTCGAGAACGTGCCCGGCGAGGGCGTCCGTGCCCGCGTCGACGGCGTCGGCGTGCAGGTGGTTCGACCGGACGCAGCAGGCGCCCTGTCCCCGGCGCTCGCCGAGGCCGTGGACGCCGCCCAGTCCCGCGGCGAGACCCCCGTGGTCGTGCTGCGCGCCACCACCGCCGCGACCACGACCGCCGCGACCATCACCTCCCCGACCACGACCACCGCCGCCACCACCATGGCCGCCGTCGGTGTGGTCGCGCTGGCCGACACCGTCAAGGACACCTCGGCCGAGGCCATCGGCCGCCTGCGCCAACTCGGCCTCACCCCGGTGCTGCTCACCGGCGACAACGAGCGTGCCGCGCGAGCGGTGGCCGCCGCCGTCGGCATCGACGAGGTGCGCGCCGGCGTCCGCCCCGACGGCAAGGTCACCGCCATCGCCGAGTTCCAGGCCGGCGGACGTCAGGTGGCCATGGTCGGGGACGGCGTCAACGACGCCGCCGCGCTCGTGGCGTCCGACCTGGGCATCGCGATGGGATCCGGGACCGATGCCGCCAAACAGGCCGCGGGCATCACCCTGATGCGCTCGGACCTGATGCTCGCCGTGGACGCCATCCGCCTGTCGCGGGCGACCCTGCGCACGATCCGGGTCAACCTGTTCTGGGCGTTCGCCTACAACGTGGCGGCGATCCCGCTGGCGGCCTTCGGCATGCTGACCCCGATGATCGCCGGAGCGGCGATGGCGTTCAGCTCGGTCTTCGTGGTCGCGAACAGCCTGCTGCTGCGCCGGTTCCGTCCCGAATCGGCCTGACCACCAGGTCAGGCGTCGTCGGTCCAGGTGCCGTCGGCCGCCGGCGGGATCGCCGTCAGCGATTCCTCGATCGGGCGTCCGTCGGCGAGGGCGCGGTACAGCTCGACGATCGTCCGCGTCTGGTTCTCGATCGTCCACCAGGACGCCATCTCGCGCGAGCGCGCCTGCGCGGCGGCCTTGAACGCGGGATCCTCCAGCCGGGCCAGCATGGTGACGATTCCCCGCGCGAACGCCTCGGCGGTGGGACGCGTGACCAGGCCGTTGACGCCATCGTCCACGACGAGCCGCAGTTCGGGGTCGATGGTCACGATCGGCAGACCCGCGTGCGCTGCCTCGTGCAGCACGAGCGCCTGGGTGTCGGTGTCTGACGGGAAGGCGAACACGTCGCCCGAGGCGTAGTAGGGACCGAGGTCATCGCGCGGCACCTCGCCGACCAGGATCACGCCCGCGCGCCCGCGCGCCCGCTGCAGTCTCGGCCGCAGCGTGCCCGATTTGTGCCAGTCGCCGACGATCATCAACTCGGCGTCCGGGATCTCTTCTCGCACCCAACCGAAGGCTTCCAGGAGCAGCCCGATGTTCTTCTCGGGCGCGATCCGGCCCACGTAGACGATGCGCGGGCCGGGGCCTCGCGGCAGCGGCGGGCCCTCCGGCAGGGCGTCCGCCCCGTTGGGCACGACGCGCAGGCGCGCGACCGAGGTCAGCTCGCGCACGCGGGCGGCGGTCTTATCGGACGGCGTCGTCACGATCTCGGACGCCTCCAGCATGTCGCGGGCGGCGTTGATCAGCGAGCGTCGCGACATGCCCCGCTTCAGCGGCCGGATCTTCATCCAGCGCCGCATGTCGCGCAGGGAGGGACGCTTCATGCCTTGCGTGGTGAGTTTCACCAGGCGGTAGTAGGCGTCCAGGAAGGGCGTCATGGCCGCGTAGTAGTCGGCATACGCGGCGAAGTCGGTGTGCCAGGTCACCATCAGCGGGCGCTCCGTGCGGTCGGCCGCCCACACCCCGAGCATGCCGACGGTCCCCAGGCCCTGGACGTGGATGACGTCGGGCGGGTCGGCGGCGAAGCCGTCGAGGGCGCGCTCGAATCGGCGACCGTTGGCCACGGACATCGGCAGGCCGGGCAGCTTCATCGACGGCAGGCGCAGTTCGGTGCGGCCGGGCCGACCCCGGTACGGGTTCGGCCCGGAGCACGCCGGGGCCACCACCTGCACCTCGAATCCCTGCTCGAGCAGCTGACGCTCCAGGAACTGCACCGCGTAGAGGACGCCGCTGGGGCTCGGCCCATAGTTGTCGGTGAACAGCGCGACACGCAGCGGACGCCGTGATGTCCCGCTCTCGGACGCCTCGGACGCCCCCGCGGCCAGGGGTTCGCGGACGGCCCCTGGGTGCGCGAGCGGCGGGTGAATCGGCAGCTGGTCCATTCCCGCCAGCCTAAACCCGCGGGCGGGGGTTGCGCGTCAAGGCGCCACGGAGCGTCCGCCCCGCCCACCGGTCACGCGGCGCCCCGCCCACCGGTCACGCGGCGCCCCGCCCACCGGTCACAAGGCGCCGTAGCGCTCCTTGGCGGCCTGGATGGCCGCCACATACCCACCGCGCCCCGCGGACTCGCCGTCGGTGATCGACGGCACCGCCAGCATGCCGCGCACCTGCTCCAGCGACACGAATCCCTTGCGGACCATCCACGCCCGCAGACCGCCGAGCATCTCATGCGCGTAGGAGCGGCCGTGCCGGACCAGCGCGGCGGTCGTCATCACGACATCGGCGCCGGCGAGCAGGTAGCGGACCACGTCCTCGCTCGACTCGACGCCCGACGAGCCGGCCAGGGAGACGTCCGTCTGGTTGCGCAGCGACGCGATCCAGGTGCGCGGTAGGCGCCCCTCTTGCGGGGTCGACAACTCGAACGCCGCGTCGGTGCGCAACGTTTCGATGTTCACGTCGGGCTGCAGGAAGCGGTTGAACAGCACCAGGCCGGACGCCCCGGCGTCCACCAGCTGCAGGGCGACGTTCCCGACCGAGCCGAAGAAGGGGGACATCTTGACCGAGACCGGAATCGAGATGGCGTCCGTGACCGCCGAGACGATCTCGAGGTGACGCTTCACGACCAGGGCGCCGGTCTGCTTCACGTCACCCGGCACCATGTAGATGTTCAGCTCGAGCGCGGACGCCCCGGCATCCGCCAGTTCGCGGGCGAACTCGACCCAGGTGCCCAGGCTGGAGCCGTTCAGGGACGCGATCACCGGCACGTCGACCGCCTTCGACGCCCGCTCGACCAGCGAGAGGTAGCTGTACGCCGCCGACCGGGTGGTCACGGGTGCGCTGGGGAAGTAGTCGAGCGCCTCGGGAAACGAGTCCTCGTGTGCCGACAACAGCTGTTCGTCGCGGGCGATTTCGGCCCGCAGCTGCTCCTCGAACAGCGAGTGCAGGACGATCGCCGCCGCTCCGCCGTCCGCCAGTCCCCGGACGCCCTCCACCGTCTGCGTCAGCGGTCCCGCGGACGCGACGAGGGGATGCTCCAGTTCCAAACCGAGGTAGGTGGTGGTCAGGTCCATGCTCACTCCTTCACGCGGCCGGCGAACTCGGACGCCGTCCGGATCGACATCTGTTCGTAGTCGCGCCAGCGCCGGTCGACTTCGAGCTGGCCGAACTCCAGCATCCGCTCGGCGGCATCGGGATTGGTCCGCTCCAGCATCCGGAACCGCAACTCGTTGTGGTGGTACTTCCGCAGGCTCATCCGCGGACGCGGCGAGTCGAGCAGGAAAGGGTTCCGATCGATCGCGCGCAGCACCGGGTTGAACCGCATCAGCGGCCAGTGGCCCGAGTTGACGGCGAGGTACTGCTGGTCGAGGCCCTTCTTCATGTCGATGCCGTGCGCGATGCAGTGGCTGTAGGCCAGGATCAGCGACGGGCCGTCGTAGGCCTCCGCCTCGCGGAACGCCTTGAGCGTCTGCTGCGGATCGGCGCCCATCGCCACCCGGGCGACGTACACGTTGCCGTAGGCGATCGCCTGCATGGCCAGGTCTTTCGAGTGGGTCGCCTTGCCCGCCGAGGCGAACTTGGCGACGGCGCCCATCGGCGTCGCCTTGGACGCCTGGCCGCCCGTGTTCGAGTACACCTCGGTGTCGAGTACCAGCACGTTCACGTCGCGGCCCGAGGCCAGCACGTGGTCGAGGCCGCCCGAGCCGATGTCGAAGGCCCAGCCGTCGCCGCCGACGATCCACACCGAGCGGCGCAGCAGGTGGTCGGCGATCGAGCGCAGGTCGGACGCCTTCGGTCCGGGGATCGCATCCAGCAGGAACTTCAGCTCCTCCACCGCGCGGAACTGCGTCGACAGGTCGGACTCATGGCGTTGCTCGTTGTCGAGGACGCCGTCGATGAGGCCGTCGTCGCCGATCTCGGGACGCAACTGCTCCAGCAGCGTCCGCGCCCGCGACGTGTGCAGGTCGGCGGCCAGCCGCAGGCCCAGACCGAACTCGGCGTTGTCCTCGAACAGCGAGTTCGACCAGGCGGGGCCGCGTCCGTACTTGTTGCGCGCCCACGGGGTGGTCGGCAGGTTGCCGCCGTAGATCGAGCTGCAGCCGGTGGCGTTCGCGACGGTCGCGCGTCCGCCGAAGAGCTGGCTGAGCAGCTTCAGGTAGGGCGTCTCGCCGCACCCGGAGCATGCCCCGGAGAACTCGAACAGCGGCTCCAGGTATTGGACGCCGCGCACCGTGCCGAAGTCGACGCGACTGCGCAGGTTGACCGCGATCTTCTCGTAGAAGGCGACGTTCTGCCTGGTCGGTTCGCGGTCGGTGACCAGTTCGAGGTTGATGGCCTTGCGGCCGAGTCCGTCATTGGAGTTGACCGGGCAGGCCTCGACGCACAGCGAGCAGCCGGTGCAGTCCTCGGCGTACACCTGCAAGGTGTACCGGGCGCCAGGGAGGCCTGCGGCGTTGAGCTCGGCGGTCTGGAACGTGCGGGGCGCCCCCTCGAGGGCCTGCTCGGGGTAGTACTTCGCGCGCAGCACCGAGTGCGGGCACACGAAGGCGCAGTTGCCGCACTGGATGCACGCCTCGGGATCCCACACGGCGACCAGGTCGGAGATGTTGCGCTTCTCGTATTTCGTCGTCGCGGACGGGTAGGTGCCGTCCACCGGCAGGGCCGACACGGGCAGATCGTCGCCCTCGTCGAGCAGCATCTTCGCGGTCACGTCGCGGACGAAGGCCGGCACGTCCGCGGGGACGGGCGCGAGCAAGGGCACCGACGACGCCACGGCGTCCGGCACCTCGACCCGGTGCAGGTACTCGATCGCGGCGTCCACCGCCGCCTCGTTCTTGGCGACGACGTCGGGACCGCGGCGTCCGTAGGTCTTGCGGATCGACTCCTTGACCTTCGCGATCGCCTCCTGGCGTCCCAGCACCTTCGAGATGGCGAAGTAGCAGGTCTGCAGCACCGTGTTCGTGCGATTCCCCATGCCGGCGGTGCGAGCGACCGTGTTGGCGTCGATCGTCCACAGCTCGCAGCGTCGGTCGATGAGCGTGCGCTGCATCGGCTCGGGCAGGTGCGCGAACAGCTCTTCGGGCGGGTGCGGTGCGTTGACCAGCACGACCGTGCCCTCGCGGGCGTACCGCAGCACGTTGACCCGCTCGAGGATCGACCAGTGGTGGACGCCGATGAAGTCGGCCTTGCTGATCAGGTAGGGCGCGGTGATCGGCTCGGGCCCGAAGCGCAGGTGCGAGACGGTCCGCGATCCCGACTTCTTCGAGTCGTAGACGAAATAGCCCTGCGCGTAGACGCCGTCGATGCCGCCGAGGATCTTGATCGTGTTCTTGTTGGCGCCCACGGTGCCGTCGGAGCCGATGCCGTAGAAGACGGCGCGCCGGGTGTCGGCGGATTCGACGTCGAGATCGGCCGGGTAGTCGATGCTGGTCAGCGACACGTCGTCGTTGATGCCCACCGTGAACCGCGGGCGCGGGGACGGCTTGGTCAGCTCGGCGAACACGCCGACCACCATGGCCGGGGTGAACTCCTTGCTCGACAAGCCGTAACGTCCGCCGATGACGCGGGGCAGCGTCGCCCGCCCGCCGGACGCCACGGCTTCGGCCAGCGCGGCGCACACGTCGAGGAAGAGCGGCTCGCCACCGGCTCCCGGCTCCTTCGTGCGGTCCAGCACGGCCATCTTGGTGACGGTGTCGGGGATCGCCGCCAGCACGTCGGCCACTGGGAAGGGCCGGTACAGCCGGATCTGGATCACGCCGACCTTCTCGCCCCGCGCGTTGAGGTGCTCGGCCGCCTGGATCGCGGTCTGCGCGCCCGAACCCATGATCACCACGACGCGGTCGGCGTCGGGTGCACCGTGGTATTCGACCAGGTGGTAGCGGCGTCCGGTCAGCGCGGCGAACTCGTCCATCGCGGTGGAGACGATGCCGGGCACCCGCTCGTAGAACGGGTTGACCGTCTCGCGGGACTGGAAATAGGTGTCGGGGTTCTGCGCGGTGCCGCGGATGTAGGGATGCTCGGGTGAGAGCGCGCGGCGGCGGTGGTCGAGGATGAGCTCCTCGGGCACGTAGGCGCGCAGGTCGTCGTCGCTGACCATGTCGAGGGTGTTGAGCTCGTGCGAGGTGCGGAAGCCGTCGAAGAAGTGCAGGAACGGAACCCGGCTGCGCAGGGTCGCCAGTTGGGAGATGGCGGCGAAGTCGTGCGCCTCCTGGACGTGCGCCGAGTTCAGCAGCGCGAACCCGGTCTGTCGTACGGCCATCACGTCCTGGTGGTCGCCGAAGATGCTCAGGCCCTGGGTGGCCAGCGACCGCGCCGCCACATGGAACACCGTGGCCGTCAGCTCGCCGGCGATCTTGTACATGTTCGGGATCATCAGCAGCAGCCCCTGGGACGCCGTGAACGTCGTGCTCATGGCGCCGCCTTGGAGCGCGCCATGCAGGGCGCCGGCGGCCCCGCCTTCGGACTGCATCTCGACGACGGTCGGCAGCGTGCCGAACACGTTCAGGCGCTGCTGTCCGGCCCACTCGTCGGCCAACTCGGCCATCGTCGAGGAGGGGGTGATCGGGTAGATGGAGCACAGCTCGTTGAGCCGGTAGGCGACGGAGGCGGCTGCCTCGTTGCCGTCGATGATCGCTCGCGTCATGATGGTTCCTTTCGGCTCAGCGCTCGGCGATCATCTCGATCGCGTGGACCGGACACTGCTCGTAGCAGGTGCCGCAGCCAGTGCATTTCGTGTAGTCGTAGCGGTAGCGCAGGCCCTTGCCGAGCTTGATCACCGCGTCCTCAGGGCAGCTGCCCAGGCAGCCGTCGCATTCGATGCAGTTGCCGCACGACAGGCAGCGCCACGCCTCGGTGCGCGCCTGCTCGGGGCTGAGTCCGCCGACGATCTCGTCGAAGTTGAGCCGCTGCTCGACGTCGAGCTCGGGCTGCGCGGCGCGTCGGTCGTCGCCCCAATACCAGACGTTGAGCTTGTCGAAGCCGGCCACGTCGTGCTTGGGGGCGTGCAGGGCCGGGCGGCCCTGGAGGTACGCGTCGATCATGCGGGCGGCCTTCTTGCCGTGGCCCACGCCCACGGTGACCGTGCGCTCGGACGGGACGGCGTCGCCGCCGGCGAAGATGCCCGGCACGTTGGTCATCAGGGTGGTCGGGTCGACCTGTACCACGTCGCCGTCGAACCCCATGCCGGGGATCTTGGCGAGGAACTTCGAGTCGGCCTCCTGGCCGAGCGCGAGGATGACGGTGTCGGCTTCCAGCGTCTCGTAGCGCCCGGTGCCGACGGCCTTGCCTTCGTCGTTGAGCTCCATGATCTCGACCTGCATCTCGCCCTCGTCGACCTCGCTGATCGTACGCAGCCAGTTCATCTTCACGCCCTCTCGGACGGCCTCGTCGTGCTCGTCTGCGTGCGCGGGCATCTGCTGCTGGGTGCGGCGGTAGACGACGATGGACTCTTCGGCGCCCAGCCTGCGGGCGACGCGGGCGGCATCCATGGCGGTGTTGCCGCCGCCGTACACGGCGACGCGGCGCCCGATGGCAGGCGTCCCGCCCGAGGCGACGTCGCGCAGGAAGCTCACCGCATCCACGATGCGACCGGCGTCGCGGGTGGGGATGTCGATCCGCTTGCTCAGGTGGGCGCCGATGGCGACGAACACGGCGTCGAAGTCGCCCGCCTCGCGCTCGGCGATCAGGTCGGTGACGCTGTGGTTCTGCACGAAGGTGACGCCGAGGTTGCGGATGCGGTCGATCTCGATGCCGAGGATGTCGCGCGGCAGTCGGTAGGCCGGGATGCCGTAGCGCATCATGCCGCCGGGCAGATCGGACGCGTCGTGGATCTCGACCTGGTGGCCGAGCATCCGCAGGTGGTAGGCGGCGGACAGCCCTGAGGGGCCCGAGCCGATGATGAGGACCCGGCGTCCGGACTCGTAGGCGGGCCGGGTGAACTGCCAGTCCTTCTCGATCGCGAGATCGCCCAGATAGCGCTCGACCGAGTGGATCGACACCGATCCGTCGAGTTCGACGCGGTTGCAGGACGTTTCGCACGGGTGATAGCAGACGCGACCGTGAATGGCCGGGAACGGGTTGTTGCGGGTCAGCTCCCGCCAGGCGCCCAGGTCGTCGGATGCCTTGACGAGCCGCAGCCATTCCTGGATGTTCTCGCCGGCGGGGCAGGCCTGGTTGCACGGCGGCAGGAGATCGACGTAGATCGGCATGCGCACGCGCACCGGGCCCACACGGCCTCGGGAGGATCCCAGATCGGGCAAATGGGAGATGTCGCGGAGCGTGGGCTGGTCCATCAGTGCAACCTCCATTGGTCGACGGATTCGATCCATACTACTGCCGGTAGTAGCGGCGGGGTGCCGCTATTACGGCATGTCTGCGATGCCTAAATGCGCCGCTCGCTAGGCGATTCGGCTCGGTCGGAGTTCCTGGGGCGGTCCGGGCGAACCACGCGCCGCAGGTCCAGGTGACCCCAGCCGGCGTTCGCGGCCACCGGGTGGCATTTCTTCACACGCGTCCGCGGGCGCCGGCCCGGAATCGCAGTCGCACTGCTGTTTTCGGCGCGTCCGCGAAATCGAGTGTGACGAAATGCCACCGCGACGGGTCAGCCGAGCGCGAGAACGCGTCAGCCGAGCGCGAGAACGCGGTCGCAGCGCGCGATCACGTCGGGGTCGTGGGTGATCACCAGCACCGCGTGCGCGGAGGACGACGCCCAGATGTCGTCGAGCAGCGCGGCGGCGGTCTCGGGATCGAGGTGTTCGCTCGGCTCGTCGAGCACGAGCACGCCGTAGTCGCCGACGACGAGCCGCGCCAGCGCCAGGCGTCGCTGCTCGCCGCCCGACAGCGTCGCGCCGAGTTCGCCCACGACGCGGCCGGGATCCTCCGGCAGGCGGACCCGGGCGAGCGCGTCGCGCACCTGCTCGTCGGTGGCGTGTTTGTTGCCGATCCTCACGTTCTCGGCGAGTGAGGTGGTGAACACGTGGGCGTCCTGGGCGAGGTAGCCGATGCGGCCGGAGGCCGTGACCTCCCCGGCGACGGGCGGGATGAGGCCGAGCACGGTCGCGGCGAGGGTGGTCTTGCCCACGCCCGACGGTCCGGTGATCGCGAGCCGCTCGCCGCCCCGGATCTCGAACGTCAATCCCGAAGCCAGCGGGGTCGCGCCCGGCCAGCCGATGCTCAGGTCGCGCACGGCGAGTGACGGTGTGGGCTCGTCCGTGGCCGGATCGTCGCCGCCGCCAGGTCGGTCGCCGACGCCCACCGACGGCGCCGTCAGGATCTCCGAGACGCGGGCGAGGGCGACGCGTGCGCGGGTCCAGGTCTGCGCGGACTTGGTGAAGTCGGCGAACACCTCGTGCAGCGCGAGCGGCGTGAGCGCGAGGACCGCCACCATGGGACGTTCCAGCGCGCCGGTCCTGACGGCGTCAGCGCCGAGGACCAGCCCAGCGAGCACGGCGGCGCCGGCGGCCAGGGTCTGCAGCGCGGTGGAGAGTCCGCGGGTCCAGGCGGCGCGGGCATCCGCGGCACGGAGGCGGGCGTCGGCGGCGTGGAGTCGGTCGAGCGCGGCCGAGTCCGCGCCGTAGGCGACCAGATCGGGGGCGGTGCGGCCGATCTCGTGCACCACGTCGGCGAGCGCGCCGCGGTCGGGGACGGCCGCGGCGTCCTGACGCGCCGACAATCCGGCGGCCAGCCAGGGCGCGATGACGCCGCCGACGAGGGCGGTGCCGAGGATCGCGAGTGCGGCGGGCCAGGAGAACAGGCCCAGGATCAGCGTGGTCGCCAGCAGCACGAACAGCCCGGACCCGAACGGAAGCAGCACGCGCACCACGAGGTCGAGGGCGGCCCCCACGTCGGCGACCACCCGGGTCAGCAGGTCGCCGCGGCGGCGTCCGAGCAGGGTGGTGCGCGCGAGTGCTTCGTAGGTTTCGAGCCGTAGCGCGGACTGGACGCGCAGGCCCACGTCATGCCCGACGAGCCGCTCGAGGTAGCGGAACGCGCCGCGGCCGATGCCGAACGCCCGGACGCCGACGGCGGCGGCGGTCAGGTACATGACGGGTGGGTGCTCGGCGGCGCGGGACAGCAGCCAGCCGGACACGCCCATGAGTGCGACGGACGCCGCGGACGCCCCGAAGGCGAGCAGGACCGCGAGCGTGAGCCGCGCCCACCCTCGGGGCGTGGCTGCGATCAGTCGGAGCAGCAGCGCTAGGGGGCCCTTCACGAGGCACCCCCGATCGTGATCACGCGGTCGGCTTCGGCGAGCACGGCGGGGCGGTGCGACACGACCACCACGGCGACACCGGTGTCGCGCAGGCCGGCGAGCAGGGTCGCCTCGGCGTCGGCGTCGAGCCCTGCGGTGGGTTCGTCGAGGAGCAGCAGGCAGGCGCCGGCTTCGATGCGGACGAGGGCTCGGGCGGTCGCCACCCGGCGCCGTTCACCGGCCGACAGTCCTTCGCCGCCGTCGCCGACCCCGCGGGCGGGGTCCATGCCGCCGGCGCCGGCGCGGGCGAGCGCGGCGGCGACGGTAGCGTCGCCGGCCGCCGGGTCGCCGAGGCGGACGTTGTCGGCGATGGTCCCGGCGATCATCCCGGGATTCTGCCCGACGTAGGCGACCTCGGCACGTGGCGGCGCGAGGATGGCGCCGACGGAGGGGGACAAGAACCCGATGAGCGCGTTGAGCACGGTGGTCTTGCCACCGCCGGACCCCCCGGTCAGGGCCACGAACTCCCCGGTGGCGACCGCGAAGGACACCCCGGCAACGGCCGGGCGGTCCGCCCCCGGATAGGTGTGCCCCACCCCGTCGACCACCACGAGCGCAGGGCCACGAGCCGACGCTGGAGCACGCCCAGCCCCGCGATAACCCACCCGGCCCGCACCTTGACCCGAGGCGGTGGTGTGATCGCCGAAGGAGGAGGTGGATCGGGGGTTGCGCGCAGGCGCACTACGAAGCCCCTCGTTCCCACGGGGCGGCTCGACACCAGAGGGTGAGATGCCCGGGGCCTCGGCCGCCCCGTGGGAACGAGAAGCGACCGCGCCAAGCGCAACCCCCGATCCACCTGCGGCCTCAGAGTCAAGCGCAACCCCCGATGCACCTGCGCCTTCAGAGCCAAGCGCAACCGCACCATCGATCACACCAAACGCCTCCTCCGCCGCCGCCATCCCCTCCGCCGCGTCGTGGTAGTGCACGCCGACTTGGCGGACGGGCAGGTACACCTCGGGCGCGAGGATCAGCACGAACAGGGCGGTGGCGAGGTCGAGGTCGTGGTGGACGACGCGGAACCCGACGGTGACGGCGACCACCGCCACCGACAGGGTGGCGAGGAGTTCGAGCACGAGTGCGGACAGGAACGAGATCCTCAGGGTGTCCATGGTGTGGCGCCGGTGGGCGCCCTCGGACTTGCGCAGCCCGATCGCCTGGGCGCGGGCGCGTCCGAACACCTGCAGGGTGGGGAGCCCGGCGACGAGGTCGGCGAAGTGGCGGGCGAGCCGTTGCTGGGCGGCCCAGCGGCGTTGGGTGCGGGCTTCGGTCGCCCACCCGACGAGCGCCATGAAGACGGGGATGAGGGGGACGGTGAGCGCGACGATGACCGCGGAGGTGAGGTCGGCGGTGAGGATCGCGGCGCCCACGATCACCGGCACGGTGACGGCCAGCAGCAGTTGCGGCAGGTACTTGGAGTAGAAGCCGTCGAGCGCGTCCAGTCCGGTGGTGACGAGGGTGACCAGCCCCGCGGTGGAGTGGTCCCCGAGGGGGCGGGACAGTCGCGCGGCGACGACATCGCGCCGCAGTTGGGACTTGACGGACGCCGCCGCGCGCTGGGCGAGCAGCGTGTTCACCCAGGCGAGCACGGCCTTGCCGCCGAAGATGGCGGCGAGGAGCGCGACGACCGGTGCGAGGTCTGGCCACGGTCCGGTCCCCGCCGTGGGTGTCAGGTAGTCGAGTCCGGGGGCGGCGTCGAATACAGACGTGATGGCCCGTGCCAGCACCGAGGCCTGGGCGATGGTGAGGAGAGCGGTGAGTATTCCGACGCCGACGCCGCCGGCGAGGTACCGGCGCGTGACCGCGGCCCGACCGATCAGCCGAGGATCGATCGGGCCGCGCCTGGTGGTAGCCATCGCCGCCAGACTACGCGACGGTGACGACCTCGTCGGGGATGTTCTTGGTGCTGATCCGCTTACGGAACACCCAGATCGACCACGCCTGGTAGGCCAGCACGATCGGCACGAACACGACGGCGGCGCCGGTCATGATCGTGAGGGTGAGTTCGGTGGACGCGGCCGTCACGCGGTCGAGCGGGACGCTCGATGCGGAGTTGTCGAAGCCGAGGTTCGGCCACATCCGGATGAAGATCCACACGGCGACCACGAGGATGGTCAGGGTGGTCGCCACGAACGCCCAGCCGTCGCGTCCGGCCCTGACCGCCCACCAGCTGGCGATCAGCCCGACGGCGGCGAGGGCGGCGAGCAGCCAGCCGAGGACGCCGTAGCCGTAGGCCGCGTTCGCCCAGATCAGGTAGACCGCGCCGCCGGCGATGGCCACCAGGCCGATCTTGGCACCGAATTCCCTGGCGCGGTCGTGCACGACCCCCTTGGTCTTCAGGGTCAGGAAGTTGGCGCCGTGGAACAGGAACAGCACGACGAGCACGACGCCGCCCAGCAGGGCGAAGGGGCTGAACAGCGCCCAGAATCCGCCCGTGTAGACGTGCAGGTGGTTGCTGCCTTCGGCGAGTGCCACCGGCAGGCCGATGATGAAGTTGGCGAAGGCCACGCCGAAGACCAGGGACACGATGAACGACCCGATGGCGGCCATCCAGTCGAAGCTCGTGCGCCAGCGGGCGTCGGGGTGCTTGGCGCGGTACTCGAACGAGACGCCGCGGATGATCAGGCCGAACAAGATCACGAACAACGGGAGATAGAGCCCGGAGAACAGCGTGGCGTACCAGCCGGGGAAGGCGGCGAAGGTGGCGCCGCCGGCGGTGAGCAGCCAGACCTCGTTGCCGTCCCACAGCGGACCCACGGTGTTCACGATGACGCGGCGTTCCTTCTCGGACTTGCCGAGGAACGGGATGAGCATCGCGACGCCGTAGTCGAAACCCTCGAGGACGAGGAAGCCGGTCCACAGGACGGCGATGAGGCAGAACCAGACGATCTGCAGGGTGGTGGGTTCGATGGCCAGAGGAAGCATCGGGGGTACCCCTTCTCAGTACGCGA
This sequence comes from Propionibacteriaceae bacterium, assembly GCA_032229785.1. GTDB lineage: Bacteria > Actinomycetota > Actinomycetes > Propionibacteriales > Propionibacteriaceae > Propioniciclava. Next base: position 80,589 of record JAVTWJ010000051.1, read on the forward strand.
AGGAGAGGACGTCGTCCTCACCCTTGATTTCGACGTTCGGGACCTCGGCCGGAAGGCCGGCGCGGGCGTACTTGAGCATCAGCCCGACTTCCACGACGGCGAGTGCGCCGTAGATCAGCGTGTACAGCACCATGGTCGCGAAGACCTCGCCCGCGCTCACCCCCGGCGACACCGCGGCGGAGGTGGGCAGCACCCCGGCGACAATCCAGGGTTGGCGTCCGACCTCGGTGAAGATCCAGCCGAAGCTGTTTCCGAACAGGGGGGCCAGGAGCGCGCCTGCCATGAGGGTGCTCCACACGATGCCCGACTTCGGCAGGCGGCCCTTGCGCAGTACCCACAGCGCGTAGGCGCCGATCGCGATGCCGAGGAAGCCGAGGGTCATCATGGCGCGGAACGTCCAGTAGCTGACGGGGACGTAGGGTGCCCAGTCGTCGATGCCGATGGTGCGCAGCTTCTCGGCGTAGGCCTGCTGCAGCTGGTTGTTCTCGTCGAGGAGTTCGCCCCGGTTGTAGGCGTCGCGCAGGTCGTTGATGCCGGGGATCTGGGCGTACGGGTCGCCCTTGGCGAGCATGCCGAGGACGCCGGGCACCTTGATCGTGAAGACTTCCTTGCTGCCGTCCAGGTTGCCGATCGTGATGAGGGAGAACCCGGCCATCGTGCCGTCGCCGCCCTCGGTGTGGAACAGGGCCTCGGCGGCGGCCATCTTCATCGGCTGCACCTGGTACATGATCTTGCCCTGGAAGTCGCCGCTGATGACGACGATGAGGCCGGCGATCAGCATCACGCAGGCGCCGAACTTGGCCGACCAGCGGTAGGCGGACAGATCCTTTTCCTCGTGCTCGGTGCGCGCGGTCTTGTTGAGGCGCGCCAGGTGCCAGCCCGAGACCGCCAGCACGAAGCCGCCTCCGGTGAGGTAGGCGGCCGAGATGACGTGGGGGAAGGTGGCCAGGAAGACCGGGTTGGTGAGCACGGCGATGAAGTCCGACATCTCGGCGCGGTCGGTGATCGGGTTGTAGATGGCGCCCTGCGGGCTCTGCATGAACGAGTTGGCGGCCAGGATGAACACCGCGCTGAGCAGGGTGCCGGTGGACGCCAGCCAGATCGTCGCCAGGTGGATCTTCTTGGGCAGCTTGTCCCAGCCGAAGATCCACAGGCCGAGGAAGGTCGACTCGAGGAAGAAGGCCAGCAACGCCTCGAGGGCGAGCGGTGCGCCGAAGATGTCGCCGACGAAGCGGGAGTACTCCGACCAGTTCATGCCGAACTGGAACTCCTGCACGATGCCGGTGACGACACCCATCGCGAAGTTGATCAGGAAGAGCTTGCCGAAGAACTTCGTCAGGCGGAGGTAGCGGTCCTCGCCGGTGCGATACCAGCGGGTCTGCATGATCGCCACCAGCATCGACATCGCGATGGTCACCGGGACGAAGAAGTAGTGGTAGACCGTTGTGATCCCGAACTGCCAGCGTGCGAGAGTTACTTCACCCATGGCGCGGAATGTACTACCGGCCGTCGTGCTGACCAACTTCGATCGCACCGAATGTACTACCTGCTGTCGTAGTCGGACGGGTCTGTGTCTATGATGGGCCCATGCCCATCCTCGGAGACCTCGAGCAGGCGGTCATGGACGTCCTGTGGGCTCGTCAGGCGCCCACGTCCGTGCGCGACGTGCACGAGGAGCTCGCCCGTTCTCGATCGATCGCCTACACGACGGTGATGACCGTGCTCGACCGGTTGTCCAAGAAGGGCATCGTCACCCGCTCGCTCGACGGCAGGGCCTGGCTGTACCGTCCGGCGCGCACCCGGGTCGACCTGCATGTGGACACCGTGAATGAGTCCCTGACGGGGCTGTCCGATGCGGATCGCGCCGAGGTGCTGCGCCGCGTCACGACGGGCGTCGAGGCGGTCGCGGACGCCTGATCCGCACCCCTCTCACGGTGCGCAGGCGAGCCTGTCCTTGCTTGTCACGGCTGGTTTGGCGCGACACAATCGAGGCATGACCAAGGCTATCGACCACGCCCGTGCCGAGGTGAGCGACGGCGTCCGGCAGGTGCGGAACCACGATGCGACGGCCCACGCCAGCACGCTGAACCGGCTGCGCGCGGCGGTGCTCGGTGCCAACGACGGCATCATCTCGACGGCCGGCCTCGTCATGGGAGTCGCGGGGGCGACCAGCGACTCGTTCGCGCTGGCGGCGGCCGGCATCGCCGGCCTGGTGGCGGGGGCGCTGTCGATGGCGGTCGGGGAGTACGTGTCGGTGTCTGCCCAGCGTGACTCCGAACGCGCGCTGCTCGCGAAGAAGGCCCGAGCGATCCGCGTCCGCCCGCAGGCGGAGCTCGAGGAACTCGCCCTTCTGCTGCGCGACCTGGGGATGACCGAGGCGACAGCGCGCGAGGCGGCCGGCGAACTGACCGAGCACGATGCCCTCGCCGCACACGCCGAGATCGAGCTGGGCCTCAACCCGGGTGGGCTGACCTCGCCCACCCAGGCCGCGGCATCGTCGCTGGTCTCCTTCGCGCTCGGCGCGCTGATCCCGCTGCTCGCCATCGTGCTCACCTCGCAGGACGCCCGCGTGGCCGTGACGGTCGTCGCCGTCGTCGCCGCGCTCTTCCTGACCGGAGTCCTGAGCGCCCGCGCCGGGCACGCCCCGGCGCCCCGCGCGATCGTCCGCAACATCGGCGGTGGCCTGCTCGCGATGGGCGTCACGTTCGTCATCGGAACGCTCGTGGGCGCTCAGATCGGCTGACCGACGGCCCTCCTCAGGCGGCCTCGGTGTCGTCGGTCGTCCCCGCGAATTGCGACTGGTACAGGGCCCAGTAGGCGCCGCGCGCCTCGAGCAGCTGCTCGTGGTGGCCCTGTTCCACGATCTGGCCCGCCTCCATGACGAGGATGACATCGGCGTCCCGGATCGTGGAGAGTCGGTGCGCGATCACGAACGAGGTCCTGTTCGCCCGCAGCGCGGTCATGGCGCGCTGGAGCAGCAGCTCGGTACGCGTGTCGACGCTCGAGGTGGCCTCGTCCAGGATCAGGACGGCCGGGTCCGACAGGAATGCGCGCGCGATCGTGATCAGCTGCTTCTCGCCCGCCGACACGTTCGAGCCCTCCTCATCGATCACGGTGTCGTAGCCGTCCGGCAGGGCATGCACGAACCGGTCCACGTAGGTGGCCGTCGCCGCCGTGCGGATCTCCGCCTCGGTCGCGTCCGGACGTCCGTAGGCGATGTTGTCGCGGATCGTGCCGCCGAACAGCCAGGTGTCCTGCAGGACCATGCCCATCTGCTCCCGCAGGTCGGCCCTCGGCACGGACGCGATGTCCACGCCGTCGAGGGCGATCCGGCCGCCATCCAGTTCGTAGAACCGCATCAGCAGGTTCACCAGGGTCGTCTTGCCAGCGCCGGTCGGCCCGACGATCGCGACCGTCGAGCCGGGCTCGGCCGTGAACGACAGGTGCTCGATGAGCGGGTTGTCGGGGGAGTAGGAGAACGAGACGTCCTCGAACGCCACGCGCCCGGTCAGGGGCTCCGGGAGCGACCCCGAGGCGTCCGGGATCTGCTCGTCGGCGTCCAGCACCTGAAAGACGCGCTCGGCCGACGCGACTCCCGACTGCAGCAGGTTCGCCATCGAGGCCACCTGGGTGATCGGCTGGGTGAACATCCGCGAGTACTGGATGAACGCCTGCACGTCGCCCAGGCTCATCTGGCCGGACGCCACCCGCAGCCCGCCCGCCACGGCGACGGCGACGTAGGAGAGGTTTCCGATGAAGAACATCACCGGCATCATCAGGCCCGAGATGAACTGCGCGCCGAACGAGGATTCGTACAGCTGCCCGTTGGTGCGCGCGAACTCGGTCTCGACCTCGTGGGACCGGTTGAACACCTTGACCAGGGCGTGTCCGGTGTAGGCCTCCTCGATCTGGGCGTTCAGGGCGCCGGTGGACGCCCACATCGCCGCGAACCGGCTCTGCGCGCGTCCGCCGATGAGGGTGGCCGCCGCCAGCGAGATCGGCACGGCCACGAGCGCGATCAAGGCGAGCATCGGCGACACCCAGAACATCATGAACAGCACCCCGACCAGCGTCAGCAGGTTCGACAGCAGTTGGGAGAGGGTCTGCTGCAGCGACTGGGCGATGTTGTCGATGTCGTTGGTCACCCGGCTCAGCAGTTCGCCGCGCGGCTGGCGGTCGAAGAACGACAGCGGCAGCCCGTCCAGCTTGGCCTGCACCTGCTCGCGCATCCGGTACACCGAGCGCTGCACGATCTCGTTGAGGAGCCAGCCCGATCCCCACATGAGCAGGGCGCCGGCGACGGCCAGCCCGAGGGCGAGCAGGCCGATCCGCGCGACGGAGTCCCAGTCGACGCCTTGGCCGGGCACCGGATTCATGGCGGCGAGCATGTCGGCGAAGGTGCCGTTTCCCTCGGCGCGCAGGCCGGCGATGATCTGCTCCAGCGGGACGCCCGCCGGCAGGTTCTTGCCGACCAGGCCGGCGAACAGCAGGTTGGTCATCTCGCCGAGGATCTTCGGGCCGACCACGTTGAACACGACCGAGACGCCCGTGAGGGCGACCACCACCCAGATCAGGGAGCGCTCGGGTCGTAGCGTGGCGAGCAGCCGCCGCAGCGACGGGCCGAAGCTGATCGCCTTCTCGGCAGGCCCGTGCGCCATCGGGCCGTGCCCGCGGACCTGCGGGCCGTGCTTGGGGCGCTCGGGCGCCTCGGTGACCTTGCCCTCCGCGGTGTCCTGGGGACGTTCCTGGGTGCTCATGCTGCCGCCTCCACCTTGAATTGGGATTCGACGATCTCTGCGTAGGTCGGGCTCGTGACCAGCAGCTCGTCGTGCGTGCCGACCGCTTCGATGCGTCCGGCGTCGAGGACGACGATCCGGTCGGCGCCCGCGATGGTCGCGACGCGCTGGCCGACGATGACGACGGCCGCGTCCCGCGTCTCCGCCGCCAGGGCGGCCCGCAGGCGGGCGTCCGTCGCGACGTCGAGCGCCGAGAAGCTGTCGTCGAACACGTACACGTCCGGCCGCGCGACCAGCGCCCGCGCGATGGACAGCCGCTGCCGCTGCCCGCCGGACACGTTCGTGCCGCCCTGCGCGATGGGTGCGTCCAGTCGCGCCGGCATCGCCTCGACGAAATCGCGCGCCTGCGCCACGTCGAGGGCGTGCCACAGCTGCTCGTCGGTCGCGTCGGGGTTCCCGTAGCGCAGGTTGGATGCCACCGTGCCGCTGAACAGGTAGGGCTTCTGCGGCACGAGGCCGATCGAGCCCCACAGCACCTCGGGGTCGAGGTCGCGGACGTCCACGCCGTCGACCAGCACGCGGCCGGCCGTCGCGTCGAACAGCCGGGGGATCAGGTGGACCAGCGTCGTCTTGCCCGATCCCGTCGAGCCGATGAACGCGATGGTCTCGCCCGGGCTGACCGTGAACGAGACGTCGCGCAGCACGGGCTCCTCGGCGCCGGGGTAGGAGAACTCGACCTGCTCGAAGCGCACCTCGCCGCGGGTGAGCCGCTCGCGCACGGGTGTCGCCGGCGGTACGACGGACGCCGAGGTGCGCAGCACCTCCTGGATGCGGACCGCGCACACCTGGGCGCGTGGGGCGATCATCAGCATCATCGTCGACATCATCACGCTCATCAGGATCTGGATCAGGTACTGCAGGAACGCCGTCAGCTGGCCGATCTGCATCTCGCCGGCCTCCACGCGCAGGCCGCCGAACCACATGACGCCGACGCTGGAGGCGGTCATCACGAACTGCACGATCGGGAAGAAGGTGAGCATGCGGCGTCCGACCCTCAGCGAGGTATCGGTGAGCTCGTGGTTGGCGGAGTTGAACCGGGACGCCTCGTAGGGTTCCCGCACGAATGCGCGGATGACACGCAGGCCGCTGATCTGCTCGCGCAGCACCCGGTTGAGCGCGTCGACGCGGGTCTGCATCTGCCGGAACAGCGGCAGCGCCTGCAGCAGGATCACGCCGATGATCGTGCCCATCACGACCACCGCGACGGCGATCAGCCACGACAGGCCGATGTCTTCGCGCAGGGCCATGAAGATGCCGCCGACCATCATGATCGGCGCCTGCACGATCATGAACGCCGTCATCATCACCAGCTGCTGCACCTGCTGGACGTCGTTCGTGGTGCGAGTGATCAGGCTCGGCGCGCCGAAGGTGCTGACCTCGCGGGAGCTGAACGTCAGCACCCGGGCGAAGACCGCGGCGCGCAGGTCGCGTCCGAAGCCCATCGCGGTGCGGGCGCCGAAGTAGATCGCGCACACCTGGCCGACGACCTGGGCCAGGGTCACCCCGAGCATCATGCCGCCGAGGGGCCAGATGGCCGCGGTGTCGCCCTTGGCGACCCCCTGGTCGATGATGCGGGCGTTCAGCGTCGGCAGGTAGAGCGACGCGGCGGTCGCGATGAGCTGCAGCAGGACGACCGCCGCGATGGCGGCCTTGTAGGGCGCGAGATAGGTCTTGAGGGTCGAGAGGAGCATCAGGCCTCCTTGAGCAGGCCGTGGAGCGCCAGGTCGGCCAGCGCTTCCGGCGATGAGAATGACGGATGCCCGGCGATCGGGTGCTGCGCGCCGAACGTGAGCGCGATGATCACGGACGCCGACTCGTGCGGCGTGGCGCGCAGCTGGTCCGCGTGCGGGCGGAGCGCCTGGGTGATGTCGGTCGCGAGGCGCTCGTGGATCGAGCGGGGGTTCGGGCGCGGGCAGCGCAGCGGGCCGGTGTTGGACGCGCCGGTGTCGGACGCGTCGGCGCCGGATGTCGCCGGGTCGGCAGGAGGTGGATCGTGCGGGTGGGTCGGCGCGGCGTCGGGGGGGCCCGCGTCGGGGTGGTCGCCGTGCAGGCGATCGGCGGTGGGGGCGTGCCAGTCGCGGTGGTGGAACAGGCCGACGAGGGTGCGCATCCGGGTGATGCCCTCGGTGAGGGCCGCGGCGATCGCGACGACGGTCGTGGCGAGGTCGGCGTCCGGGGGGAGCGCGGCGAGCGCTTCGCCGAGTCCGTCGTGGGTGAGCGCTTCGGTCGTGGCCGCGTGGACGAGGTCGTCCTTGGAGCCGAAGGCGCGGAAGATGGTGCCCTCGGCGACGCCGGCGGCCTCCGCGATCTGCCGTGTCGACACGTCGAGCCCGTGCTCGAGGAGCAGGGGGATGGTGGCCTGGACGAGCGCCTGGCGGCGCTGGTCCAGGGGAAGGGGTTTGGCTCGTGTCACGAGGGGACACTATAGGTGAGTGAGTGCTCACTCACAAGAGATCGGTCGGGCCCGATCGCGAACGCCGCCCGGGTGAGGTGTGCGGCGATCCTAGGGTAGGCGTCCGACGCGAACCGCGTTCACCGCCGCTCCCGGCGTTTCGGCGCGGACCGTCAGGCTCACGGCGTCCGGCTCGGGCAGGATGCGGCAGGTCAGGACGCACGTGCCGCCGTCGACGAAGACCTCCACGGACGCCTCGGCGAGCACGATGCGCACCTCGGCGTGATCGACGCCCAGCAACCGCGGCGCGCGCGCGACGCCCGCGAAACCGGGCACGTCACCGGACACCGCCCGGCGGTCGACCGATACCTCGTCGTGCGTCACGCGCACGAGGACTCCGCCTGTGCCGTCGGCGCGCCCTCGCAGCCGGACCGACGCCTGCGCGCCGGGCGGGGCGTCGAGGGTGACGTTCACCACCGCCGTCTCCGGGATCGTGCAGTGACCGGCCACCGGCGACCAGTCCAGGCCGGACGGCAGGACCGGTTCCTGGGTGAGGACGGGCCAGGAGGTGGCGTCCCGGACGAGGCCGAGCCGGCGCGCGAGCGTCATCATGCCGCGCGTGCCGCGCACCGTGGGCAGCGCGCGCGCGTACACCCAGTTGCTCATCCAGCCGATCAGCGTGCGCCGATCGTCGGGCAGGCCGGCGAAGGTCACGCCCGCGTAGTTGTCCGGGCCGTGGTCGAGCCACGCGGCATCGGAGGGCGAGGCGCCCGGACGCCGCAACGGCGTGAACGTGGTGCCGTCGAAGCGGCCGACGAAGTACTGGGTGCCGGAGCCGCCTGCGGCACCGCCGGGGAAGAGGCTGACCAGCAGGACCCACAGCCGCTCGCCGGTGGCGTCCACCTCGAGCGGGAACAGGTCGGGGCACTCCCAGATCCCCTCGGTGGCGCCCAGCGGTCCGAACACCGACAGCGGCGTCCACGCGAGCAGGTCGTCGGAGCGGAAGAGGCGAACCTCGCGGGCCACCGCTTCGACCGTCGCCATCACCCAATACGACTCGTCCGGGCCCTCCCAGCGGATGACCTTCGGGTCGCGGAAGTCGGTCGAGTGGCGGTCGAGCACCGGGTTGCCCGGATGCTGCGTCCAGGTGAGGCCGTCGTCGAGGCTGGAGGCCACCTTTTGCGCCTGGATGCGCGTGTGCCGGTTCAGGGACGTGTAGAACGCCAGCAGGGCGGGGGTCTCCGGAGTGCCGTAGCCGCTCACGCCCTGGAGGTCGGCGACCACCGAGCCCGAGTAGATCTCCTCCTCTTCGGTGCACATCAGGGCGATTGGATGATGCTGCCAGGCGATCAGGTCGGTGCTGGACGCGTGCCCCCAGCTCATGTCGGCGTGCACCGGTGCGTACGGGTTGCACTGGTAGTAGAGGTGATAGCGCCCGCCGTGCCAGACCAGCCCGTTGGGGTCGTTCATCCAGTGGTTCGGTGGCGTGAAATGGAGTGTCGTCATGGCTCTCAGGTCGCGAAGGAGGAAGGTGGTTCAGGATAGGCGTGGGCGGGGCTTGCCGGAAGCGGCGTCCAGCAAGCCCCGCCCACCCACGGGTGTGTCAGGCGGTCACTTTCCGACGCCCGCGGTCAGGCCCTCGCGCAGCGGCTTCTGCCCGAAGAAGAAGACCAGCAGTGCGGGGATCATCGAGATGACGACGCCCGCGAGGACGGTCGACACGCTTCCGGTGCCCAGGTTGCCCTGGAGGGTGACCAGGCCGAGCGGCAGGGTGAAGTTCTGCTCGCTGATCGTCATGATCAGCGGGCGGAAGAACTCGTTCCAGTGGTAGTTGAACGCCAGGATCCCGACGATCGCCAGCCCCGGTGTCGCCAGCGGGAGGTAGATCGAGAAGAAGGTCTTCCACGGGCCCGCGCCGTCGATCTCGGCGGCCTCGCCGAGTTCGGCGGGCAGCCCCATGAAGTACTGGCGCATCAGGAACGTGCCGAACGCGGTCGGCAGGGCGGGGACGATGAGCGCCATCAGGGTGTCGGCCAGGCCCATGCCCCGGATGAGCATGAAGACGGGCACGATCGTGACCTGCATCGGCACCATCATCGTCGCCAGGATCAGCCCGAAGAGCAGCTTCTTGGCGCGGAACTGGAAGCGGGCGAACACGTAGCCCGCCATCGCGGCGCTCAGCATCTGACCGACGGCCACCAGGACCGTCACCAGGACGCTGTTCCAGATGTAGAGCCACACCGGGATCTTCACGAAGACGTCGGCGAACGCCCCCAGCCCGACGGTGCTGACGTGCGTCTCGGGGTCGGTCGGGTTGAGGGCCGTCAGCACGGTCCACACCACGGGACCGAGCGTCAGGAAGGTGGCGACGGCCAATACGGCGTACTTACCGAAGGACGCGACTTTCATCTGTGTCGTGCGCGTCTGGACTGCTTCGATGGTCATTTCTCCTCGCCCCTCACCCGTAGAAGACGTAGCGTTGGCTGAGCTTGAACTGGACGCCGGTCACGAGCATGATCAGCAGCGTCAGCACGATGCCGACGGCAGAGGCGCCGCCGAAGTCGAGCTGGCGGAACGCCGACTCGTAGATGACCATGACGGCCGTCCGGGTCTCGTCTCCTGGGCCGCCGCGGGTGAGCACCCACGGCTGGTCGAAGATCTGCAGCGCGCTGATGATGGCCATCACGGACGCCACGAGCATCGTCGGGCTGATCAGCGGCAGCGTGATGTTCCTGAACTGCGCCCAGCCGGTGGCGCCATCGATGGACGCTGCCTCGTAGATCTCCTTGGGGATGGCCGCGACGCCGCCGATGAACAGCAGGAACGTGAAGCCGAAGTTCTGCCACACGTAGACGAACAGCACGACGGCCTTCGCCCCCCAGCCCGTGGTGAGCCAGCCGATCTTGCCGACGCCGATCAGGCTCAGGAACTGGTTGATCAGGCCGAACTCCTGGTTGAACAGGTAGGCCATGATCAGCGAGACGGACGCGGCCGACAGGATCAGCGGGAAGAACAGCGCCGAGCGGAAGATCGCCCTCAGCCATTCCGGCATCTTCGACTGCACCAGCAGGGCCAGGAGCAGCGCGACGATCAACTGGACGAGGACGGCCGAGATGACGAAGCCGATGGTGTTGAGGAACGAGGCCCGCACCGTCGGGTTCGCGAACAGGGCGGCGAAGTTGTCGAACCCGACGAACCTGGGTGCGGTGATGACGTCCCACTGGAAGAACGCCAGCACCGTCGAGCCGATGATCGGCAGGAAATTGAACAGCCCGAGCCCGATCAGGGTGGGGGCGAGGAAGACCCAGATCAGGGTGCCGTTCTTGCGCGATAGCGTGTCTCTGGTCGGGCGTTTGGTCGCCGGGGTCGCGGTGCGCGCCGGCGTGGTGGAGGTGGACATCAGCGTCCCTTCAGTGCGAGCTCAAGATCACGCTGCATCGTCTCCAGGCCGCGCCGGACGCCGTCCGGCCCGCTGGTGATCGTCGTGACCACATTTTTGATGAGGGCCGACTCGATGGCGGCCTGCTGCGGCGGGGCCGGCATGGGGCCGGTGGTGGGGAACTTGTCCAGCGTGTCGTAGAACACGTTCCAGTGCTTGGGGCCGACGCCGGCGCCGTACCGCTCGTCGTTCAGCGAGCGGCGCGTCAGCGACGAGTCGGGGTTGGGGTGCGCGAGTCGCATACCCTCTTTCGACACGACGTACTTCAGCCACTCCCATGCCTCCTCCTTGCGGGGGGACGTCTCCATGATGGAGTACGCGGCGGCACCGAACTGGTGCCGCTGGCTGCGCATCTTCGGGAAGAACGTGACGTCGTAGTCGTCGTTCCCCACGCCGGCCTGGTTGAGGCCGTGCACCCAGAACCCGCCGGCGGGCGTCATGCCCACCTGCCCGGTCGAGAAGAGCGCGACGAGTTCGTTGCCGCCGCCCTGGGCGGGATTGGCGGCCAGGCCCTCGGACACGAGGCGCTGCAGCACCGAGAAGCTCTCGATGGTCTGGTCGTTGACGGCGTCGGCGTGCTCCCAGAGGAAGCCGCCTCCGCGCGGTGTCTCGTTCGGGTAGAACCGCTGCCACAGCCAGTCGCCACCCGGCGCCTTCTCCTCGGTGAGGATGCTGGTGTCGTTGACGTAGAGCCACGGCACGGCGCCGCCCCACAGCCGGTTGTTCCAGAAGAACGGCAGGAAGCTGCCCTGGGAGCCCTGCTTCATCGCGCGCGCGAGCGCGAAGAAGTCCTCGACCTCCCAGTTGTCGTCCGGGCGTCCCATTCCGGAGCGCTCCAGCGCCTTGGTGTTGTAGAAGACGTTGGCGGCGTTGAAGTTGTCGGGGACGTTGTACAGGTTGCCCTTGTACAGGAACGCTTCGACGAGCGAGGGATGGACATCGTCGAAGTAGTCCTGCATCTCGTCGGCGTCCCGTTGCACGAATTCGTCGATCGGGTAGGCCATGCGCGACGCGAAGAGCTGGGCGCCCTCGGTCGCGATGGTGACCACGTCCGGCGGTGTTCCGGCGGCGATCATCGTCAGGATCTTGGCGAAGTACTCGCTCCAGTCCGCGCCCTGGATCGCGACGAGGCGGACGGGAATGTTCGGGTGCTTCCTCTGGAAGCCGTCGACGATCGATTGCCGTGCGGCGGCGTCCGCTGCGGTGCCCATGAGGGCGATGGTCAGGGCGTCTTGGCCGCGCCCTGGTATGTCTGCGCCGGTGAGACGGGGCCAGGAGATGGCCGTGCCGATGGCACCTGCCCCCAGCAGTCCGATCACGGCTCTTCGACTGAGATCAACCACTTCGTTGCTCCCTGTGGATGGGGCTCCGCGCTCCCTCGCGGGTTTGCGAGAGGACGGTTGCCCTGGAGGTGCTAAATGGATTTAGCACCCGCACGCTAACACCCGGCGTGCGCCGACGACAAGAGTCTGTGCTGAAATGGTTCAGCACCGGGGGAGGGAGGCGGAACGTGGCCAAGTCACGAGGCGGACGCGCGACCCTCGCCGACGTCGCGGCGTTGTCGGGCATGTCGAAGTCGGCGGTGAGCCTCATCCTCAACGACCGGCCCGGGTCGCGGCTCTCGGCCGAGACCGCCGAGCGCGTCCGGGCGGCGGCCGCCGAACTCGACTACCGCCCCAACCCGGCGGCCCAGAGCCTGCGGTCGGGCAAGACCCGCGCCCTCGGCTTCATCAGCGACCAGGTGACGATCACCCGCTACGCGTCCCGCATGATCGAGGGTGCGCTCGCGGCGGCCGATGCGGCCGACCACACGGTGCTGATGGCCGAGACGGGCGGTAAGACGGGCGCCCTCGGCGACGCCATCGCCGCCATGCTCGACCGCCGCGTCGACGGCATCGCCGTCGCCCTCATGGCCGCGCGCATGATCGACGTCCCCGAGATGGCCGCCAGGACGCCGCTGGTGATCATCAACGGCACGACGAGCGAGGGCCACCCCGGCGTCCTGCCCGCCGAGCGTGTGGCGGGCGCCACGGTGGCACGGGCGCTGCTGGACGCCGGACACCGCCGGATCGGCGTCCTGGGAGAGATCGACCCGGTGAACGCGGCCGACCCGCGATCCACGGTGTCGATCGGCGTCCGCTTCGCGGCCATCCACGCCACCCTGGCCGCGGCCGGGGTCGAGCCGGCCCGCGCGCCCTTCGAGCCCTGGACGCCGACGAACGCCTACACCGCGACCCGTCGCCTGCTCGCCGAACGGCCCGACCTCACCGCCCTCATCGCGGCGAACGACAACGTGGCCTTCGGCGCGTACCAGGCGCTCACCGAACTGGGGCTCAGCATCCCCGGCGACGTCTCGGTGATCTCGTTCGACGACGAAGAGGTGGCCAGTTATCACCGGCCGGGCCTCACCACCGCGCGGCTTCCCTACGCGGAGATGGCCGCCATCGGCATCGAGATGCTGCTCGAGATCCGGCCACCGGCGCATCAAGTGGTGCCGATGCCGCTGATCTGGCGCGAATCGGTGCGCAGGATCGACTGACCGCCGCAATGTCGCATTCCTGCTAGAACTCCGGGGCGGCGCCACGCAGGATGGACCCATGATGCCCGACCGTGGGACCTGCCTCGCCGCCGTCGCCAGCCGCGACGCACGGTTCGACGGCAGCTTCTTCACGGGGGTGAGCAGCACCCGGATCTACTGCCGGCCGAGTTGTCCGGCCCGGACGCCGCATCCCCGCCACACCACCTTTCACCCGAGCGCCGCCGCCGCGCAGGCCGCCGGATTCCGAGCCTGCAAGCGGTGCCGCCCGGACGCGGTGCCGGGATCCGCCGAGTGGGACGCCCGCGCCGACGTCACCGCCCGGGCCCTGCGTCTCATCGGCGACGGCATCGTCGACCGCGAGGGCCTCGGGGGGCTGGCGGCCCGGGTCGGCTACTCGGTGCGGCAACTGCAGCGCCTCACGCTGGCCGAGGTGGGTGCGCCGCCGATCGCGCTGGCCCGGGCGCAGCGCGCCCACACCGCGCGCGTCCTGCTCCAGACGACCGCGTTGCCGCTGGCCGAGGTGGCGTTCGCGGCGGGATTCGGATCGATCCGGTCGTTCAACGACACGATGCGCGCCGTGTACGCGGCGACGCCCTCGACCCTGCGCACCGCTCGAGCCGGGGCCAGTGGCGGGTCCGCGTCCGCGGGAGCGCGGCCGGACGCTGCCGGCGGGCGGCTCCTCGAGATCGGCCTGCGTCTGGTGTTCCGGCGTCCGTTCGAACCCTCCAACGTGTTCGGTCACCTCGCCGCCACCGCGGTGCCGGGCGTCGAGGAGTGGCGAGGTGGCGCCTACCGACGCACGCTGCGGCTGCCGCACGGGCCGGGCTTCGTCGCGCTCGCGCCGCGCGACGACCACGTCGCCGCCACCGTGCACCTGAGCGACCCGCGCGACCTGACCCCGGCCATCGGGCGCTGCCGGAGACTGCTCGACCTGGACGCCGACCCGGTCGCCGTCGATGCCGCGCTGTCCGCCGACCCGGTGCTCGCCCCGCTGGTCGCGGCGGCGCCCGGACGCCGCGTGCCCCGCAGCGTCGACGGGGCCGAGTTCGCGCTGCGGGCGGTCCTCGGGCAGCAGGTGTCGACGGCGGCGGCGCGCACCCACGCCGCCCGGCTGGTCGCGCGCTACGGCGAGCCCGTCGTCGATCCCGCCGGCGGGCTCACGCACCTCTTCCCGTCCGTGGACGCGCTGGTCGATCTGCCGCCGGACGCCCTGGCCGGGCCGGCGTCCCGCCTCGCCACCCTCACCGGGCTCGCCGCCGCCCTGAGCGCCGGCGCGGTCGACCTGTCGCCGGGTGCGGACCGTGACTGCGCCCGCGCGGGGCTGGCCGCGCTGCGGGGGATCGGGCCGTGGACGCTCGAGATGATCGCCATGCGGTCCCTGGGCGATCCCGACGCCTTCCCGGCCGGGGATCTCGGCGTCCGGCGTGCGTGCGCGCGTCTGGGCGTCGACGCTCTCGAGCGTGCGTCGCGGGCCTGGCGGCCATGGCGTGCCTACGCCACGCAGTACCTCTGGGCGGTCGAGGACCACCCGATCAACCACCTTCCGGAGGAGGAACCATGCCGTACCGCGTGATCGACTCGCCCGTCGGACCACTCACCCTGGTCGTGAACTCCGACGGCGTTCTGTGCGGGCTCTACACCGAGGGCCAGAAGCACTTCCCGGACGCCGCAGCCCTCGGCGTCCGCGACGATACCGTCGCCGAGGAGGCCGTCGCCCAACTGGCCGACTACTTCGCGGGCGAGGGCGCCGCGTTCGACCTGCCGCTCGCCCCGCGGGGCACGGCGTTCCAGCAGCGGGTGTGGCGGGCGCTGGCTGCCATCCCTGCCGGCGAGACCCGCAGCTACGGCGCGATCGCCGCCGCCCTCGGCAGCCCGGGCGCCTCGCGCGCAGTCGGCGCCGCCACCGGCCGCAACCCGATCAGCATCATCGTCGGTTGCCATCGCCTGGTCGGAGCCTCCGGGGCGCTGACCGGGTACGCGGGCGGCGTCGACCGCAAGCGCTGGCTGCTCGCGCACGAGGCGTCCGTCGTCCGACGGAACGCGGCCGGATCGCCCCGCCCTGCAACGCCGGGGCCTGCCCATGCGTGAAGATGGACATGCCCGTGCTGGAGGTGACCCTGAGCGAGTTGCGTGACGACGAGGCGCCCACGTTCGACGACTACGTGCGCGCCCGCTCGGTCGCGCTGCGGCGCTTCGCCTACCTGGTGACGCGCGACCACGCGGACGCCGAGGACGCCCTCCAGGACGCGCTGCTCGGCCTCTACCCGCGGTTCGACGCCGTCGCCGCGGCCGGGAGCGTCGACGCGTACGTGCGGCGGTCGATCGTCAACGCGTCGGTGTCGCGCTGGAGGAAGGTGGCGCGGTCCGTGGTGACGGACGCCCCCGAGCAGTGGGTGCGCGACGGCGACGCGCGCGGCGTCGACGATGCGGTGGCGGACGCCGCCGTCGCGTGGGACCTGTGCGGCACTCTGCCGCCGGTGCAGCGTGCGGCCGTCGTGCTGCGTTTCTACGAGGACCTCAGCTTCGCCGAGATCGCCGCGGTGCTCGGCTGCGCCGAGGCGACCGCCCGGTCGCACGTGCACCGGGCCCTGACGAAGCTGCGGACCACGCTGATCGGAGGCGATGATGGCTGACCCTGGCGCCGGGCCCGGCGCGGGCCGTCCCGACGACGGACCCCTGGACGGACCCCTCGGCGGACCCCTCGACGCGGCGCGCGACGACCGCGCCGAGCGGGCCCTCCGCGCGGCCTTCGTGGCGCGGGCCGACACGGTGGACGCCACCCCGCTCGACCCGGCGGCGCTCCTGGCGGGCGCCGCCCGTGCGGACGGGGACGCGCCGGTCGCCGGCGTGCCCCAGGCCGAGGCGGGAGCCGCCGCGAAGAACCGCGGCCTGGCCGTGCCCGCCGCACGCCGGCGGCGTCCCTGGATCTGGCCGGCGGCCGCGGCGGTCGCGGTGGTGGCGCTCGGCGTCCCCCTCGCCCTGGGTCTCGGCGGCGCCGGCGGGCCGCGCGGCGGCTCCACGCAGGCGAGCAGGGATGCGGGTGTTCCCGAGGCCGCACCCGGGCACGCCGCCGAGCAGGACTCGGCGGGGGCGGCCAGCCGTCCGGCGGACGGGGATGCGCGGGACGTCGAGGCGTGCCCGTCCCCGGCGGACGCGTTGACTCCGGCGGACGGTGCTCTCGCCGACCTGGCGGGCGCGGCCGGCGCGTCCGTGTGTCTGTACGAGGTCGAGGGTCCGGGCGCCGTGCTGCGCGGGTCTTTCGCGATCGACGGCGAGGCCGCGGACGCCCTCTTCCGCGCGATGGTCGACGCGCCGGCCTGGGCCGACGTCGCCGGCGAGGACCCGGCCTGCGCCCCGACGGGCAGCGTGCTCGCCGTCCGGTTCACCGATGCCGCGGACGCCGTGCGCACGGCACGGCTCTCGCTCGGCGACGGGTGCGGATTCGGGTGGTACGACGCGGTGACGGCGCGACCGCCGAGCCGCGCCACCTGCGCGGACCTGCTGGCGCACCTGCCCGGCGAGGTCGTCCTCGACCCGCGGTGGGTCCAGGCGTGTGCACCCTGATGTCACTCGAGCGGTGCCGGCGTGGTCCCGCGCGTCTGGAGGGTGGCGCGGAGCAGCGGCCAGTCGGTGGATCCGGGCCAATCGACGGCGTCCCGGATGCAACGTTCGCGCGCCGGCGCGCGTGAGAGGGGTATGAGCGCACAACCCCTTCTCCCCGCACGCACCCGGCCCGCACGCCCCCGGCCCGCACGCCCCGTCGCCAGCCGGATCGTCTCGGTCGCGGTCGTGGTCGCGGCCCTGCTCGTCGTCTCGTTGATCGTGAGCGCCTGCACGTCCGACGGATCGGCGGGGAGCCTGCCCGCCGAGGTGTCCGCGGGCGATTCCCTGCCGTACGCCCCCACCGAGGACGGGGGGCCGGAGCGCGAGTTCGACGCGGCGGCCGCGACGGACGAGGAGCGCAAGGTGGCGCGCACGGCGTCCGTCACGCTCGAGGTTCCGGACGCCGACGCCGCGGCCGTCCGCGTCCGTGAGCTCACGGCGTCCATGCAGGGCTACGTCACCCGGGAGAGCCTGTCCGTGCGCGAGGCGGGGAGCAGCAGCGCGACCGCGAGGATCACGGTGTCGATCCCGGCGACGGAGCTCGACGCGTTCCTCGCCGACATCGCCGTGGTCGGCGCCGTGCGGCACCGCGAGCTGACGGCGGACGACGTCACCGACACGATCGTCGACACCGACGCGCGGATCCGGGTGCTGCAGGCGTCGATCGGGCGGATCGGCGCGCTCATGGACCGCGCCGGCACCGTCGGCGAGATCGCGCAGGTCGAGTCCGAACTGTCGAGGCGTCAGGCCGAGCTTGAGTCGCTGGTCGCCCGGCAGAAGCACCTCGCGACCATCACCGAGCGGGCGACCGTGCGGGTGGTCCTGCAGTCGGCGCCGGTGGACACGGTCAACCCGTTCTGGGCCGGTCTGCTGGGCGGCTGGGACGCCCTCGGGGCGTCGGCGCGCGCGTTGCTCGTCGTCGTGGGCGCGCTGCTGCCGTTCGCTGCGGTGCTGCTGGTGGTGGGCGGCCCGGTCCTGTGGTGGGTGTTGCGCCGTCGCCGGTCGCAGCGTCCCGGGTCGGGCACGCCCGAAGACCGGGGGCCGGACGCCGAGGGTGGCGATCCGGGCGATGCCGAACGCGCCTAAGGGGTGGTCGAGGTGCGGTCCAGCAGGTCCATGAACGTGGTCACGAAGCGCCGAGGATCGCTGCCGGCACTGATCAGTTCTGCGACATGCTGGCCCTGCGACAACAACCGGGTCACCTCGTCCAGCACGTCGCGGAACGTCTGGCGTCCATCGGGGCTGAGCGCGAACAGCAACACGAGGCGGACGCGCGAGTTGCCCCACGGGATGCCCTCGTCGCAGACCAGAGGCGCGATGGCGGTGGAATGGGCGTCCATGCGCATCGAATGCGGAATCGCGAAATCGCCGCCGAACGCGGTCGAGGACCGGGACTCGCGGGTCGGCAGCGGATGGATGCGATCACGGGCGCGGACGTCACACCGTCCGGCGGTACCGTCGACACGATCAGGTCGCTCAGCGCGTGCTCGAAATCGAAGTCGAGGGTGTGCGCGACCTTCTCGATGATGCCGACGCCCTTGATCGTGTGCCGGAGCTGGTCGGCCAGCGTGCTTCCCATGTCGTAGAAGCGGGGCGCGACCAGCGTCACGGTGACCAGGTCGCGCTGCTCGAACGCCGACATGTACTGCATGCCCATGTGCAGGGCGAGATAGTCCAGCCATCGTGCACATCGCCAGACTGCGGCCGGCAGGGCCTGCTACCCGGCCAGTTTCAAGGCCGGAGTGGTGGTGTTCGGCTACAAACCGTGGTCGGCGCTGGACCTCATCTCCACGCACGAGGGCTTTCTGAAGCGCTACGGCTTCATCTACGTGAACCGGAACAACGACTCCGAGCTCGACATGGCACGGATCAAGAAGAAGAGCTTCGGGTGGTACCGCAAGGTCATCGACTCCAACGGGGCCGATCTGTCCTGAAGCCGACCTGCGCCGGCCCGGTCACCGGGCCGGCGTTCGTCTGCCCACCGGCTGCTCCCGGGCACGTGATCATGCCTGGGAGCACGGGCGATAGGATCGCCGGGTGACCGAATCCAAGCAGCTCGCGCCGCAGCCGTCCGTCTCCGAACAGGTGCAGGTGCGCCTCGACAAGCGGGCGCGCATCCTGGCCGAGGGCGGCGAGGCCTACCCGGTCGAGGTGCCGCGCACCCACTCGCTCGCCGAGATCCGGGACGCCTACGCTCACCTGGCGACAGGCGAGGAGACCGACGACGTGGTCTCGGTGAGCGGCCGGATCATGTTCGGGCGCAACACCGGGAAGCTGTGCTTCGCGACCCTGGCCGATCAGTTCACCCCGGACGCCGACTCCGCGCGCCTGCAGGTGATGCTCAGCCTCGCGGAAGTCGGCCAGGAATCCTTGGACGCCTGGAAGGCCGACACCGATCTGGGCGACTTCGTGTCGGTCACCGGCCGGGTGATCTCCAGCCGTCGCGGTGAGTTGTCCGTGATGGCGACCGGGTGGGCGCTGGCGTCCAAGGCGCTGCGTCCGCTGCCCACCCTGCACAAGGACCTGTCGGAGGAGTCCCGCGTCCGGCAGCGTTACGCCGACATGGTGGTCCGTGATGAGGCGCGCGCGATGGTGCGCACCCGGGCGGCGATCACCCGCTCGATTCGCGAGACCCTGCACGGGTTCGGCTTCATCGAGGTCGAGACGCCGACGCTGCAGCTCATCCACGGCGGCGCCGCGGCGCGCCCGTTCCACACGCACCTCAACGCGTTCGGCACCGACATGACGCTGCGTATCGCGCTCGAGCTCTACCTCAAGCGGGCGATGGTCGGCGGCACCGACAAGGTGTACGAGATGGGCCGCATCTTCCGCAACGAGGGCATCGACAGCTCGCACTCGGCCGAGTTCACGATGCTGGAGTCCTACCAGGCATGGACGGACCAGAAGGGCATCGCCGACGTCACGCAGCGGATCATCGTGGACGCCGCCGACGCGCTCGGCTCGCGCCAGATCGAGACGGATGCCGGGGTGATCGACCTGGACGGCGAATGGCGCTGGCTGCCGTTGTACGACGGGCTCTCCGAGGCGGTGGGGGAGACGCTCGGCGTCGATACGACGCTCGAGCGGCTGCGGGCGATCGCCGACGCGCGCGAGGTCGCCTACGACCCGGTGTGGGGCGCCGACAAGCTGGCCGTGGAGTTGTTCGGTGAGATCGTCGAGCCGACGCTGCTGCAGCCGACGTTCGTGTGTGACTACCCGGCGATCGCGCAGCCGCTGGCACGCCCGCACCGCAGCAAGCCCGGCCTGATCGAGGCGTGGGATCTGATCGTCGGCGGCATGGAGCGCGCGACCGGTTTCAGCGAGCTGATCGACCCGGTGATCCAGCGCGAGCGGTTCACCGAGCAGTCGCTGCTGGCCGCGAAGGGCGACCCCGAGGCGATGCAGCTCGACGAGGACTTCCTCAACGCCCTCGAGTTCGGCGCCCCGCCGATGGGCGGCATGGGCATGGGCGTCGACCGCCTGGTGATGCTGTTCACCAACAAGGGCATCCGCGAGACGATCCTGTTCCCGCTGCTCAAGCCCCTGGCCTGACCCGCGTACGCCGCATCGATCCGGCAGCTCACTTCTTGTGGGGGAGTAGCTGGCTTGCCCATAGTGGCGTCTTCCTTCGGGCGCTGCCCTGGCGCTGTCGCGGTGCCACCCGGGCTAGCACACTCGATAGTCGAGTGCCAGCCACGACTCTAGCCCCGCGTTGGCACTCGTTCAACCCGAGTGCTAACCAGCCCTCGGCCCGAGGGGCCGACCGAGCACGCGCTCGATCAACCAGCCCAGTCCTGCTGTCGAGATTTCAAGGAGCAACTATGGTGGCGCCGCCCTTGCCCTGCTTGGACCGGTGGCGAAGACGGCCGCGCTCGTCTATAGCGCATCGCGAGTTGCACGTGTGGCGAAGTCAGGAGGTGACTTGATGAAGGTCTTCCCTGTTGCTAACTTGACGGCACGGGTGGCGGGACGAATGTATGTGGGAAAGGGGGCAAAAATGATCCGGAATGGCAATTGGAACGACGGCCTAGTTAGTGCAGATGGATTGCGGAGATTTCGCACCCCTGCGCCGAAGGTCAAGTATAGAGGAAAGCAAGCAAACTTTGAACTGAGATCTAGGGCCGTAAATAACTCGCGGGCATGGAAATATCCAAATCGAACTTACAACGGTCATTTGCGGGTGGGGAACAGGATGCTCGGATGGTGACGCGACGGTTTCATATCACGGGCGTCACGCGGTTTGACGCCGATGGAGCGACTGCTACTCCTGTGACCGTCTTTTCGGATGGATCATGGGGCAGCTGGGTCTGGCTTGGACTAGGCGTGCACGATTTTTGGCGCTATGGCCCGGGGCTCCATGGTGTACGGCTCGATTTATTTTGGTATGTCAATTCAAGCGTACCACCAGGCCCGCTCCCCTCAGTGGACCCATTCGAATCCCCTGTTTCAGTAGAACGAATATCGCCCTACGTTCGCTCAATGCCGAGATTCGATCTGCAATTGATTAGAGATCTGGCTAATAGTGAAATAACAATGGCTCGGATTCCCGATACTCTAGAGGGATATGAGATTCTAGGGCAGATCTTCTTGATAGATGATCCAGATGATGATGAGGTTAATTCAGGAGGCGACCCGGAGGTGTAGGCCATCCGAGATGCCATGGACGTGTTGATGGGCTGGAAGAAGCGATCCGACACTATGGTGTTGATCCGGTTGAAAGCGGAAGCGGTCTTGTACGTTTCCAGGGGTGTCGATGTGGACATCGTCGCGGAAATGGTGGACCGGTCGGTGAAAACGGTTCAGGGTTGGCTTCGCGATTGGTCCGAAACCCGGCTGGGTTCGGTCGTGACCGGGCACGCGGGTAATCAGAACGCGGCGAAACTGACCCTCGAACAGAAGGAATCGTTGAGTGAGGTGCTGGCGGCGCCGCCGTCGGAGGCGGGGATCCCGGCAGCTGGCTGAGGGCTGGGAGGTGTACACCGTGGATGAGGTCAGGGTCGAGCATGAGGCCGAGACCCGACGGATGTGGCTGCCGAGAGGCCGGCGGACGAAGCTTCAGGTGGACCGGAAGAAGGAGGCGTTGTCGTTCTTCGGTGCGTTGAGCCTGACGAGCAAGGAGATGAAGGTCTACCCGATCGATGGCCAGCAGAACGCCGAGCAGATGATCTTCATGATGGCCCGGCTGCAACGCGAAACCACCGCGGACAAGATCGCGGTCGTGCTCGATAACGCGGGATTCCATCACGCGAAGGCCCTCACCGAGCTGTTCGAACCCGGCCAGGCGCTGGCTCGGATCATGCCGATCTATGCATATCTCCCACCGTATGCGCCGGATCATAACCCGACCGAGCATGTGTGGAACGCCGCCAAGGGCCATATCGCGAACCTGCAACGCGACACTCCCGAAGAAACGTTCACCGCGTTCACCGACTACATCACCGGACGCACCTTCGACTACGACTTCGAACACCTACCCGGCATCAAGAAATCCGATCTTGTTTAATGCCAGCCATAGCTATGTCAAAGCCGGCCCACGACATCCGTATCGGAGCTTCGTTCGCTACGCCGCAGTGGGATATGGTTCGGCTCAGACATATGCGGGGGTGCGCAAGAATTGGTGAGTGGCTGGATGGCAGTTGCTCGAGTCTGGTTACGTCTGACCCAGCCCGTGATAGCCATAACCTCCGTAGAGTCCTCGTCCGTCGGGGTCGCTGCATTGGGCGCGGCAATAGCCAGTGCGGGACTACTCGCCCACGGGAGCATCGTCGCAACGGGCCTCCCAACCCTACTGGCGTGGGTACTTCTGACCATCGGACTCTCCGCCTTCCTGTGGGACGGTTTGATGAATGAGCACGGATTGCGATCCAGTAGACGGACCTACAACGAGGCGGCCGCCTTCATTCGAGATGGCAGGGTGGTTCGGATTATTGAGGGGTTTATCCCCGACGCCTGTGACGACTTCCACGACTGCTGGGCATTAAGCCGAACCGGACGATTGCTCGCGATTTTCTGCTGGACCGACACGGGGGTACGGATCGTCGAACCGATCGCGCGCCTCCCCTGGTGGCTGAGAAGGCTCGCGATCGTGTCGCAACTGCGAAATAATGGTCTGAGCGTCAACGTATTCGATTCGTGGGACAAGATCTGGTCTGCCATCCCTGAATTCGCTAACCCGACACCCCTTGGAGATGCGAGTACTTCCTCATAAGCGAGGTCCATGCGTGGCTGTTCACAATCCGGGGCGTAGCGAGTCCCTCGCCCAGGCCAAGGGACATGCCTGCCGCCAGCAGGACGCCGTAACCGAGCAGCACGCCGACTAACCGGAGAAAACAAGTGAGGCAACGACCAGCCCTACCCGGAGGACCGCACCTGAGGCAACGCCTACCTCATCCGGCGGTATTGACATGAGGCATGGCGGGCGGCTATTTCCAGAGGGTCGCGATGCCGAAGCTGGCGCCCATGCAGCCCATGGAGATGAGCAGGTTCCAGTTGCCGATGTCGGACATGCCAGGCACGTAGACACCGGTGCTCGCGGTCAAGTACCAGACGACGAGCCACAGCACGCCGAACAGCATGAGCGCGATGAACGTGGGGGCGACCCAGCCGCGGCGGTCCGCGAGGCCGGCCTTGCGCAGGCGCTTCTGTTCGGCACGATCCTCGGCGACGGCAGCATTGCGCCCGGACTTCTTCTTCGCCTCGGCCGCCTTGCGGCCCTTGGACTCCGGCACCTGCACACTCCTGGTCGTTCGATCTGCGTCCTCAGCCTACCCCGCCCGGTGGCAACGGCCCCACTACGCTGACGACATGGGACTACGCGGAAAGCTGCGCGGGGCGGGCGGCGGCGCCGACGCGCGCCGGCGTCCGCTACGCCCGCTCACCATGCTCGTCTTCGCGGTCGCCGGCCTGATGATGGCGACCGGTGCGCTGGCGTCCCGCGGCAACGATCTTCGCCCCGACCGCACGACCGAGATGGCCACTCTGGTGCGTGCGGAGGCGGACCACGCCGACGCCCTCGCCCGCAGGGTCGCGGCGCTGCGCACCGAGGTGGACGAGCTCACCGCACAGCACGCCGAGGACGCCGGCGGGCCGTCGGCGTCCGAACTGCAGGCCGCCGCCGGACGGGCGGGAGCGACGGCGGTGACCGGTCCGGCGGTCAGTGTGACGCTCACGGACGCCCCCGCGTCGGTGCAGCCCGCGGGCGTGGACGGCGACCTGCTGGTCGTCCACCAGCAGGACATCCAGGCGGTCGTCAACGCGCTGTGGGCGGGCGGCGCGGAGGCGATGACGATCCAGGGCCAGCGGGTCGGCGCACGCACCGGCATCAAGTGCGTGGGGAACACGGTGGTGATCCACGGCGTCCCCTACGCGCCCCCTTACGTGATCGTCGCGATCGGAAACCAGGCAGTCATGGAGCGTTCCCTGGGCGAGGACGCCTACCTCATGCTCTACCGCCAGGACGTCGACTCCTACCGCCTCGGCTACGAGGTGGCACGCCCGTCCTCGGTGACGATGCCCGGCTACAGCGGTCCCTCGGAACTGGTGCACGCCTCGGCCGTCCGCTGAGCCGGGTGGGCCTCCGGTTGGGGCAGCAATCCAGGTGGGGGAGAATGGACGCCATGGCTCGCATCCTCGTGATCGACAACTACGACTCGTTCGTCTACAACATCGTCAGCTACCTCGCCCAGATCGGCGCCGAGGTCGACGTGTGGCGCAACGACGACCCGCGGTTCGCCGACCCCGCGTGGGCCGACGGCTACGACGGAATCCTGCTGTCGCCCGGCCCGGGCGCCCCCGAGGGCGCAGGCGTGTGCATCGACGTCGTGCGTGCCCAGGCGGGCCGCGTGCCGATCTTCGGCGTCTGCCTGGGGCTGCAATCCATCGGCGTCGCCTACGGAGGCGTCGTCGGGCGGGCGCCCGAATTGCTGCACGGAAAGACCAGCGTCGTCCATCACGACGGACGCGGCGTGTTCGCCGGGTTGCCCAACCCGCTCACGGCGACCCGCTACCACTCGCTCGCGATCGACCCCGCGACCATGCCGGACGTGCTGGAGGTGTCGGCGCGCACCGACTCCGGCGTGATCATGGCCGTGAGGCACACCGAGCTGGCCGTCGAGAGTGTGCAGTTCCATCCCGAATCCGTGCTCACCGAGGGCGGCTACCAGATGCTGGCCAACTGGCTGGCCGTCTGTGGCGACGCCGACGCCCCCCGGCGCGCCGAGGGTCTGGCACCGCTGATGGCGATCTAGCCGCGCCCGGCGTCAGCCGTCGCCCTCGTCGCCGCCGTTTCCGGGGCGTCCCGAGGAGCTGGGGGTCGCCGAGGGCGAGCGTCCGGGCGTGGGTGTGCCGGTGGACGTGCTTTCTTGGAGCACGATGGTCACCGCCGTGCCTCGGTCGACCAGCGTCGTCGGCTGTGGGTCGGTGCGGAGGACCGTTCCCGTGTCGGGGCCCTGGAAGGTGAGGTTGGTGAAGCCGAACTTCAAGGCCTCGGCCTCGGCCTGGGTCCGCGTCATGCCCGTCAGCACCGGGAAGCGCGACTTGCCGGTCGCGATCTGCAGTGTGATCGGCGTCGTCGCCGTCGCCTGGCTGCCACCCGCGGGGGAGACCGCGACGACCGTGCCGGTCGCCGCCGTGACCGGCTCGTCGGTCGCACTCACCTGATTGACGTTGGTGAAGCCCTTCCCACGCAGCAGCGCCTCGGCCTCGGACCCGCGCATGGTGGCCAGGCCGGTGGGGATCGTCAGCTTCTCGAGTCCGCGGTTGACGGTGATCTGCACCGTCGAGTTCTCGTCGACCGGGCTCCCGGCCGTGGGGTTCACCTTCGTCACCCGACCAATGCTGCTCGCGTCATCGATGCGCACGTCGATCACCTCGGGGACGAGGTTGGCGTCGATCAGTATCTGTCTGGCCATGTCCTCGGTGGCGAAGATCAGCCCCTGAGGCACGGCGACCTGCTTGGGCTGCACCTCACGGTTGGTGAAGTACGCGATGCCCGCGATGAGCCCGATCACGAGCAGCGAGATGATCGACAGCGTCCACCACAGCTTGGCCCGGCTCTTCGGTTGTTCCTCGACGGCCGATAGCGAACCGGTGGTGGCCGTCTGCGGGCCGGTCGGCTCGGTCGGCATCACCATGGTGGCTGCGGACGCCGCGCCGCCGCCGGCGGTGGGGGGCGGCACGAGCGGCGCGAGCGTCGCTTCGACGCGCTGGCCGCCGAGGATCCGCTGGACGTCGTCGCGCATCAACGCGGCGCTGGCGTAGCGGTCGTCGGGATCCTTGGCGAGCGCCTTGAGCACGACCGCGTCCATGGGGGCGGTGATCTCGGCGTCCAGGGTCGACGGCGGCACGGGTTGTTCCCGTACGTGCTGGTAGGCCACGGAAACCGGCGAGTCGCCCTGGAAGGGCGGACGCCCCACCAGCAGCTCGTACATGAGGCAGCCGGCGGAATAGATGTCGGAGCGGGCGTCCACCTTCTCGCCGCGCGCCTGCTCGGGCGACAGGTACTGGGCGGTGCCGATCACGGCGGCCGTCTGCGTCATCGTCGAGGACGTGTCGGACACGGCGCGGGCGATGCCGAAGTCCATCACCTTGATCCTGCCCGAGCTGGCCAGCATCACGTTCGCGGGCTTGATGTCGCGGTGCACGATGCCCGCCTTGTGGCTGTAGGACAGCGCCTCCAGGACGCCGACCGTGAACTCGAGCGCGCGCCGAGGCAGGATCGGGCGGCCTTCGCGCAGGATGTCGCGCAGCGTGCGGCCGTCGACCAGCTCCATCACGATGTAGGGCACATGCGTCTGTGACTGAGGATCGACCTCGTCGCCGGTGTCGTAGACGCTGACGACGTTGGGATGGTTCAGCCGAGCCGCCGCCTGCGCCTCGCGGCGGAACCGCTCCTGGAAGGTGGAGTCGCTGGCCAGGTCGATGCGCAGTTCCTTGATCGCGACGTCGCGGCCCAGCCGCAGGTCGCGCGCCTGGCTGACCACGGCCATGCCGCCGCGTCCGATGACCTGGCCGAGCTCGTAGCGCCCACCCAGGACGCGGGGTTGCTCGTCGTTCATGGTCTCCTCCGAGGAAGCCTTCGGGGGCCGCATGGCCCGGCGCGGGACGTGGTCGTCTGTCATCGCATCGACTCGATTACTGCTTGGGCGATCGGAGCGGCGAAACGTCCGCCCGAAATTTCGGAGCCGTCGACGCCGGCGTCCTGGACGAACACGGCGACGGCGATGTGGGGATCGTCGGCGAACGACACGAACCAGGCGTACGGCGCGCGCCCGGAACTCTCGCTGCCGGACGAGGTCAGCGCGGTGCCCGTCTTGCCGCCGACCCGGACGCCGGAGATCTGCGCGCGGCGTCCGGTGCCGTTCTCGACGACGTCGACCATCATGTCTTGCAGGGCTCGGGCGTTCGCGGGGGCCATGGTGAGCGCCAACTGGTTGGGGCTGCGGGTGGAGGTGACGTTGAGGTCGGCGCCGCGCGTCTGGGAGACGAGGTGCGGCTCCATCAGGACGCCGTCGTTGGCGATCGCCGCCGCGACCATCGCCATCTGCAGCGGCGTCGCGGCCACGTCGAACCCGCCGATGGACGACAGCATGGTCTGGGCCGGATCGGGGTTGGCGGGGAACCGGCTGGCAACCCCGGAGAGCTCGGCGAGCTGGGTCGAGTCGAACCCGAACCGCTGCGCCTGCCTGCGCAAGGCGTCGTCGCCGAGTTGCCTGCCGACGTTCGCGAACGCCGTGTTGCACGACACGCGCAGGGCCTGTTTGAGCGTGATCTGCTGGCCGCCGCACGATCCCGTCATCTCGAACGTCGAGCCAGGCAGCTGCAGGGAGGACGGGGAGTCGACCAGCGTGTCGGGAGTCATCCCCGATTCCAGGGCCGCCGCCGCGACGACCAGCTTGAACGTCGATCCGGGCGGGAAGATCTCGCGCACGGCACGGTTGGCCATCGGCCTGGCCGGGTCGGTGGTGAGCTGCTGCCAGGCCGCCTGGGTCGCGTCCAAGTCGTGGCCGGACAGCTGATTGGGGTCGAACGACGGCGTGCTGACGAGCGCTCTGATCTCGCCGGTTCGGTAGTCGAGGGCGACGACAGCGCCGGGGCGATTGCCGAGTCCTTGCGCGGCGGCGCGTTGCGCGCCGGCGTCCAGCGTGGTCTGCAGGCTGTCGCCCTGCGGCCGCTTGCCGGTCGCGGAGTTTACGAGATTCTGCAGGAACTGGGAGTCGTCGGTGCCGGTGAGCTTGGCCGAGTAGTACTGCTCCAGGCCGGTGCCGCCGAACAGGAACGAGTAGAAGCCCGTCACGGAGGCGTACAGCTCGCCGGAGGCGTAGGTGCGCTGGAACGAGAACCGGGTATCGACGGGCACGGACGTCGCGACCGGGGTGTTGCCGACCAGGATGTCGCCGCGGTCGACGCCGAACTGCGCGTCGCGCACGCGGCGGTTGGCGGGGTCGGCGTTGAGCGAGTCGGTGCGGAAGACGTTCGCGTAGGACAGGTTGACCACCAGGGCCAGGAACATCAGCATGACGACGAGCGACACTCGTCGGATCGGTCCGTTCATCGGGGATCCTCGCCGTCGTCGAGCAGGACGACCTCGGTCACGGCGTCCGCAGGACCGGGTTCGGGAGCGGTCGCGCCGGCCGACCCGGGGCTGAGGGGTGAGGACGCGGCGACGGCGTCCGGATCGGGTCGCGGTTCGATGCCCGAGGGGCCGTGGGTGCGGATCGCCGGCAGCGCCTGCGTGGCGTCCGAGGACAGCGACACGACCTGCCCGGCGTCCGCCTGCTCCGGCTGCGGGCGCCGGACCTGGTGAGTGAGGGTGAGGATGAGGCCCAGCAGCAGGTAGTTCGAGACCAGGGAGCTGCCGCCCTGAGAGACGAACGGTGTGGTGAGGCCGGTGAGCGGCAGCAGCCGGGTGACGCCGCCGATGATCACGAACACCTGCAGCGCGAACACGAACGCGAGGCCGGTCGCCAGCAGCTTGCCGAAGGCCTCCCGGGAGGCCAGCGCCGCCTTGAGCACGCGGGCCACGATCAACGCGAACAGCACGATGACCGCGACGAGACCGAACGTGCCGAGTTCTTCGCCGAGGGCGGCGGCGATGAAGTCGTTTTTCGCCAACGGCGTCAGGTACGGACGCCCCATGCCCCAGCCGGTGCCGAACAGGCCACCCCACGCGAAGCCGAACTGGGCGCTGATCACCTGCAGGTTGCGGTCGTAGTCGCTGAACGGGTTGAGCCACGACGAGAAGCGGGTCTGCACGTGGTCGAAGAAGGCGTAGCCGAGCACGCCGAGCACGCCGACCATGCCGACGCCCAGGATCGCCCAACTGGAGCGCTCGGTGGCCACGTACAGCATCATCACGAACAGCCCGAAGAACAGCAGGGTGGTGCCGAGGTCCTTCTGGAACACCAGCACGACCAGCGAGAACCCCCAGGCGATCAGGATCGGCCCCAGGTCGCGCGGGCGGGGGAAGTCGATGCCGGCAAAGCGGCGCCCGGCCATGGCGAGGACGTCGCGCTTCTCGACCAGGTAGGCGGCGAAGGCCACCGACAGCAGGATCTTGGCGATCTCGGCGGGCTGGAAGCTGAACGGGCCGAGCTCGATCCAGATCCGGGCGCCGTGGTTCTCCTTGCCGAGCACCGGCAGCAGCGGCGACAGCAGCAGGATGAGGCCCGCGAGGAACCACACGTAGGTGTAGCGCTGGAGGCGACGATGGTCGCGCAGCAGCATGACGACGGCGCAGTAGGCCGCCACGGACAGGACGAGCCAGAACATCTGCAACTCGGCGCTGTGTGGTGCGCGTCCGTCGGCCTGGTCGAGCCGGTTGATCATCGACAGGCCCAGCCCGTTGAGCAGGAAGACGAGCGGCAGGATCAGCGGGTCGGCGTAGGGGAGCCGCCAGCGGGTGACGCCCCAGGCGATCCCTCCGAGCGCGAACCATGCGGCGATCCCGACGAACCACGGCCCGCCGAACTGGACGCCCCCGCCGATGGTCATCAGCCAGTCGGCCGGGAACGTTCCGTTCTGGTTGAGGGCGACGAGC
The DNA here is from genome assembly GCA_032229785.1 of Propionibacteriaceae bacterium. Classification (GTDB taxonomy): domain Bacteria; phylum Actinomycetota; class Actinomycetes; order Propionibacteriales; family Propionibacteriaceae; genus Propioniciclava. Next base: position 110,394 of record JAVTWJ010000051.1, read on the forward strand.
ACGTAGCCGCCCGCGCCGAGCGCGAGGGCGAAAAGCATCATCGCGGCCGACGCGGCGGTCCGCGTGCGGGGGAGGACGACCTCGCTCATCTCAGCACTCCTCGGGTGCGGACACCGGCGCGGCAGAGGTCGACGGGGTGGCGGACGGATCGCCGACGGGTGTCTGCGCGGGTTCGGCCGTCTCGCTGCCTGGTGGATCGGCTGGCCCCGGGGTCGCCGGTGCGGCGGTCGCGCGGGCGCGCGCCTCGCGCTGCTGGACGCACTGGTCGGCCTTGACCCGCAGCTCGGCCAGCGTGGAGCTGCCCGTCTCGTAGTCGCTGACCGCGATGGTGGCCCGGACGCGTTCGGCGTAGTAGGGCGGCAGGTCGGCGATGCGGGTGCTGTCCGTCTCGAGTTTGGTCGAGAGGTCCTGGCCGAGGATCCGGTCGGGGATGCCGCGGTAGAGCGCCACGTGGGTGTCGTCCGGTCCGATGAAGAACCGGGTCTGCGTGTACTGGTAGAAGCCGAGGCCGCCGCCGACCAGGACCAGGATCGGAATCAGCGCGCCGACCACCAGCTTGACCGCGGTCGACGGCTTGCGGCGTCCGCGCAGCGCGTAGCGGGCGGCCTCGGCTTCCGTGACGGCCCGCTCCTGCGCCTGGAGTTCGTCCATCTCGTGGGTGGAGAGCGCCGCGAAGGACGCGGTGCGCTCAGGCCCGGTGGGCATGGACATCGTCGCCGCGGCGCCGATCATCGACACGTCGCCGGCAGGGCCGTCGATCTCGAGATCGGCCAGGATGAGGGTGATGTTGTCGTAGCCGCCCGCCTCGTGGGCGAGTGCGACCAGCCGGTCGATCGTCTCGGGGCGCGGCAGTCCGGCGGTGGCGACCTCGGCGATGGTGGCGTCCGTCATCAGCCCGCACAGGCCGTCGGAGCACACGAGCAGCCGGTCGCCCGGCTCGATGTCGAGCCAGCCCAGGTCGGGTTCGTACTGCGTGGAGCCGTTGAGAACGCGCAGCACGAGGGAGCGGTGCGGGTGCGCGAGCGCCTCGGCCTCGGTGATCCGGCCCTCGTCGACCAGGGTCTGCACCCAGCTGTGGTCGCGGGTCACCCGGTGCAGCTGACCGTCGCGGATCAGGTAGGCGCGCGAGTCGCCGATGTTGACGGCGGCCAGCCGGTCGTCGGCGAGCACGAACCCGCAGACGGTGGTGCCCATGCCTGCCAGCTCGGGGTCGTCCTCGACGAGCTGGACCAGTTTCTCGTTGGCGTTGGCGAGGGTGGACGCCAGCACCGTCAGCACGTCGACCAGTTCGCCTGGATGGTCCTCGTCCGGCTCGTCCTGCGGCGAGTCGGCCTCGGCTTGCAGGCGCTCGGTGCGGGCCGCGGACACCCGTTGGTCGAGCGTCTCGTCGGTCGCGCGCAACTCCCAGGTGGCGACGGCGGACGCCAGGTCGCCGGCGGCCGCGCCGCCCATGCCGTCGGCCACCATGAGCATGCGCGGGCTGCTGTAGGCCGAGTCCTGGTTGTTGCTGCGCACCAGGCCGATCTCGGAATGGGAGTCGTAGGACAGCGTCAACGCCACGGTTCACACCTCCACGATGAGCAGGGTACGACCGATCCGCAGCGTGTCAGAGGGGGTGAAGGGCGCCGGGGCGCTCAACCGTTCCTGGTTGAGGTAGGTGCCGTTGGTGGAACCGAGGTCTTCGACCATGTAGCCGGTGGTGGTCCGGTAGATGCGCGCGTGGCGCGTGGACACGTAGTCGTCGTCGAGGATCAGCTGACAGTCGGCGCTGCGCCCGATCTTGAGCTGATCGCCGAGCGTCATCGTGAGGCCGGCCTGCTTGCCCTGGTTGATTCGCAACGTCGTCGGCATGCGCTTGGCCGCACGGCGGGCCCCCCAGCTCGGCTTCGGCGGCGCGGACGCGGCGGGTTCGCGGGCGACGGGCTGGTCGGGGGAATCGGTCGCCGCCACGCGGCGTCCGAAGAGATCGGAGCGGATCACCGCACCCACGAACCAGACGAAGACCCACAACAACGCGAGGAACGCGAACTTGAGGCCGAGGACGAGTAGCTCAGACATCGCTCACCGGTGACCTGACCAGCATCCGGGTGTTGCCGAGCTCCACGCGGGAGCCGTCGCCCAGCGGCGCGTGCCGCACCCGCTGGCCGTCGACCAGGATCCCGTTGGTGGAGCCCATGTCTTCGATGGTGACGCTCGTCTGTCCGCCGTTGCCCGAGACGTTGATGCGGGCGTGCAGCCGGGAGATGCCCGGATCGTTGATGCGCACATCGGCGTCCGTGCCGCGGCCCAGCGTGAACCCGGGCGCGGTGAGCGGGTGCCGGATGCCGTTGACCTCCAGTACCAGGCTCGCGCGCCGGATCGCCGTCGCCGTGGCCGAGGACGCCGCCGCCGCCACCGCGTCGCTGCCCACCGTGAACCGGCCCACCGGCAGATGGTCGTCGAGTTCGTAGGCGATGGTCACCGGCCCGTTGAAGACGTAGCCCGCCGCCGCCGCGTACTCGCGCAGTTGCGGGATGATGTCGGAATTCAGGGTGCGCGTGTAGGGCACCAGGCGGTCGTAGTCGTGCTGGGAAAGAGCGACCGTGAACTCGTTGGGCACCATTTTGCGGTCGCGGGCCAGCAGGCGTGCTTCGGCGTCCAGCTCTTTTTGCAGGCGCGCGGTGATCTCGACCGGCTGCACATCGCCCTTGAAGGCGCGCGCGAAGGCACCGTTGACCACCCCTTCGAGCTTGCGTTCAAGGTTGTCGAACACTCCCACGGGGCCTCCTGTCTGGTGCGGTGGCGCAGATCGCCGGGACAAGACTAGCCGCTGAGACGATGCGGTGACTGGCGGCGAGCTAAGAACCGAGCACCGCCACTGCCGGAGCGTCGAGCCGCAACGTCGTGCCGGCGAGGCGCGCGGTGCCGTGGCGGGCCAGGAGGCGCGGCCCGGTGAGGCCGAGCGCGCCCAGCGGGATCGAGGCGTCGGAGTGCGGCGACGCGACCACCGTGAGCGGCCCGTGGCTGAGTGCGAACCAGCCGTCGCCGTGGCGTGCGCTGACCTTCAACTGCCGGGTGCCGAGTCCGTGCGCGCGCCTCAGGTCGATCAGCTGCCGGTACCAGGACAGCATCGCGGCGTGGCCGGGGTCGTCCAGCTCGGACCAGTCCAGCACGCACGCCGCGCACGTGAGCGGTGACTGCGGGTCGGGGATGGCGGCTCCCGGGCCGTAGAGCGCCTCCCAGCCGTGCTCGGCGAACTCGCGGGCCCGGCCCTGCGTCACCAGTGCGCCCAACTCGGCGTCGTGGTCGCAGAAGAACCGGAACGGACGCCGCGTGCCCCATTCCTGGCCCTGGAACAGCAGCGGGGTGAACGGCGACAGCAGCAGCAGGGCGGCGCCCGCGGCGACCTGGCCGGGGGAGAGTCGCTCGTCGGGGCGATCGCCCCGGCCGCGGTTGCCGACCTGGTCGTGATTCTGGGCGAAGGTCACGAACCGGCGCCGCGCGACGGCGTCCGGCACCGGCGCCCCCCAGTCGTGGCCGCGGAACGTCGAGTGGCGGCCGTCGTGGACGAAGACGTGCTCGAACGCGTGCGCCAGCGTCGCGGGGGAGCCGAAGTCGACGTAGTAGCCGAACCGCTCGCCGGTCAGCCAGGCGTGCAGGGCGTGGTGCACGTCGTCGGCCCACTGGCCGTCCATGCCGAGGCCGCCTGGTGTGCCGGCCAGCGCCGGGTCGCCCGTGTCGGCGGGGTGGGCGGCGGTGGGGGTGATCGTCGCGACCTGGTTCAGGTCGGACTCGGCGATCAGCGTGGCCGGACGCCCGCTCGTCCGCTCGAGGTCCGCGACGGCGTCCGCCAACGCGGCGAGGAGGTGGCGCGGCGAATCGTCCCGCAGTGCGTGTACGGCGTCCAGGCGCAGCGCGTCGATGTGGAAGTCGCGCAGCCAGCGCAACGCGTTGTCGACGATGAAGGCCCGGACGCCGTCCGCGTGCGCGTCGTCGAGGTTGATCGCCGCACCCCAGGGCGTCTCGTGCTTGTCGGTGAAGTACGGGCCGAAGACCGGCGCGTAATTGCCGGCCGGACCGAAGTGGTTGTAGACCACGTCGAGGCAGACCGCCAGCCCGACGCCGTGGGCGGCGTCCACGAACCGCTGCAGCGCGGACGGCCCGCCGTAGCCCTCGTGCACCGCGTACAGGTCGACGCCGTCGTAGCCCCAGCCGCGCTCGCCCGGGAACGGTGCGAGCGGCATCAGTTCCACGGTGTCGACGCCGAGCGCGGCGAGGTGATCGAGGCGGGCGATCGCGGCGTCCAGGGTGCCCTCGGCGGTGAAGGTGCCGACGTGGAGTTCGTAGAACACCCCGCCGAGCACCTCCCGGCCGGGCCATCCGGGGTTCGCCCACGCGTGGGCGTCGGTGTCGAAGACGCGGCTCGGCCCATGGACGCCGTCGGGCTGCCACGCGCTGCGCGGGTCGGGGCGCGGTTCGCCGCCGTCGACGCTCAGCAGGTAGTCGGTGCCGACGGGCAGGGGGATGCTCCAGTACCCGTCGCCTTCGTGGGCGAGCGGACGCCGTGCCGCGCCTGCGCCCGCGCCAAGCAGGACCGCCTCGACGGAGGTGGCCAGTGGCGCCCACACCCTCACCGGGACGGTTCGCCCCCCGGACGCCTGGCTCGCGGCGGTGGACGGCTCAGCCACGATCGGTCCCGTCACGATCGGGTCCCTCGCCGCCGGCGCCGTTGCCGCCGCGGTCCTCGGCCGCCGCGCCCGGAGCCGCGTCGGGGTGGGTGCGCTCGAAGAAGCGCCGGCTCAGCCAGCCGAGCAGTCCGGTGGTCGTCTCCTCCGTCACCGACGTCGTCGGCGCGGGGCGTCCGTCGGGGCCTACCCGCGAGCCGGGACGGAACAGCGAATCGCCCTCGGCCTGCGCGGGCGGGACGTCGGCCTGCCTGTCGGCGACCGCGCCCTCGGCGTCCGCCACCTTCTCCAGCACCGCGCACGGGTAGATGCGCAGCAGATCGGCCAGCAGCACCGGGCCGCCGCCGTGCGTCTCGTCGGTGAGCACGTCGCGCCAGGATCCGGCCGGGAGCACCACCGTGTGGTCGGTGAAGCCCTCCTGCTTGGCGGTCGTCCGGTGCAGGCGTTCGGCGATCGTGACGACGCGCGGGTCGGCGCCGCGCGCGAAGCACACCGCGTTGCCGGTGCTGCTGGGCAGCGGGCGGTACGCGGCGTCCGCGCCGACGAACGCCTCGGGTGCGCGGCGGCGCAGGCGCAGGATCGACCGGGTGAGGTGCAGCTTCTCTTCGGCCAGGGTCAGCGGGGCTCGGCGGTCGAGGTAGCTGGCGAGGTCGGCGAGGTGCGCGAAGTCGGCCGGCGCGCGGTTGTCGGGATCGACGAGGTAGTTCTGCGTCGTCTCGCACGACTGGTAGGTGTCGGCGACGCCGAGGCAGGTGAGCTGGACGGCTTTGCCCGCCAGGATCGCGACGCGCGCCGAGGCGGCGGTGAACTGGTGCCAGTCGGTGAAGGCGCCCATCAGGTCGCCGTCGGCGTAGACGCGGGCGATGAAGGCGAGCAGGTCCGACTCGGCGTCGGCATCGGAGTGAGTCCAGGACGTCCAGATCTTCTGCTCGCGGGACGCCTTGACCATGTACCGCTCGATCCGCTCCTGTTCGAGGGGGCCCTCGGGCGTCCAGGTGCCGGCGAGGGTCTGCCAGAACAGGTTCTCGGTGTGTCCCTCGATGCCTTCGGCGTAGGGGTGCAGCTTGGTCGTCAGGGCTCGCCATTCGGGTGCGAACTGCGACAGGACGCCGATGCGGGAGCGCACGTCCTCGGACCGTTTGGTGTCGTGGGTCGTCCCGCAGGTCATGGTGACCGGCCAGCGCTGCGCCATCGTGGAGCACCACTGGTGAAAGTCGTCGGGGTTGAGCCCCCAGGTGTCGGGTGAGCCGCCGACCTCGGTCAAGGCGACGAGCTGCGTCCAGCGGTAGAAGGCGGTGTCCTCGACGCCCTTGGCGGTCACGGCGCCGCAGACCTGCTGGAACCGGACGATGAGCTCGTCGCGCATCGCGCGCTGTTCGCGCCCGGCCGAGCCGACCTCGCGGCCGAGGACGAGGTCGACCACGACGTCCATCGTCTCGCGCAGTTCGTCGTCGAGGCGGGCGGACGCCGTGTGTGCCGCCTCGACGACGAGGTCGACGGAGGTGGCGGGCGCCTCCTCGCCGGGGACGACGTAGGCGCGGTACCGGTCGAACGCGATCACCAGTTCGGTGATGCAGCGGCTGATCCAGTTGAAGGTGTGGTCGCGCAGCATGATGTCGGCGCGGCAGATGGCGTGGGCGAGGCTCGCGATCCGGTACACCTCTGCGTACAGGCTGGTGGTGGTGATCTCGCGCTTGGCCGCCTCGATCACCTCGGGCAGCGATCCCGGGGTGTCCCCGGTGACGGTCTGGGCGATGGCGGCGAGGTCTCCGTAGCCGGACGGCGCGCAGTGCAGGGCGCCGACGCGCCAGGCCGCGTCGTAGCCGGTCGTGCCCGCGACCGGCCAGTCGTCGGGCAGGTCTTCGTCGCTTTCGAGGATCTTCTCGGCGACGATCCAGGCGCCGCCCGTGGCCGCGGAGAGCCGTCGCATGTAGCCGCGAGGGTCGGCGAGCCCGTCGGGGTGGTCGATGCGGAAGGCGTCGATGTGGCATTGGTGGAACAGGTCGAGCAGGAGCGCGTGGGTGGCGTCGAAGACGGCCGGATCCTCGACGCGGAGAGCGACGAGCGTGTCGACGTCGAAGAAGCGGCGGAAGTTCAGCTCTTCGTCGGCGACTTTCCAGTAGGCGAGCCGGTAGTACTGCGCCTGGACGCACAGCGGCAGAGGCAGGCTCTCCGTGCCGGCGCGCACAGGGAAGACGTGGTCGTAGTAGACGAGGACGGGCTGCTCGCCGTCGTCCTCCTGTCCAGGAAGGATGCGGTAGTCGAGGGTGATCTCGTCGTGGGCGAGGACGCTGCCGATCCGCGCGCCGAGGATGGGCATGAGGATGCCGTCGTCGGCCTCGGCGCCGTCGAACCAGGCGGCGTAGGGCGAGTGTGGCCCCTCCTTGAGGACCGACCAGAGTGCGGTGTTGTGGTAGATCGGCGTGGGCGCACCCATGTGGTTGGGGACGACGTCGACCACGATCCCGAGGCCGCGCGCGTGCGCCGCGACGGCGAGGCGCTCGAAGCCGTCGCGTCCGCCGATGGCCTCGGACACCCGGGTGTGGTCGACCACGTCGTAGCCGTGCGTGCTGCCGGGCGCCGCCTGCAGGATCGGGCTGAGGTACAGGTCGGTGACGCCGAGGTCGTCGATGTAGGGGAGTTGCTCGATGACCTGATCGCACGTCAGGTCGGGCCCGAGTTGAAGGCGATAGGTGGACACCGGGATGCGGCGTCCGGCTGACGGCAGATGCTGGCGAGGCGTCGCTTCGCTGACTGTGCGTGGCTGGGCCATGACGATCCTCACACTCGGGTGCAGGTGCCTTCCCACCCTAGCGGGCGACCCCGACCACGCGAACGGAGTCACGAATAGGACGCCGCGGACCGGGTGTGCTACCTTGTTCTGGCTGTCCCCGCGAGGGGGCGACGCGCGAGTGGCGGAATGGCAGACGCGCACGGTTCAGGTCCGTGTGTCCGAAAGGACGTGGAGGTTCAACTCCTCTCTCGCGCACAACGATGTATGGTCCCCTGACTACATCAAATCCCCTCTGACAAGGACTTCGGTCCTTCTCAGTTGTGGACTCTCATGGACACGGATGGCCTCCAGAGGCCTCCCATTCCCCACGTATTCCCCACGGTTCCCCACGTATTCCCCACGACATCCGGGTCGTGGGGAACGCAGTTGGCGTCGTCCACTGTCCACGCGGTCGTCCTTGAGCCCGTTACGGAGCGTGACGGGAGGGACGCATCATGGGTAGACCACGGGCCAAGGTCAAGCGCAGCTTCGGTGAGGTCGGCCAGCTGCCGAGCGGGCGGTACCGGGCGCGCTACACCGGCCCCGACGGGAGCCGGCACAGCGCTCCGATCACCTTCGTCGCCCGGATCGACGCCGAGGGGTGGCTGGTCGACCAGGAACGGATGATCAGCCGCGGCGAGTGGGAGCCACCGGCCCGTCAGGTCCGAGAGGTGCACGAGGCGCCGCTGCTGCTGGGTGAGTACGCCGCTACCGTGGTGGCCCGCCGGCGGATTCGACCCGGCACGGCGGCGCTGTACGCGAAGCTGCTCCGGTTGACCATTCTCCCGGCCTTCGCCGGCCGGCCTCTGGTTGAGATCACCGCTGCGGATGTCTCGACCTGGTACGCCGGGATGCGAGGAACACCGACCCAGCAGGCCAACGCCTACGGACTGCTGAAGTCGATCTTCAAGGAGGCCGTCGAGGAGCGGCTTGTGGAGGTGAGCCCGTGCCGGGTCAAGGCGGGCACGCAGAAGGAACGCGCTCGCGAGATCGAGGTGCTCACCGTCGACCAGCTCAACCGCTACCTGGCTGCCGTGCCCGAGGCACGGCGGGTGCCTCTGTTGCTGGCCGGTTGGTGCGGGCTGCGCTCCGGCGAGGTACGCGGGCTCCGCGTGCGCGACCTAAACTTGGACATCGGTCTGGTCCACGTTCGTCAGGCCGTCGTGCGACTCAACGGGCAGCTCCTGATCGGCCCACCCAAGACGGACGCCGGGGTCAGGTCGGTGTCGATCCCGCCCCATCTCCTGCCGGCGTTGCGGGAGTGGGCGGCGCGCCAGCCGGTGCGTGAGCGGGAGGCGTTGCTGTTCCCGGCCGGGGACGGGCACTCTCCGCTCAACGACAGCGTCCTGCGGGTCGCCCACAACAAGGGCAAGGCGGCCATAGACATGCCCGGCTTGACGGTGCACGGGCTACGTCACACAAGCGCGACGCTGGCGGCGCAGTTGGGAGCCACGCTGGCTGAGCTTCAGGCTCGGATCGGGCACAGCACGCCGAACATGGCCATGCGCTACCAGCATGTGGCGGCCGAACGCGACGCTCAACTGGCTGCACGCATGTCGGCGTTTGCGACAGGACGTTCAGCCGCATCTCGGTGAGTCGTCAGACGATGATGGTTCGGCGCGGCTCCTGATTCGTGGCACGGCCATGACACTTCCAGTCAGGTCAGGTGAGTATGTGGCAGATGTCGTCGTCTGCGCAGTCGGCGGGGTCGAGCAGGCGGCTGTGTTGGAGTAGTCCTTCGAGTTCTGCTTTCAGCGCGGCAAGGTGTCTGATGCGTGCGCGGACTTCGACCAGCTTGTTGTCGATGAGCGTGACCACGTGCGCACAGGGGACAATCCCGTCCTCGCGAAGCTCGATGATGCGGTGGATCTCGGACAGTGTCATGCCTGCTGCTTGCGCCAGATTGACGAAGCGCAACCGGGCGAGCGTCGAATCGTCGTAGACGCGGTAGCCGTTGGGGCCCCGGGACGCCTCGGGCAGGAGGCCCTTGCGTTCATAGAACCGAATGGCTTGCCTGCTCATCCCAGTTGCCCGGGCAAGCTCACCGATCAACATCTCTTCCGCCCCCTACTTGACCTTCTACCACGGTACAAGGTTTACCGTCGTGGACATGGACGTCTCACTGTTGTACTTCGACGACTGCCCGAACTGGAAGATCGCCGCCCGACGACTTGACGCAATCGCTGCCGAGTCACCGGGGGTCGTAGTAAGCCATCGCCGCGTCGAAACGCTGGAAGACGCAGAACGGCTGCGGTTCCTCGGCTCGCCGAGCATCCTGGTCGACGGTGTGGATGTCTTCGCCGGGCCAGGCTCGAGCGTGGGATTGTCCTGCCGGATCTACCGGACCCCTGACGGGATGGCGGGCGTGCCCTCCTTGGAGCAACTCCGGGGAGCGCTTGGTCTTTCGCGCGATGAGGCGTGATGACCCCCGGCTATGACCTGATCGTGATCGGCGCGGGCATGGCTGGTGTGACTGGGGCGAACAAGTGCGCTGCCGCGGGCTGGCGCGTCGCGATCGTCGACGCGCTTCCGTACGGCGGCACCTGCGCACTGCGTGGGTGCGACCCGAAGAAGATCCTGCGTCGCGGTGCCGAGATCATCGACAGCGCCCGACTGATGCGGGGCAAAGGAATCGACGCTGCCGGCCTGTCGATCAACTGGGCCGACTTGATCCAGCACAAGCACGGCTTCACCGACCCGGTCCCGAGAAGGATGGAGGACGGACTCTCCGGCAACGGAGTGGACACGCTGCACGGCCAGGCGCGGTTCACTGGACCGAACACCAAATGGCGATCGAGGGCATCTCCTACCACGCCGCACACTTCCTGATCGCCGCCGGCGCTCGCCCCCGGCCACTGGAATTCCACGGTCACGAACACCTGGTCGACAGCACCGACTTCATGGAGCTCCCCGAATTGCCGCGACGGATCCTGTTCGTCGGTGGCGGTTTCATCTCCTTCGAGTTCGCCCACATCGCGGCACGCGCGGGCAGCACCCCGGTCATCCTCGACCGCGGGCCAAGGCCGCTCAAGGCGTTCGACCCCGACCTCGTCGAACTCCTGGTCAGCCGCGGCGGTGAGGTTGGGATCGAGTTGTGGCGCTCCACCACGATCACCGCGATCGAGAAGTCCCGGAGAGGGTTTCAGGTCAATGTGGAGCGATCCGGTCAATCCGAGACGGTGGGGTTCGACCTCGTCGTGCACGGAGCCGGCCGAGTCCCGGAGCTGGCCGGCCTCAACCCGGACGCCGCCGCGGTCGAGTGGGACGAACGTGGAGTGCGGGTCTCTCCCCACCTGCAGAGCACCAGCAACGCAGCCGTCTACGCCGCCGGCGACGCCGCCAACACCCCGGGGATGCCGCTGGGGACTGCTGCACGGTTGGGTGACAGGTTGGGTTAGGCGGCTTGGTCGGCCGGTGTGGTCATGATGGTCTCGAACTCGATGGGGGTCAAACGTCCCAGGCGGGCCTGTTTGCGGCGGCGGTGGTAGATCCGCTCGATCCAAGTCACGATCGCGAGGCGGAGGTCGTAGCGGGTGTGCCAGCGACGCCGGTCGAGGACGTTCTTCTGGAGCAGCGCGAAGAAGGATTCCATGGCTGCGTTGTCGCCGGCGGAGGCGACCTGGCCCATCGAGCCGGTCAGGTCGTGACGACGCAGGGCGGCCAGGTACTTCCTGGATCGGAATTGACTGCCCCGATCGCTGTGCACGATGCAGCCGGTCACGTTGCCGCGTCGGGAGACGGCCATGCTGAGGGCGTCGACCGCGATGCGGGACTTCATCCGGTCACTGATCGAGTAGCCGACGATCCGGTTGGAGTACACGTCCTTGACCGCGCACAGGTACACCTTGCCCTGGCCGGTGCGGTGCTCGGTGATGTCGGTCAGCCACAACTGGTTCGGCGCCGCGGCGGTGAAGTCGCGCCGCACGTGGTCGTCGTGGGCGGGCGGGCCCGGCTTCTTCCCGTTCGTGCCGCGCTTCTTGCCGAACACGCTCCACCACCGGTTGGCCGCACAGATCCGCCACACCCGCCGGTCACAGCCGCTGTACCCGGCCGCACGGACCTCATCGGCCAGCAGTCGGTAGCCGAACTCCGGATCATCGTGGTGGGCGTCGAACAACGCGTTCGCCAGATACGCCTCCGCCCGCTCCCGGGTGGTGACCGGACGGGCGAGCCAGCGGTAGTAGGGCTGGCGGGCGAGCTTGAGGACCCGGCACGTCACCGTGACGGGGATCCCGTCAGCGGCGAGCTCACGCACGAGCGGGTACATCATTTTCCCGGCAGGTTGGCCTGCGACAGGTACGCCGCCGCCCGACGCAGGATCTCGTTCTCCTGCTCCAGCAGCCGGTTACGGCGCTTCAACTCCCGCAGCTCGGCCGACTCCGCGGTGGTCACACCGGGCCGGTGGCCGTCCTCGACATCAGCGCGCTGCAGCCAGTTCCGCAGGCACGACTCACTGATCCCGAAGTCCTTCGCGATCTGGGCAATCGGAGCCTCGCCACGACGGGCCACCGCGACCACGTCGTCACGGAACTCCCTCGGATGGGGTCTGGGCATGGTCAACATCCTTCCAGCAGGACCTCACGGCCCCACAGATCGAATGTCACCTACTCGTGCAGCAGTCCCCCGCGATGAACAAGGCGATTGATCTGAGTGTGTCCATGGTGCAAGTTTCCCAGCTCGGAGTGTCGCCAAGAGCTGTGTACCCCTGGCCTGCGGGTTGGGGGGAGCTAGCTGTGTGTGGTGTGTTCGCGTTGCGCGTGGTCGGGTGATTCGAGTTGGAAGGTGGAGTGCTCGACGCTCACGTCGAAGTGGTCGGCCACACACGCTTGGAGATCAGTCAGCATCTGGGCGGCGTGGCCGTCGGCGAAGCAGGCCTCCTCGACCACAACGTGGGCGGTGAGGACCGGCAGACCGGTGGCGATGGTGGAAGCGTGCAGGTCGTGCACCCCCACCACGTGCGGCACCTCCAGGATGTGACGACGGACCTCATCAAGGTTCAACCCCGGAGGAGTGGACTCCAGCAGGATGCTCCCCGCCTCCCGCAGGATGGTGATCGCCCGCGGCACGATCAGGGCGGCGATCAGCATGCCGGCAAGGGCGTCGATCCGGGTCCACCCTGTCAGCGCAATCACGACCGCGCTCACGATCACCGCCACCGATCCGAGGGCGTCGTTGACGACCTCAAGGAAGGCGGCGCGCATGTTGAGGTTCGCACCGCGGCCCGAGCCGAGTACCAGCATCGAGACGATGTTGCCGATCAGACCGACGATGCCGAACACCAGCAGCCCGCCGGCGGTGACCTCCGGGGGCGTCCACAGGCGCCGAACACCCTCGACGAACGCGTACACCCCGACCCCGAGCAGGACCGCGGCTTGGGCTCCAGCGGCCAGCACTTCGGAGCGCCGCCAACCCCAGGTGCGTTCGGGGGTGGGTGGACGAAGGGCGAGGTTTGCGGCGATGAGCGCCATCAGCAGGCCCGACGCGTCGGTGAGCATGTGGCCGGCGTCGACCAACAGCGCCAGGCTGTTGGTCCACCACGCGCCGATGACTTCGGCGACCAGGATGGTGACCGTGATCCCGAACGCGATCGCCAACTTGCCCCGATGGGTGCCCTGCGGCGCGTGGTCGTGGCCCGTGCTCACGCTGTTGCTCCTTGCAGGGCGGGCCTGTCGGCCAATGCGGTGAGGGTGGGCAGGTGGGTGGTGCGGCCCGCGCGGACACCGTTGGCGATCACGAACACCTCGGCCACCTCGTGAACCAGCACCACGGCCGCCAACCCCAGGACGCCGAACAGGGCGAGCGGGATCAGGACCGCGATCAACGCGATCGACAGGACCACGTTCTGCAGCATGATCCGGCGCGTGTAGCGGGCGTGATCGAACGCGTGCGGCAGGAGGCGCAGGTCGTCGCCCATCAGGGCGACGTCGGCGGTTTCGATGGCGACGTCGGTGCCCATCGCGCCCATGGCCACGCCCAGGTCGGCGCTGGCCAGCGCGGGGGCGTCGTTGACGCCGTCGCCGACCATCGCGGTGACCTGGCCCCTTTCCCGCAGCCTGTGGATGATGGTCGACTTGTCCTCGGGTCGCAGGTCGGCGTGCACGTCGGTGATCCCGGCCTCGGCGGCGAGGGCTTGGGCGGTGGTGGGGTTGTCCCCGGTGAGCATCGCGACGGCGTAGCCGTGGGAGCGGAAGTGGGCGACGACATGGGCGGCTTCGGGGCGGAGTTCGTCGCGGACCGCGATCGCGCCGGTGGTCTGCCCGTCGACCTCGACGAGGACGGCGGTGGCCCCGGCCTGTTGCATCCGGTCGATGTCGCCGGCGAGTGGGCCTGCCTCGATCCAGCCGGGACGCCCCAACCGTAGGCTGTGCCCGTCCAGGGTGCCGGTCAGTCCGGCGCCGACGGCCGCCTGCACGTCGTCGGCGGTCGTGGTGGTTTCGGTGGCGGCGAGGATGGCTTTGGCGAGGGGGTGCTCGCTGCGTGCCTCAAGCGCGGCGGCCCAGGCGAGCACCTGCTCGCGGGTGTGCGGGCCGGTGGTTGTCACCTCGATGACGACGGGTTGGTTGCGGGTGAGGGTTCCGGTCTTGTCCAGGGCGACGGTGCGGACCTTGCCGAGGACCTCCATCGCGGCGCCGCCCTTGACGAGGATGCCGCGCCGGCTGGCCGCCCCGATGGATGCCACGACGGTGACCGGCACCGAGATGGCCAGGGCGCAGGGGGACGCGGCGACCACCATGACCAGCGCTCGTTGCAGCCACAGGCCGGGGTCGCCCACGGCGAAGCCGGCGACCACAGTCAAGGCCGCTGCAAGGAGGATCCCCGGTACCAACGGTTTCGCGATCCTGTCGGCGAGCCGTTGGGTGGCCCCGCGCCGGGACGACTCGGCCTCGACGATGTGCACGATCCGGGCCAGCGAGTTGTTGTCCGCGGTTGAGGTCACCTCCACCTCGAGGATGCCGGTGCCGTTGATCGCACCGGCGTAGACCTCGTTGGAGGGGCCGACCTCGATCGGCATGGATTCGCCGGTGATCGCCGAGGTGTCCAAGGCTGTCCGTCCGGTGCGGATGACGCCGTCGGTGGCGAGCCGTTCGCCCGGCTTGACGACCATCAGGTCGCCCAGGATGAGCTCGTCGGGATCGACGACGACCTCCACACCGTCGCGCAGCACGGTGGCCTGACGGGGGACCAGGTCGAGCAGGGCGCGCAAACTGTGCCGGGTCTTGGCCAGCGAGTAGTCCTCCAGGCCTTCGCTGAGGGAGAACAGGAACGCCAGGGTCGCGGCTTCCTCGACCTGGCCCAGGAGGGTGGCGCCCACGGCGCCGATGGTCATCAGTAGACCAACTCCCAGCTTGCCCTTGGCGAGCTTCCTCAACGCACCCGGTACGAACGTCGACCCGCCCACCAGCAACGCCACCCCACTCAGGACGAGCCCGACCGACTCCCATCCGGCCAGGCCGGCCAGGAAACCGGCCAGCAGCAGTGCGCCGGACACCAACCCGAGCTGGATGTCACGAACCTGCCACAGGTGCTCCACCGCATCGTCGTCGTCATCCTCGTGGTCTTCAACATCGCCGAGCACGTCCCGATCCGCCAGCGCGTCGTCAGCCTCCTGGGTGTCGACGGGTGTCTTTCGCCCGGACGTGTCGTGCTGGCTCATCGCGTGCCTCCCATGCTGGCGTGGGTCTTCAACTCATCTGGTGTCGGGTTCCCGACTGTCCCCACGCCGTAGTTGGGACACAGCGCCACCGCATAGCCGGTGCTGGCCAGCAGCTGCTCGGCCGCCCCCAGGACCGCCAGCAGTTGTGGCGCGCAGGTCAGCGAGAACAACGACGCCCGCCCCTCGGGCCGCGACGACACCAGGCCGCACTCGCGCAGGCAGGCCAAGTGTGCGCTCACCGTCGACTGCGCCAGCCCCAAGTGCTCGGTCAGGTCCCGCACCCGGTGCTCGCCCAAGGTCAGGTGCTGCAGGATCGCCAGCCGGGAAGGGTCAGATAGCCCGTGGAACAACGCTGCCGCGACGCTGAGGCCCCCCTGGGCCTCGGTCACCGTACAGCCCGAACCAGTCGATGTGATCGTCATGCGACGATGATAGCGCATGGGGGGTTAGGAGTGGGATCGGTTGCACTCGACCGTATGATGGGGCCGCTAGCTTGTTCGAAAGGCAGGTCCTCCGCTGAGACGGTTACAGGGCGTCGGGGTGGTGGCCGGGCGCGTGGTGCCACTGGCGCTGCTCGCGCTTGCCGCCTCGTCGGTGCTGCCTCGGATCGAGATGGGATCGGGCCCCGAGATGGCCTGTGTCAGCCTGCCGTCCGGGTTGTCCTGGCTAGGGCTGCACCTGGACCTGGTCCGCGAGAACCAGGCGTGCGCAAGCGGCATGGTCGACGCTGCGCAGGCCGTGGTGCATGCCAACCACTTGGTCCTAGCCCTCTGTCTGTCCACGTTGGGGTTGGCCCTGCTCGGACTGCTGAACGTTGTCGGCCTCGGTGTGGCGTTCCGGGTGCTGTTGCGCCGTGCCCGCGCCTGGCTGAGCCGACACACCCTTGTGGCACGCTCCACGCTTTCGGTGCCAGTCAGTCCCCGAGCCCCGCGGCTTGGCGCGCCCCGGGTTCCAGACCTTCGTCGCGTGGCCTCGCGGCGAGCGCTCAGCCGGCGGGGTCCGCCCAGGCTTCTTCTGCTGGGCTGACTGCCACCATCGGCCGCCGTCACGGGCGAGCCGGTGAGCGACTGCACGCGGTTCGAGGGCCTCCCTGGTGGAGGCCGTCCTTCCCCGCTGCCTTGGTGTCAGCGCGTCCAGCACCGGTCCCCGGGCGACCGCGCCCTCACCCAAGCCAATCGAAAGCTGACACCCATGCCCAAGACCACTCCGCCCCCTGCGTCCACCCCTCCGTCCGGAAGCCGCCGCCAGCAACTGGCCGCCCAACAGGCCCAGGCTGCCCGAGAGCAACGCATCCGCCGACGCGTCACCATCATCCTGGTGGCCACGGTGGCCGCCACTCTGATCGGCGTCCTGGTCTGGGTCGGGGTACTCGCCCAGACCCCGAAGCCCGGCACCCCAACCCCGGGGACCGTCACAGCCAACGCCGCTGCTGCGGGCAGTGATGCCTGGACCATCACGGTTGGCCAAACCGGCGCGCCGGTGAGAGTGAGCGTGTACCAGGACTACATGTGCCCCTTCTGCGGCCGCTTCGACGCCACCAACGGCGACGAACTCAACCGTCTGGTGGCCGAGGGCACCATCCAACTCGAGATCCACCCCATGTCCTTCCTCGACCGGGCCTCCAACGGCACCCGCTATTCCACACGCGCGGCCAACGCGTTCGTCACCGCCGCCAAGGCCGACCCCGACAGCGCGATGGCCTTCAACGACGCGCTCTTCGCCAACCAGCCCACCGAGGGTGGCAACGGACTCACCGACGACCAAATCGCCACGTTGGCGACCGCCGCCGGGGTGGACCCAAACGTGGTCGCCGGCTTCAAGCAGCAGGCCAACACCAGCTGGGTCGACCAGGGCACCAAGGCCGACTTCGCCTCCGGCATCACCGGCACCCCCACCGTTCTCATCGACGGCAAGCCCTTCAAGGGCGACCTGTACTCCGTCGGGCCCCTCACCACCGCGATCAAGGCCGCCGCGAATGACTGAGCTGATGGAACGCTGGCATCGGCTGCGGCAGGCCGACACCTGGACCTTCGCCACCATGTTGTTCTCGGCAGCCCTGAGCCTGACCGCCTCCTTCGTGCTGTCCGTGGACGCAGTCGCCCTGGCCGCCAATCCCGACGTCAACCTCTCCTGCAACATCAACGCCACCATCAGCTGCGGCACCGTCGGCCAGTCCTGGCAGGCCAGCGTCTTCGGATTTCCCAACGCCTTCCTCGGACTCATCGCCGAACCAGTCGTGATCACCATCGCCCTCGCCAGCCTGGCCAGTGTCCGGTTCCCCAGATGGTTCATGTTCGCCGCGCAAGTCGTCTACACCCTCGGATTCCTCTTCGCCTACTGGCTGTTCTATGAAGCCATGTTCAACATCGGAGCACTCTGCCCCTGGTGCCTGCTCGTCACGCTGTCCACCACCTTGGTGTTCGCCTCCCTCACGCGGTACAACATCCGCCACGACAACCTGTACCTACCCCCACGGGCACAAGCCGCGCTGCTTGCGGCGCAGCGGATGGCGCTGGACGCCCTCGTCGTGTGGCTGTGGCTCACCTTCATCGTCGCCGCCATCGTGCTGCGATACGGCACCAGCCTGTTCGCCTGACCACCGGGCTCAGGCGACCCAATCTCCCGACGAGATCGCCGACCCGTCAAGAACGCCGACAAACCCATCGGTCTCGTCTGCCCGCTTGAAACAGAAATGGGCGTTCGTGGGCCTCGCCAGCGCATCACCAGCCCCCTCGACACGGACCAATATCCCCTACGACGTCACCATTCAGTCATCCCAGTTCGCGGCGTGTAAAGGTTCCCGTCCGGCGAGGTACAGAACACGATCGACCACCAGGGCCGAATGAGTTGACCCGCGCCTTGATCTGGGCCACCCCCCACACGGCAGCCATTGGCTTCGAGGGGCGAGCGCTACGACGCCCGTCGCGCCTGCCGGCGTCGCGTAGAAATGAACTCCGACTCGGGGGTCCACTGCGGGTACCGACGGAACATGGCGTCGACGTCGTCCGGGTCCAGCCTGAGGATGCGGCCGCAACGGTACACGGGCAGGACGCCCTCGGCGATTCGCCGGCGGATGGTCTTCACGCTGACCCCGATGCGGGCAGCGGCCGTGGGCAACGACTCGTAGGTCCGTATGGTCATGGCACTGTCCCTTCCCGGGCCCTGGCGGGGCCTCAAGGACACAAGACCGGTTCGACGTACTCCAGGCCGCAGCCCCCGGACCGGTTCCCTGTGATTACCCAGATCGCTTCCTGGGCGAGCGGCGAGCAGTCATCCCTTGTGGAGGCGGGGTTGCGCGGCCCACGAGGCCCCAACGAGATCAAGAGCAAGGTAAGGCCGTTCTTGTGCCGGACGGCCGGCCCGGTGACCTTGCCCAACAATCGCCGTGTCGCTGGGCACGGCCTCAGGCGCACGTCACGCCTTGTGGGCCAGGAGTTAGGCCGTTTGCACCAAGGAGTTGGCGACGTCCGTAACCCAACTCGCGCAGTGGGCTTCGCGTTCTATCACCCGACTGCCACCGCCGCCCTTCAATCCGGCGCGGTCCGGGACTCGGGGGAGAGTGTGGTGGCTTGGATGAGCGCGCGCAGGTCGGCGTGAAGCTTCGCGTGGTTGAGCGTCCAGCGCGTGAGGCGCCGTCGGCGGTCACCGCGGGGAGGGTCGCCGGTGACGTAGCCGTGGTCTTCGAGTTCATGGAGATTGCGAATGATCGTGGTGCCGGCGACCTTTCCCTCCAGCGCAGCGACCAGGTCGGGAGTACTCAGGGTGCCGCCGTGCTGGGTCAGCGCGACCACAGTGGCGAGCTTGACGCGGTTCATGCCCATTCCGACCAACGCGTCCACCTCGACGGGGACCGGGGCGTCCGAGTAGGTAGGCACCCGGCCATTGTTTCAGTGGTCCGCGGCAAGGGGAGACGAGACACGATGAGCAATCTATACCGCTAAACGGTGTAGATGTGCTAGTCTGACACGCAGAGGGCCAAAGCCCGAAATCCGCAAGATCGCCGAGATCCATGCTTAGCCTTCCCGTACAAGGTCCACCCCCTGGAGAGCTTGGAGCCAGAGATGGCCGCTTCTGACAATGGCCGTACCCGCGACTACGCGGCACCGGTGCCACGAGCGCCAGACGCACCCGGGAGCTTCGGTGCTGCCGCCGTCTGGGAGACAACAACAGACAGCGCATGTCCACGAGGCGCCTCTTCGCCCCGTTATGGCCCTTAGGCGAAGGAGGATGGGATGACCCACCAAGGACTGGCCGCCAAAGCAGTGGGAGCCATCATGGCCGCTGCACTGATCGGTGGCTGCACTGCCGCGCCCACCAACAGCCCGACACCGACGGGCCCGTCGCCGTCGCAGTCACAGTCACCCACGGTGACGCCGACACCGACCCTCAGCCCCGAGGATCAGAAGCTCGAGGACGCGAAGGCGCGAGTCGTACTGCTGTGGCAGACCCTCGACGGACTTTTGGTCGACTCGAGCAAGAGCATCAACGAGCTCGACACCCTTGCCTCGGGAGAGGCGCTGAGCAGCCTGCAGGTGATGTTGACCACGGTCCGTCAGCGGGGGCAGGTGCAGGTCGGAGCCACGAAGATCCCCTCCCAAAGCGCCCTGGCCAAGGGCGATGGATGGGTCGTCACCTCGTGTGTCGATCGCAGCGAGGCCATCCTCACGGACAAGGACGGCCAGCCTGTCACGCCGGCCCCGCAGCCACGGCTCTCACACCAGAGCACTCTGCAGCTCGTCGGCGCCAACCTGCAGATCACCAAGGACGAGGTTCTCGGATCATGTTGATCAGGCTCTTCGCGGCGCTCGCGATCTGTCTGGCGCTGGCGATCACTCCGCTCACGTCCTCACCCGCCTACGCGGAGGCCGGTTGCGAGGGGGCGAGCTGGGGAGTCGCCTGTGGGGTCGGCGTCCCGGGTTACGGTGGATCGGGCGGTGCGGCCCCGCTGAAGAGCACTCGCTCCGGCAGTAGCGACCCGGTTGCCTGCGTTACGCAGGAAATGCCGCCCCGCGAGGTCCCGTGTTCGAACCCTGAGCTGGGGACGTGGAGCAATGCGCGAGCCTGCTACATCAAGGCGGAATCACCGCCGCCGCCACTGACGGACGCGGTGTGGAGTGGAAACACGACGGGGTCGATCTACCGGTGTTCGAGTTCCGGTATCTGGTCGGGTCCGGGCTCCTACTTATTCTGGGCTGATAGCGCCCCCGGCGTCGTCCCGGACCCCAGAGTTCTGGCACAGCAGGCGGTCACCCAGATGCGCCTCCGTGCGGTAACGATCGGGATGGCGCCGGATCCCGCGCCGGGCTCGGTGGGCCTCGTGGGGCTGCCGATCTGGCTGTGGGTGGCGTCTCCGGACGCAAGCTCGTGGGGGCCGAACACCAAGACCGCGTCGGCGGGCGGCTACTCCGTCACCGCAACCGGGGCCGTCACGCAGGTGGTCTGGAGTATGGGCGACGGCGGAACCGTCGCATGCGCCTCCCCGGGGACCACCTATGCGGACTCGTTCGGAGTCTCCTCGTCGCCCGACTGCGGCTACCGCTACACAAAGCAAGGCACCTACACCGTCACCGCGACGAGCTACTGGACCATCAACTGGTCCGGGATCGGCGAGTCCGGTGTCATCAACCAGACGTACACAAGCTCGGTCGTGGTCACGATCGGCGAACTCCAGACCGTGGTGAAGGGATGAGGACGTGAGGACAGCGACCATGGCGCCGACGATGGCGACGACCCCTCAGGTGCCCGCGGCGTTGGGTCCCGTGAAGACCCGGCGACGTCCGGCGCTGATCATCGCGTCCGTGGCCGCCCTGCTCCTGTCAGCGCTGGGCGGCGTGTGGCTGTGGACGGCGGCGACCTCGTCGGTCGAGGTCGTGGTCGCGAAGGCAGCCGTCCCTCGTGGCGCGGTCATCGCCGCCAGTGACCTCATGGTTGCGCGGGTGTCGCTGGATCCGGCGATCGCCTCGATCCCCGCCAGCGAGGTGTCGACGGTCGTGGGCCAGCGAGCCGCGCTCGACATCTCGGCCGGCGGGCTGCTCACCCCCGACGCCATCGCCCCCGAGACCGTCCCGGCCAAGGGCGAGACTGTGGTGGGCCTGTCCTTGGTGGACGGGATGTTGCCCGCCATTCCCTTGAAGACCGGTGACGACGTGAGGGTGGTGCAGACACCTGGCGCGCAGGGGCAGGTCGGCGACGTCTCGCCGGTGACGATCGCCGCCAAGGTCGTCGCGGTCACGCGCTCGCAGGACGGGCAGTTCGCGCTCGTCGATCTGTTGGTGAGCGCGGACGCCGCACCCGATCTTGCAGCCCGGGCCGCGACCGGCAAGGTGGCCGTGGTTCTCGACTCCCGGGAACGGTGACGCCATGCCCCTCTTCACCGTTGCGTCCGTCTCGGGCTCGCTGGGGGTGACCACTCTGGCGGTCGGTCTCGCCGTGACGTGGCCTCGTCCGGTGGTGCTCGTGGAAGCCGACCCGTCGGGCGGCTCGGCGATCCTGGCCGGGTACTGCACAGGCGTCGCCCGCCCCGGGCTCTCCGAACTCGTGTTGGCCCACCGTCACCGCCAGCTGGCCGACGAGTTGCCCTCGCGGCTGTTCCCCCTGGCCGACTCGAACGCGAGCCTGTTGCCGGGGCTGCGGGCGCACCAGCAGGCGGCGTCCCTCCTCGGCGTGTGGGATTCGCTCCTGGACGCCCTGCGCGGACTCGAGGTCGACACGGGTGTGGACATCGTCGTGGACGCCGGCCGGCTCGGCATGGTCGGCAGCCCGGAGCCGCTGATCTCGGAGTCGGATGTGACTGTGGTGGTGACGGGGACCGGGTTGCCCGAGTTGGCCCGGGTGCGGTCGTGGTTGCCGGGGCTCCAGGAAGGCTCGTTGGGCGACGTGCGGTTGGTCATCGCCGGCCCGGCACGTCGGTACAGCACGTCCGAGGTCACCAAGACGTTGGGCGTACCGGTGCTCGGCGAGGTCGCGTGGGACCCGGACGCCGCCCGGTGGTGGTCCCACGGGGAGCCTCAGCGTCGGTTCGACCGGTCGCCGCTACCTCGGTCGGTGGTGGCGTTGGGTGAGTCGCTTCGGGCTCTCGCGCCGCGCACGGAAGACGCCCTACCGCGCGCCAGGGCGGAGTCGGACCGATGACGAAGCAGCCGTCGCCCACTTGGGAGAAGCCCGACCTGGCCAGCGTGCCCCTGTTCACCGCCTTCGGCGACGGCACCGATCCGGCGCGGCCGGGCCGCGTCCGCTCTGGGTTCACCCTGTCGACGGCAGTCGCCACGACGCCCACGGCGTCCTCACTTCATGTGGTCGGCCGGGAGGCGAAGGTGGGACCGACGGGACCGCCTACGGAGCGGTCGCCCGAGGTGAATTGGGACGAGGCGTCGGAGCTCCGCGCGCTGGCGTCCAAGCGCTTCTCCGAGCGGGCGGCGCTGTCCCCGTTCGTTGACGAGACCTCCCGCCAGGAGCTGGGGCGGGCCGTGATCATGGAGATCCTCCAAGAGGCGACGGAGGCGCGCTTCGCCGTCCACGGCTCCGTCAGTTCCGCCAACGCGCAGGATGCCTTGGCGCAGGCGGTGTTCGACCTGATGTTCGGGCTCGGCCGATTGCAGCCCCTGGTGGATCGCGCGGACGTCGAGAACATCATCGTCGTCGGTCACGACCGGGTGTTCCTTGACCTGGTCGGCGGCGAGAAGGTGCCGGGGCCGCCGGTGGCGGCGTCCGACGAAGAGCTGATCCAGCTCCTACAGGACCTGGCTTCCCGGGCCGATCCGCCGCGCGTGTTCTCGGACGCCAACCCGGACCTCCACCTGAACCTGGATGGCGCTCGCCTGGCGGCGTCCGCGTTCGTCACCCATCGGCCGAGCGTGGTGATCCGAAGGCACCGCCTGGTGCGCATCACTCTCGACGACCTCGTGGGCCTGGACACGGTGAGCCCCTTGCTGGCGTCGTTCCTCGCCGCCGCGGTGAAGGCTCGGTTGTCGATCGTGGTCTCCGGCCAACAAGGCGATGGGAAGACCACCCTGCTGCGGGCATTGTGTGCCGAGATCGGTCCGGAGGAGGTGCTGGGGACGTTCGAGACCGAGCGGGAGCTGGGTCTGGAGCAGTTGGTCGACGAGCACCCCGTCGTGTTCTCGTGGGAAGCGCGTCCCGGTTCGGGCGAGCGAGGTCCCGACGGACGTCCGGTGAACGAGTTCACCTTGCAGGACGGCATGCACGCCTCGTTCCGGTACGCGCTCGACCGCCAGATCGTGGGCGAGGTCCGCGGACGCGAAGTCGCGCAGATGATCATGGCCATGGAGTCGGGGTCCGGCTCCCTGTCGACGACGCACGCCGCGTCGGCGTCCGACACGATGGAGAAGCTGGTCAGCTGCGCGATGCAATCCGGCGAGTTCACCCGCGACTCGGCGGTGATGAAGCTGGCTCGCTGCCTCGGCCTGGTAGTGCAACTGCGATCCATGTACGTCCGCGGCCGCGACGGCTCCGTCCGCAAACGGCGCGTGATCGACGAGGTGCTCGCGATCACGCCGGGCGAGGAGTCCGCTGGCTACGCCGCGACCACCGTCTTCCGCAGCGACCCCGACGGCCCGGCGGTCGCCTTCGTGCTACCCGACCACCTGCGGATGCTGGCGAGTCACGGCTTCACCGCGAACGAGTTCCTCCTGGAGGCGCAACGCCACGGCGGTGTCGCATGAACCCGCTGGTTCCCGCGCTGGTGAGCGTCCTCGGCGTCGGTGGCCTGATGGGGCTGGTTGCGGGGCTCCGTCGCGTGCCAGTCCCGACGGCCGCTCCGGCGACGCCCCGGCTCCTGGTGCGGCTTGCTTCGGTCCCGCGCCGTGTCCTGGTCGCCGGGGTCGTGGCGGCTATGGCCGGCGTGGTGGTCGCTCTGCTGTCGGGCTGGGTGATCGCCATCGTGGTCTTCCCGCTGGCGGCGGTCGGCCTGCCGGTGGTCCTGGGCGTCTCGGACGAGTCCCACACGATCGAACGCCTCGAAGGCCTGGCGGAGTGGACGCGCAACCTGGCCGGCGTGATCACGGTCGGTGTCGGTCTGGAGGGCGCCCTGGTGGCCACGCTGCGCACGGCACCCGACGTGATCCGTCCGGAGGTGACCACCCTGGTGAGCCGCATCAGGTCGCGGTGGAACACGGCCGAGGCGCTCCGCGCGTTCGCCGACCAGTTCAACGACTCGACCGGTGACCTGGTGGCAGCCACCCTGATCCTCGCGGCGCAGAAGCGGGCCGATGGCCTCGCCCAGATCCTGTCCGGCCTCGCCGAGTCGGTGTCCGCGGAGGTCGCGGCCCGGCGTCATCTGGAGGCCGACCGCAGCAAGCCGCGCCAGACCGCGCGGATCGTCACCATCATCACGGTGGTGTGCCTGGTCGGCATGGCCGCCACCGGCCAGTACCTGGAGCCCTACCGCTCACCGCTGGGACAGGTCGTGCTGTCGGTGCTCCTCGCGCTCTACGTCGTCGGCCTCGTGGTCATGCGGCGCATGGCGCGGGTCAAGCCGCTGCCAGACTGCTGGCGGAAACATCCGGAGAGCCGACATGACCGGCCTGCAGCTCGCGGCCCTGACGGGCCTCCTGCTCGCCACCAGCGTTCTGTGTGCGGTGTGGTGGCTCACACCGACCGTGCCGGCCCTCGGTCCCGCGCTGGACCGGCTGACCGGCGCGCCGACAGGGCCGGCCTTCCTCGCCGGCGCGGAGACCCAGGACCGGGTGGGCGCCTGGGTCGCGCGCTGGCTGCCGCGGTGGGTGTGGATGACGCCTGTCAAGGAGCTGGCGCTGCTGCGCCGGACGGAGGCCAACTTCTACGGCGAGAAGCTGATCCTGGCCGCCATCGGGCTGGTGGCACCCCCGTTGCTGTCGACGCTGTTCAGCTGGTTCGGGCTGCGGTTCCCGATTGCGGTCCCGCTCGCTGCGTCCTTGGTCGGCGCGGTCGGGCTGTTCGTGCTGCCCAACCTGGACATCCACGGCAAGGCGAAGGCGGCCCGCCTCGAGTTCAACCACGTGCTGACCGGCTTCATCGACCTCGTGGCGCTGGAACGTCGCGCCGGGTCAGGGCCACGACAGGCTCTTGAGAACGCGGCGCGCGTCGGCCGCGGCCAGTGGGTCTTCGACCGCCTGGCGGAGGGCTTCACCCAGTCCAGCGTCGACGGGCGTCCGCCCTGGGACGTCCTCCGCGCGATGGGCGACGAACTGGCCCTGCCCGAGCTCGACGACCTGGCCAACATCATGGCGCTGGCCGAACAGCAGACGATGCCCGTTTACCAAACCCTTCGAGAACACAACCGAGCGCTGCGAGTGGCGCTCCTGACCGACGAGCAGGCCCGTGCGAACGCCGCCTCTGAGCGGCTCACCATCCCTGCGACCATGCTGGCGATCGTCTTCATCGCCATCCTGCTGGGGCCATCCCTGATGACCCTGATGAGCAACACCTGACCCCAAGGAAGAACCCCTTCAGGAGAGGAAACCCCATCATGATGCTCAACCTGTACGTGGAGAGCCAGCTCGTACGCCGCGACCTCGAGTCGTGGCTCGCCAAGCAGCGAAAGCGGATGCTCGCCGAGGACGGCATGTCGGAAACCATCCAGAACGTGCTCTGGGCGATCTTCGCGATCGCGATCGTGGGGATCGTCGCCGCGATCATCCAGGCCTACGTCGTCGGCAAGGCCGGCGAGATCCGGTAGGCGACGACCATGCGACGGTCCAGGTCGAGCCGGTGGCTGATGCGGGGTGAGCGCGGTTCGTCATCGGTCGAGATGGTGATCGCGCTCCCGCTCGTGCTCACCGTGCTGTTCCTGGCCGTCCAGGCCGGCACGTGGTTCCACGCCCGATCGATCGCCCTGGCGTCCGCCCAGTCGGGCGCCCGCACGTCGGCGATGCTCAACTCCTCCCTGGAGGCGGGGTTGACGAGCGCGAGGTCCTTCGCCGCCGACGTGGGAGGGACGACGCTCACCGGCGTGACCGTCACCGGCGACAGGACGGCGACCAGCACCACCGTGACGGTGACCGGCCACAGCGTCCGGCTCGTGCCGTTCATGGACGTGACCGTGTCCCAGTCGGCCACCCTGCCGGTCGAGAGGTACACGCGATGAACGCGCGAGCTCACGAATGTCGACGCTGCAGGGTCGCGGGACCCAGTGCTCGGAGCCGAAGCACCCCCGATGAGCGCGGGTCGGCTGCGATCGAACTGGTCCTGTTGGTGCCGGCACTCATGCTCCTGCTGCTGTTCGCCGTGGCCGGCGGCCGAGTGGCCATCGCCCACGGAAGCGTCCAGCAGGCAGCCGCGGACGCCGCACGGGCGGCGTCCATCGCCCGCACCGCAGGCTCGGCCCAGACGTCGGCCGTGACGGCGGCACGAGCCACCCTGGCCAACCAAGGCCTGACGTGCGCGTCGATGACGGTCACCCTCGACACCTCGGGGTTCGCCACACCCGTGGGCACGCCTGCCAGCGTCGCGGCGACGGTGAGCTGCACGGTGGAGCTGTCGGAGCTGGCACTGCCCGGCCTGCCGGACAGGGTCGTCAGCGCGACGGTCACGAGTCCGCTTGATGTGTTCAGGGGGCGATGATGCGCCATCACGATGAGCGAGGTTCGGTCACGGTGTGGGGGGTATTGATCGCGCTGGTGATCACCATGGTGATCGGCATCACCGTCGACCTGACCGGGCAGGTGAACGCCCAACAGAGGGCTCACGACCTGGCCCAGCAGGCGGGGCGAACGGCGGCGAACCAGGTGCAGGCAGGCCAGATCATGCGCGGCCAATCCCCGCAGATCGACACGGCAGCCGCCCGGACGGCCGCGGCGGCCTACCTGCATGCCGCCGGCGTCGAGGGCAGCGTGAGCATCACCGGACCGACCACCCTGTCGGTGCACGTCAGGATCGTCTACCAGCCGAAGTTCCTCGGGACGGCCGGCATCGGGCCCAAGACGGTCAGCGGCGACGCCACCATCCTGCTGTCGCGTGTCGTGAACGGAGCTCCCCGATGAACCCACCGCCTCGTCACCCTCGTCTTGTCGGATTAGCCGCCTCCGTCGCGCTGTTGGCCCTGCTCGTGGGGTTGCCGACGGTGCTGCTGGCCCTCGGGTGGGGGCCGACGCCGTCCGGCCTGGACGGGTGGTTGGCGGCGCTCGCCAGTCCGGATGACGGCCACCTGACCGTGTTGATCTTCAAGGGCGCGGCGTGGGTTGTATGGGGACTTCTCGCGGTCACGATCCTCACGGAGGCAGTCGCAGCCCTCCGAGGTTTCGAGGCACCCAAGCTGCCCGGGCTCCGGTGGTCCCAGGTGCCGGCCCGCCGGCTCGTGACAGCAGCGCTGCTCCTGTTCATCGCGGTGCCCGCCACGGGGATCGAGACTGCATCCGCAGTCCCGGACATCCCGAGCCCGGTGGCCACAGCGACGGCCAACGTGGCGCCCGCGCCGTCCGCGGGAACGCCGTCCAGAGCCACCGCGCTCGTCGAGATCGCCCCCGCACCCCTCACTCACACGGTCAAACGAGGAGAGACCCTGTGGTCGATCGCTGAGCATCACCTGGGGTCCGGGAACCGCTACCCCGAGATCCTCAAGCTCAACAACGATCTCCTGCGGGGCAAGCCGCAGTTCCTCAGACCGGGCTGGGTGCTGACCCTGCCCGCATCGGCCCAGGCCGACGCCGGACAGGCCTCGGTAGCGAGCGCCCGCGCGCATTCCCGATACACCGTGGTCAAGGGCGACACGCTGAGCGAGATCGCACAGCAACACCTCGACGACGCCGAGGCGTGGCCACGGATCTTCGAGGCCTCTCGGGGGATTCCGCAGCTGGACGGCCGTCGCCTGACGGACCCTGACCTCATCCTCCCCGGCTGGCACCTGCTCATCCCGTCCGCTGCGGAGACAACACCCGAGCTGCCAACCTCCGCGGAACCCGAACGAGCCGAGCCGACATCCCAGAACTCGCCGTCGCCGTCGCCGTCGCCGTCGTCGCCGGACGCCTCCGCTCCGCCCACGACCCCCACCCCGACACCCGTGGCCGTGACGTCGCCGGCAACCCCCGAGTCGGCCGGCGCTGTTCCCGTCGTCCCGTCGGCGCCCGCCCCGTCTGCCTCGGCGACCGTGGCCCCGGACGTGAGCACCGACCAGAAGCCCGCGAGCGAGGCGTCCGATGGGAACGCCGAGGCTCCGCCCCCGTGGTTGTTGGTCGGCCTCACCGGTGCGGGCGGGGTCCTCGCTGCCGGGCTGTTGGCCGCCCTGCGTCAGCGCCGGAGGGCTCAGTTCCGTGCCCGTCGGCCGGGGCGGACGATCCAGGCGCCGCCGCCGGAACTGGTTCCGGTGGAGAAGACCGTGATGACGGAGGGGCAGGCCGCGACGCCCGACCTGCTGGCGATCGACCAGGCGCTCAGGTTGCTTGCCGTCTCCGGCGAGGACCGCGTCGCCCCGCCGCAGCTCCTGGCTGTCCAGCTCCTGCCAGGCGAGGTGGCAGTCCAGCTGGTCGAGCCCGTCACGCTGGCACATCCGTGGCGCCCGGACCCGGCCGACGGTCGTCGATGGCTGCTGGCCGCCGGTTCGCACGAGCAGGAGTCGACCGCCCGATCTGCCTATCCGCAGCTCGTCTCCGTGGGACTGGACGACTATGGCGCGACGTGGCTGGTCAACCTCGAACAACTCGGCACGATCAGCCTGACCGGTGACCCGACCTACGCCGCCGACTTCGCTCGCTATCTGGCGGCCGAGATCGCCGTCAACCCGTGGGCGCGCCAGGTTCAACTCGACTGCATCGGGATCGCCCCGGAGGCGGTCCTGCTTGACCCTGCGCGCATCCGCCATCATCGGCTCGAGGACCCCGCGCCGCTGAACGTGGCGATCGCTGCCGCTGGCGCGACCGTCGACAACTGCGCCGCCCACGACGTGACCGCAGCCGCCGGACGCACCGACGACCTGGGCGGAGACGTGTGGGAGAGCTGGCTCGTCCTGGTGAATGGGGCGCTGTCGAGCACCCCGCTCGACCGGCTGCTCGCTCTTGTCGGGGAGCATCCCGGGCGGACCGGTACCGCGGTCGTCATGGTCGCCGACACCGAGCCCATCCGCGGCCTGGGCGTCCGGCTGACCGGGCAGGGTCGGGTGCTCATCCCGACGCTCGGCCTGGACCTCTTTGCCAACGGGCTCACCCCTGCCGAAGCCGAAGGGTGCGCCCGACTGCTGGGCCACGCCGACCACCTCGACGACGTCGACATGCCGACGGACGGAGACGACGGGTGGCGTGAGTACTGTGACGCCGCCGGAGCGATCCGTGAGGAGCTGGTGTTGCCCCGCAGCACTGACCCGGAGTCCGAGCCGGGCGCCACGGTGGTTCCAGCCCCGGACGCCGAGGTGCTCGACGTGGCTGCGACCACCGCGGACGACCTGCAGCAACTCGCCCCGCACGTGCCCGATAGGGTCCGGACCGCGGTCGAGGGGGCCGACCCGGGTCTGGACGCCGACCTGGCGGCCTGGGCGGCCGGGACCCGCCCGCATCTGCGGCTACTTGGCCCCATCCAGGCGCGCACTGGAACCACAGGCACGCCCACGGTGGTCGCTAAGCGCAAGGCCTTCTACACCGAGTTGCTGGCCTTCCTTGTCCTGCACCCCCAAGGCGTCACCATCGACCAAGTGGTCGACGCGTTCGGCTCCGACGCCACACAGATGCGGGTGCACCTCTCCAAGGTGCGAAGCTGGCTCGGCCTCCATCCCACGACCGGAGTCAACTATCTGCCGGACGCCACGAAGTCCCCGGCGGGCATCGCCCGAGGCATGGGCATCTACCAGCTGATCGGCGTCCTGGCCGACATCGACCTGTTCCGCCGGCTCCGGGCGCGTGGCCAAGCACGCGGTCCCGAAGGCCTCAGCGACATGCAGGCGGCGCTGGCTCTCGTCACTGGAGAGCCCTTCACGGGACAACGAGGTCGAGGCTGGAGTTGGCTCGCCGACGGCGTACGTGTCGACCAGCACATGGTGTGCGCCGTGGTCGACGTGGCCCACACGGTCACGATCGGGGCCCTCCACTCCGGCGACCTGCCGCTGGCCCGCACCGCCACCGAGATCGCCCTGCTCGCCGCCCCTTACGAGGACACACCTCGGCTCGACCTCGCCGCCGTCGTCGCTGCCGAAGGTGACCGCCAGGCGGCCGAACGCATCCTTCGAGACGATGTCAGCAACCGCGCAGACGACGGTGATGCCCCCGATGACCTACCAGAGCGAACCGCCGAACTCCTCGCCAGCACTCCGTGGTTGAAGAAGGGACGCGTCGCCTGATTTGGACGAGCAAGCGCCGGCGGCGAGTTTCTCAGTTTGCACACGGGGTGCGGGCGACCTCAGAACGGTGGCGCATCCCACGGACTCGTGGCTGCGTCCGGCGACACGAGCCTCGGAGCTGGCTCGGACGTCTTCTGCGTGACGTAGGTGAAGATCGTTCGCCCTGCGTTGACTGCGAGGAGGGCCTCCGGGTCGCCGAGCAGGACTTCGTTCGGGTGCGCCGCGCTTGCGTTGTTGCGGATCGTGTTCAGTGCGTCGAGGGTGGCGGCCATTGAAAACAGGACCTGACTGACTTCGCCTGCTCTGGCTCCCGCGGGCGTGAGCTTCGGGTGATGCATCCGTAGTTCCTTCATGGTCCTCTGCAGCGTCGCGGAGTCCGGCAATGGAATGCCTTCCGCAGCGCACAATGCCTTCAGATGACCATGGAGCGCCGTGTGGATGCGATCCACAGCGCTGACTGGCCCACCAGTTCGGAGAAGACTCTCGGCATCGGAGAGCGCCCGTCGAACGACTTCACTCGTACTGGCCGCCTCAACCTTGGGACTGGCAACAACGGGCTCACCGTCGAGCTCCGCGATCCACGCCTCCATCTGAGGCTTGAACTTGGTACGCGCGTCCAACCTCCCCTCCACTGGAAACCGCTCGAGAACGCCTCGTAGGATCTGCGCCTGGCGGCCAGCGCTCTGCGCCCCAAGGATTTCGATGAACCGCTCGCGCGTCGTGCCGGGAAGCTCGTCCGGAAAGATGTCGTGGATGTCGCAGTACTCCGGATAGAACTCGCTGTGAGTTCTGTATGAGAAGTCACCCAGGTAGCCGCTTTCGACGCCGATGTACCGGCTGACAACCTGCATCACTTGTTGCTTAGTCAGGGCCATTACCTCTTGTGCTCCTCGATCCTGCCGTCCCAGGCATTGAGACACAGGTTCCAGCTTAGGACTGCGAGCTGCGCTCCTAACCGGGGAGGTTGACGCGCTGGACGGTCGACCGTGTCCTGGGCGCTCATGTCGCAGTCATCGGCCCCGAGCAACGCGTCGTCGTTGTCGGTGTCCCGTGCCAGGTCGCCGAGCCGGGCTAGAGGTGCTGGAGTACTCGTCGCACCACGGGGTGGGCGCCGCAGTCGAGTCCGCCGCTCCAGTTCGTCGACGGCCTCCTCGACCGCTTGGACTCGGTCGTCGACGTCTCGTAGAAGGGGCCGTGGTAGCCGAGGTCGACTCCGGCCAGCGCAGCGGCGACGGCCGCCAGGAGTTCGGAGGCCGTCGGTTCGTGCTCGGGTGTAGCGCGCAACTGCAGCGACGCATGGCCTCGGGGCTGTACGACGCCGTCTCGAGCGCCAGCGACCGCAGCGCCCCGCGGTCCATCGAGCGCAGGAGCCGCTCGACGTCTGGCGTGACCGGATGCCGCACGCCGCCGGGCCCGATCACATCCTTCACCCGCTGATTATCGCGAACCGTCCGCACGTGGCCGGGGCGGTCCGCGTCGTGTCTCCGTGAAGGCCTCTGATCAGGCGTCCTGGGGGCTACGCGGGGCAACGCGCGGATGACTAGGTGCTTTGGTCAGTTCCAGCTGCCTCGTGAGTGGCGGTTCGATGCCGCGGAGCCCGGTGGGGCTACGTCAGTGACAACGGCGGATTGGTGGCCTTCCCGCGTACCCACGCGGAAGGACCACGGCAATGAACATCACCGAGATGTTGGGCTTGCAGGACGAGCGGATGGCGACCGTCGTCAAGGAACACTGGGCAGGATGGGTTGCCATCGAGCCCCGGTTGGGGGTTGTCGACGACCCGGTTCGGTTGGACGCATGGCGACGAGCGGCCGATCCAGCAGTGGCCAACGATGTCCTGCTTGGCCTCGCCCGGCTGGCCGCCTTCGACGGCTCCGACGACCGGGAGGCAGCGCTGGTGCTCGCTTGGTTCCTGCTCCCGACGGCCCTGCGCGTGCGCCGTCGGTTGGGGCTGGCCGACGATCGGGTGGACGAGGTGCTGGCCGCGCAGTTGTGGGTGGAGGTCCGCGGGCTGCCGTGGCGGCGTCCGCACTGGGTGGCCGCGAAGGTCGCCGGTCAGCTGCGCGAAGGGGTGCTACTGGATTGCGGGGCGCCCACGCACCACATGCCACACCGGCTTTCGATGATTTCGTTGGGCCCGATCGACCCACCGGACGATCGGCTCGTCGAGCACGACGACCCGGCAGCCGAGTTGGCCGAGTTGCTCGCCTGGGCATGCGCCGAGGACGTCATCACCGACGAGGACCGCGAGCTGCTGATCAGTCTCATCGAAGCCGCGAAGACCCTCCAGGCCGATGGCCATGCCCGCGAGGGCGGAGTTGCCGGCCTGTCGAGCCGACAGCTCAGCGCCGTCGTGGCCCAGGAGTGGGGCGTGTGCGCCCGGACCGTGCGGCGTCGCACCGCTCGCTGCGTAGCCGCCCTCAGCGAAGCCGCCGGCGAGTACCTGAACGCCGTCGGCTGACTGTCCACCGATGACGGGCGCGGCCCGTTAGGGATGGCGGAGGTGATGCCGAGATGACCAGCACCCCGGCCGAAGTGGCCGCCCTGTTGAAGATCGCGGCCATGGAGCCGGAGACCCTGGACGACCTGGACGGCTGCCTGCGCAGGCTCCGCGACGTGCAGAAGGCCAGACGCGAGCTGGCCAAGGTGCCCCCGGCCATGCTCTTGTCCGGACTGCTGGATCGGCGGCCTCGGGGCGGTGACCCGTCGTGACCGCGCACAGCGTCGCCGAACTCCGGGACGCGTGGCGCGCGATCGAGGCGGGCGAGTTCGCCCACGGGCCCCGGTCCGCCCCTTCGGCCCGCGGAGGTGCCGCGACAGCCTGGACTCCGGCGCCACGTGAGCGGGTGGTCGCCGTCGTTGGCTGCGCCGGCGGAGTGGGGGCGTCCACGGTGGCGCTCGCGCTGGCCACCGCAGCCGGGGTGCCGGCGCGGGTGGTGGAGTGCTGCTCTCCGTTGGCGTCCGGCTTCTCTGCTGCAGCCAATGCCGAACTCGGGACCGAGGGTCCGTGGCGCCGCGGCAGTCGTGGCGACGTCCTGCTGGAGCGCCCAAGTACCGGCGACGCGACCGTGCCTGTGCCGACCGAGTCATCGGTCGAGTGGACGTTCGTGGACACCAACTGGACAACCGTGTCAGGCCCGGCCGCCGGGTGGCTGGGGTCAGTGCTGCGCACGCTCGGCGACGTCGTCCTCGTCACGAATGCCACCGTGCCCGGGATCCGCCGCCTGGAGTCGTGCGCCGAGCTCCTTGGCCGGGATGCGCTCGGGGTGGTCGTGGGACCCACGGCCAAGCGGTGGCCGCGTCCGGTCAAGGTCGCCGCAGCCGGGATACCCGCACGAGTGCACCTGACCGACTTCCCTCTGGACTCTCGCCTCCAGGTCACCGGCCTGACTCCCGACCCGCTGCCCGCCCCGCTCATCAAGGCGGCAGAGAACGTCCTCGCCCTCCTCCGAAAGGAACCGACATGAACCCGCTGATCGTCCCGCTGAAGATCTGCCCGGTGGCTCCCACGGGCGTCGCCGCCTACACCGACCAGATCTCGGGCATGGTCCTGTGGTCCGTGCTGTGGCTGTTCGGCATCGCGGCGCTGGTGTCCGTCGGCGCGATCCTCGTCGGACGTGCCACGCACTCCCCGCACCTCTCGAAGGGCGGCATCATCGGCCTCGCTGGCGTCCTGGTGCTCGCCGTGGTGCTGATGGGTGGCTACGGGATGCTCAACGGCATCCTCGGCGACGGCTGCGTCGGCTGATGTTCCGCCGTCGCCCACCCCGCCCGGAGAGCTCAGCCGAGGTCGTCCCGCTCTCGCGCACTCAGCTGCTGGGCGTCCTCGCGGGGCTGCTGTTGGTGGGCGGCGCCCTGCTGTACGGGCTGGGCTACACCCTGGTCTCCAGCTTCTCGGCGGGAACCGCGCCCGACGGCGTCCAAAGCAGCGCTCACGCGGACGCCGACCCTGCCCAGCGCCGAGACGCCATCGCCGCAGCACCGATGGCGACGGTGGCCGAGGACGCCGGAATCACGCCGGGGGTCGCGATCTCCATGCCTCCCGCGATCAGGCTGCCCGCCGCCACGACCGTCGGCGCCACGGGTGTGTCGTCCGGCTTCCCGCACACACCCGAGGGCGCGGCCGCCCAGCTGGCGGCCATCGAGGTCCGCGTGCTGTCGGCGATGTCACTGCCGTTGGCCACCGAGGTCTACCGCGACTGGGCAATGCCCGGCGGGGTGGGCGCCGCCGACTGGTCCCAGACCCGCAACGTGCAGTCGTTCCTGACCCACGCCCGGCAGTCGTCCAACCAGTTGGACCCCGGAACCCTGGTCAGCGTCACCCCCGCGGCCATCCAGATCAAGGGCACCGACGGCCCTGACTGGGTGGTCGCGTGCGTGTTGCTCGACGTACGCGCCGCACTGAAGGCAGAGGCCCGCATGGGCTACGGCACCTGCGAGCGCATGCAGTGGACCGGCGACCGATGGCTGATCGGCCCCGGCACCCCACCCGCCCCCGCCCCGTCGACGTGGCCCGGGTCGGACGCCTCCGTCGAGGCCGGCTGGCAGCCGGTCGCCTCCAACTGAAGGAGCAACCATGCCCATCGATCCGTTCGGCTTGCTCGGCTCGGCCATCGCCAACGTGGTGACCGACAGCCTGACCGCGGCCATGCTCGCGCTGTGGAACGCCGGCCTGTGGGTGCTCCGGGCCGTCCTCGAACTTGAGGACGCGATCCTCACCCCGAGTCTCGGCGAAGACGGACCGGTCGGCGAGCTGTACGCGACCACCTTCTGGATCGCCCTCGCGCTGGTCGGGATCCTCATGCTCGTCCAGGTCGGCGTTGCCCTTGGGAAGCGGGACGGGCACAGCATCGGCCGGCTCCTCGTCGGAGCCGCCCAGTTCGGGTTCGTGTGGTTCGCTTGGGTGGGCTACGGGGTCACCCTGGTCGCGGCCTGCAGCGGCCTGGCCAAAGCCCTCATGCAGTCACTACTCAACGTCACCCGCTGGAGCGAGTGGGAACCCTGGGAACCGTTCACCGCCAGCGACATCACCAACGGCACCGTCGCCGTCATCCTCGGCATCATGGGGATGCTGCTGTGGATCGCGGCGATCGGCCACACCCTGGTGATGGTGGCCCGCGCCGCCTCCCTGCTCGTGTTGGCCGCAGTCACACCGATCGCGGCGGCCGGGCTGGTCACCGACTTCGGACGCGGCTGGTTCTGGAAGTCGTTCCGCTGGTTCCATGCCGCTGCACTCACCCCGCCCCTGATGGTGCTTGCGCTCGGCATCGGCGTGAGGATCACCACCGAGGTGGCGGTCGGCGGTGAGGACGACGTCCTGAAGTCGATCGGGACGGCGTTCGTCGGCGTCGTGCTGATCTGCGTCTCCTCGTTCTCACCGTTGGCGCTCTACAAGCTGTTCGCGTTCACCGACCCAGGCAGCACCTCCGGGTCCGCTCTGCGCGCGGGGATTGCCGCCGCCGGCGGAATCGGCGGCGTCCTCGCCGGACGCCAGACCGGCAGCAGCGCTGCCACCACCACCGACGACGCCGGACGTACCGCAGGCGAAGACGGAGCGGCGGCGACCACGATTGGCCGATTCGCGGCCGGCATGAGCCCGGTCGGGCAGGCGTTCTCAGCCGGCATCGGCGTCATGGCCGCCGTGGGCGGGACAGCCGCCGCCATGGGCGCCGATCAGACCAACCAGATGGGCGTCGGACACAACAACTTCCCGCCCGACTACTCACGCCGCGGAGTTCGTGCCGGCGGTCAGTCGGGTTACGACGACGGCGCCACCGACGCGCCGGCCAACCCGGACGACCCCCTGGCCAACGGCTTCGACAGCGGTGGGTGGGGAGGCCCACCCCCGGATGCCGCGGCGGGCGGGTCGGGGCCTGGAACTGGCCCGATGCCGCCCACCGGCTCGCCGGCTCCGAACGCGGCGCGAGAGGGAACTGCGGCGAGGGGTGCTGCCAGAACCTCCCAAGTCGCGGAGGTCGCCGAGGTGGCGGCTCTGTAGCACACCGCCGTACCCGACGCCGCACCCCCCGAGCGTGAGTGGGCGGCGTCGGGCTTGCAGTCCCTCGACCGGGCCGAAAATGAAGCTGCGGAGCGCCTGATCACGTCCGGTCTTTTCCCGACATGGGCGCGCCGGCCGTCGTCTCAGTTGCCGAGGCTGCCCAATGGTTGCCCTGTCAACTCTGCGGACCACTGGCTGGGGAGGCAGGACTCCGACTTGAGGGCCGCGAGGACGCCGGCCTCGTCGAGGGCGGGCCCAAGCCGTCGTGCGCTCTCTAGAGCGCGGGTGACGCGGGCCAGCAGATCCGTCGGTGCGTGGGCCGCGACGTGGAAGAGGGTCTCCTCGCACACCGCCTTGGCAGAGTGGTCGATCGTGGTCTGGGGAGTCGCATAGCAGGTGAACGAGCCTGTGGGGGCCTTCGCGCTCCGTCGGGCCTCGACGTAGCGCAGGTGTCCGTTTGCCTCCCGGACCTTCGCCGTGGCGATGGTTGTGTCCGCGCTGGCCCCGCTCTTGGCCTCCCAGCAGACCCACAATGCGTCCCCGAAGATCCATGTGGCGTCGGGCGCCGCTTGGGCCCCGCCCGCGTCGTACGACTCGCCCGCGCCGGCGTACTTGCCGAGGACCTTCAGGCCAGCCTCGTAGGGCTTGAACTGGGTCTGCGACAGCCCCTGTTGTGCTGACTCAAGCTCGGTCTTGTTCTTTGACGACCAGGTGCGGAGCAAGTCGACGATGTTCTTCGCGGCCAGCCGGTCGAGATCGTCGTACTGATCGGCGGACGTGATTGCGTCCGCGCGATTCGCGAGGTGGCTCAGCCAGGACGTGCCTCGTCCGCACGCGCGCGCCGCCGCAAGATAGCCGTCTGCTGCCTTGGTCAGGGTGCCGGAGAGGTCGCCCCTCTCGCGCGCCAGCGTGCGCGTCCAGCTCGCCGCGAGGTAGTTCCACAGGGCGGCGTAGCGGGCGGCCTTCGGGTTCTGGCCAAGCGCGTCGAGCACGCTCCTGGCCTCCGCGAGCGCGGTGTCGAGGTCGCTCTCCCACCATGCGTGTACGGCGGCGACCTCCGCTGGAGCGGCGGCGGCGAGCTCCTTGGTCGCGGGCGGGTCGGTGCGGGCGCGCTGGTCGCGGTCGTCGGTAATGTCGTCCTCCACGTCGCGCCAGTCGTCGCCCTGCGCGAGGAACGTGCCGATGTTGTCGTCCACGTCCGCGACCGGCTTCCCGGTGGATTGGGCGTAGCCGAACGCGATCTCGGCCTGCAGCTCCTCGCGGAGCGCGGCGAGAACGTCGCCGCGCATGACGAAGTTGGTGAGATCGTCGCCGATGACGACGACGGTTGCGTGGTCCTTCGGGTTGCGAGTCGCCCGCCCTGCCCCTTGGACAACGCGTGCTCGAACGCGCTCCTGTAGGACGGCCCCGGCGCCGAGTGCCTCGTACAGAAACCGTTCTTGCAGGTCCCCTTGGGCGGGGAGGCCTGCGAGGACGAGCAGCCGGCAAGCGTCGTCGGGCAGGTCTACCCCGTCGTAGCGGTTGGGCAGGTCCAGGAGTGCCTTCGGTTCCGCTGTGAACAGGGTCATGTCCTTCTCGACGGCGTGTCCATCCATGCGGACGTATCCAGCCGGGAGGATCCCCGCGGTGACCAGGTCGTCGGACACGTAACCGGCAGGGGTTATTAGGGCGGCGCGTCCGTGCCGGGTGATGGTCTTGGCTAGCCACGGGGCGAGCTGGGTGTCGTCGCCGGAGAGCTCCTTGGTGAGCTCAGGGAACACGAAGAACCGGCGGCCAGTGCCCTCCTTGTCCCAACCGCGCGGTACCGGCATCCGACGGATCTTGGCGCGCCCGAAGGCCCGTTCGAGCTCGCCTCCTGCGCCGAGGGTCGCGCTCATGTACACCCGCCGCCTAGGGTCGTCGAACGCTGGGTGGGAGCCGGTCGGGCTGATGAGCGGTCGGATGAGGATGCGGCGGTGCGATACGTACACGAGGCAGCGGCCGAGGTGCGCTGCGAGCGTGCTCAGGGTGAACCCTTGCCCCCGATTGAGCGATCCGGCTCCGACTGCATCGTCGAGAGTGCGCTCTAGGTCGCCGCCCTTCTCCGCGACGACGACGGGCGAGACGAGGTGGACCGTGCGGTGGTACTTGCGGACCGAGTTGTCGTCGCGCAGGCCGTTCACGACGACCGGGTCGAGGCCGTCCGCCAGTATCGAAAGGACGGCCTGATATGCCGGCTGGTCCCGCTCGATCGTCAAGCTCCACGCGGCCGCGACCGGCTGCTCCCCTGCGTGGGCGTCGTCGAGCAGGAGGGTGCTCGCGCCGACAAGGGCCGGGTTCGAGTTGAACACGTGGTGGTAGGTAGACACGGCGACCGCGTCGCCCGTCGTGAACCGGGATCGCTCGGCGGGGTCCCACTTTCGGGACGGGCCGGTTAGCAGTACGGATGCGATCCCGTAGTCGTGGAGCCGGTCTGCGGCCTGAGCGGCGAGCTGGTTGTTCGGGCACAGGTACGCGACGGGCTGCCGCTCGGACAGACGCAGCCACTCGGCGATCAGCCCGCCGACCAGTGTCTTGCCGGCTCCTGTTGGCAGCTCCAGAGCGACGTCCGGCGATTGCTGGTAGTTGGCGTGCCAGTCGCGGAGCAGGTCGGTCTGGTGGCTCCAAGGGTGGTTGGGGCCGTTGTTCGTCCGCGCTAGGTCGCGATACAGCGCCTCGGGGTCCTGAGGCACGGTGGACCTGTGTTGCCTTCGGTCGAACGCCACCGGACGGCTCCCTTCCTTGGGTTCTTTAGGGACCATCTTGCCGGTCCCTTGGGGCAAGTGGCGCTTGCGGTCAGGCAAGTGCAAGCACTCACCCGGACTTCCCAAGCGTGCGTTCCCCGCTTCCCGACCCCCAGCGCCAACGCACCCCGCCTGTCGAGACAGACGCACTCCTCCTTGGTCGCGGCTGTCTTGGGAGCCCCTCCGGCACAGTGGAAGGCTAGGCATTCGGTCACCCCGTGCAGACGGTGTCCCGCTTCTGGTGCAGGTCTGCGCGTGTCTCCTGCACTGCTCTTGCACTGATGTCCACGGGCGAGGTCCGCCGGCCGCTATGGGGGTGAGTGGCTAGTGGCCACCTCACCCACAGGAGGCTCGAATGGATGACTGGACCTACGCCTACCCGGACGTCGACGTACCCGACTCGCAGCCACCACTCCTGAACGAGGACGGGCTCGCGATTGGGGCCCGTCACACCCGCGCGCAGCAGGCGGAAGCCGCCCGCGTCGCCGAACTCGAGCAGACCCAAGCCCTCGACGCCGTCGGCAGCCCCGCCGAGGCAGACGTCCCGCTGCCGTTCGCGACGCCGCCCGGCGTCGCGCTGACCTTCTGAGCGACTGGCCACGTCATGGCAGCGGTCTACGACGACTACGGCCCGGACAGGGTCGGCTTCTTCTTCGGCTTGACCGGCCCTCGGCTCGCAGCCCTGACCCTCGCGGTCATCCCCGTGTTCGTGGCCGCCAACCAGCAACGCTGGCTGCTCGCGGCCCAACTCGCCGCGATCGCCGCCGCAGTGGCGGTGCTGGTCGTCGTCCCCGTCCGCGGCCGATCGGCGACCGGCTGGCTGCTCGCCAGCCTCAGCTTCACCGCCGGCAAGGCGTTCGGCTGGACTTCGTGGCGCAGCAGAGCCGCGACAGGGAAGGCGGAGGCCCTGGAGAACGCGGACCTGCCCGGGGTGATGACCGGCATCGAGGTCCACGACGGCGCCCCCAAGGGCCCGTCCCAGACCCGGTACGCAGTCATCCAGGACCACGGCCTGCGCACCTGGGCGATGACCGCCGCCCTCCGCCACCCCGGCGTCGGCATGGCCGAGGGCGAACGCCGCGACCAGTACGGACGCGGCCTCACCGAACTCCTCGACGTCGCCGCCCGGGCATCTCTCATCAGCGACGTGGTGTTCCTGGTCCGCACCGTCCCCGACGACGGCGCCGAACGGCAGCAGTGGATCGCAACCCATCGGCGTCCCGACGGCCCCGAACTGGCCCGGCGGATGAACGACGAGCTCACCACCGCCCTCACCCGCGCCGCCGTGCGCACCGAGGCGTTCGTCACGTTCGTGGTCCCCGAAACGCGGATCGCGAAGCAGGCCCGCGAGTTCGGCGGCGGCCTCGACGGCCGCACCCGCGTCCTGTACGCGCTGGCCGACGAGATCTCCGCCATGTTGCGCGGCGGCATGGGCATGACCGATGTCGCCTGGCTCACCTCGCCCCAGCTGGCGCTTGCCGTCCGAACTGGGTTCGCTCCCGCCGACCGGGCCGGGATCATCGACGCCCTCGCCGCCCACCAGACCGACCCAGGGGTGTGCACCGAGGTGCCGTGGGCGATGGCCGGCCCCTCCGGCGCCGACACGACGATGCGGCACTACTCCCACGACGCCTGGAACTCGATCAGCTCCACCATCAAGCTCCCCGACCGGGGCGCCTGCCTGGGCGCCCTGGCCCCGGTGCTGACCCCCAGCGAACCGGGAGAGCGGCGCAGCTACACCGTGGTGTTCCCGATACTGCCGTTCAGCCGCGCCGACCGGCAGACCGCCTCGGGCGAGTGGGCCGCCGACATGGGCGAAGGCCTCCGCGGCCGCCTCCAGATCCGGCAACGCTCCCGCGACCGCGCCAACGTCACGCGCGCCCACCGCCTCGACGCGAAGCTCGCCTCCGGCCACGCCCTCACCCGCCCCTACGCCGTCGCGTGCGTCACCGTCGCCAAGACGATGCGCGTCGCCGAGTTCGGACGCCGCCTCGACGCGTCCATCCGACGCGCCGGCTTCGCCCCCCTGCGCCTCGATCTGGCCCAGGACGCCGGCTTCGCCGCCGCGGCCCTGCCGCTCGGACTCGGGCTCACGAGGAGGGCCGACGAATGAGGACGCCGCCCCGCGGCCGTTCGACCGCCCAACTCCTCGCCGACTTCGGCCACGCCCTGCCCACCAAGCCCGAACCCGAGCGGCCCGGCAAGGAGCCGTACCTGTTCCACGCGTCGCCGCGCCGCGGGCAACGGCGTCCGGGTCGGGGTTGGAGCCCCGCCCGTACGCCGGTCGTCCAGTACCGGATGACCAGTGACCAGGCTGCGGCGTGGTGGCCGTTCATCGCGAACCCGCCCCTGCCCCCGACGGGCGCGCAGATCGGCATCGACGAACTCTCCGGGGGCAGCTTCTACGCCGACCCGCTCGGCTGGGTGCTCGACGACACCGTCCCGGTCACCAACCCCAACGTGATCACCTTCGGCAAGCCGGGCGGCGGCAAGTCCACCAACACCAAGAACTTCGCCACCCTGATGATGGACTTCGGCTACAAGGTGTTCGTCCTCGGCGACCCGAAAGACGAGTACGAACCGCTGTGCCGCGCGTTCGGCGTCCAACCCTTCGCCGTCGGACCGGGCATGAGCGCCCGCATCAACCCCCTCGACTTCGGACCGCTCGGCGACGGGTGGGACACCCTCGACCGGGTCGAAGCCCAACGGCGGGCCGGCATCATCTTCCGCCGCTGGCTCACCCTGATCCGCGGGCTGGTCGGCTCCCAGTTCGTCGGCGAGCAGCGCGTCCCGTTCGGACCCACCGAGGGCCGCGTCGTCGAGGCCGCCCTCGCCCAGCTGACCGGCTACCTCGACGGTCACCACACCCTGCACGTGACCACCATCCCCGCCCTGTGGCAGCTGCTCGCCAACCCCACAGACCAACTGGTCACCGAATGCCGCTACGCGTCGACCCGACAGTTCCTCGACGAGACCCGGTTGCTGCGCGACGCCCTCGGACAGCTGGTCACCGGCGCGCTGGCCGGCCTGTTCGATGCGCCCACCACCATCGCCGTGGACTGGACTGCACCGATCCAGTCGTTCTCCCTGTCCCGCCTCGAACCCCTCGGCGACGAGGCGATGGGCATCGCGCTGACTTGCCTGTCCTCGTGGGGGCGCGCGATGCGCGAGATCAAGGCCCCCGGCGACCTGCGGATCAACATCCGCGACGAGATGTGGAAACAGATGCGCCTCGGCCTCGAAGCCGTCAAGAGCCTGGACGCCGACATGCGCTTCTCGCGCCGCGACGGTGAGATCCAGTTCGTCGTCGGCCACAAGCCCGGCGACATGCTCACCGTCGGCGAGTCGACCTCCGCCGCGACCGCGATCGCCAAGGAGCTGTTGAACCTGGCCGACCTGAAGATCCTCCACGGCCAGGACCCCAGCGTCGCCCGCGAACTCGCCGACCTCCTCGAACTCGGCCCGATCGCCGAACACCTGATGGCCGACTGGGCCACCCAACGCAAGGGACGCGCCCTGTGGTGCGTGGGCAAGCAGATCTACAAGGTGCAGACCGTCCTGCACCCGGCTGCCGCCGCGTTCACCTACACCAACCAGGCGATCGACGGGGCTCGTTAGAAGTGCCGGAAGAATGACCGAAACGAGCCCACGATGAAACCCCTGATCTGGACGCTGTGCGGCGCGCTGGTCCTGCTGCTCACCATCCCACTCGGTCTGGTCCTGTACGTCACGACCGTCGCCACCCCCGCCGTCGCTGCCGACACCTGCATCCCGCCGGCCGTCGCCACCGGATTGCCGCAGCCGGGGAACCCGCGCCAGGCGAGCCTGAACAACCCGCCCACCGAGATCCCCGCCCCCATCCAGGCGCTCTATGAAGCAGCTGCGACTCGGTACGGGCTGCCGTGGACACTGCTCGCCGGGGTCGGCATGGAAGAGACCAACCACGGCCGCAACAACGCCACGTCCAGCGCCGGCGCTCGCGGACTGATGCAGTTCATGCCGGCCACGTTCGCCTTCTACGGGGTCGACGGCAACGGCGACGGACGCGCGGTCGTCACCGACGACGCCGACAGCGTCCACTCCGCCGCCAACTACCTGGTCGCCTCGGGTGCGCTGTCGGGTCCGGACGGCGTCCGGAAGGCGCTGTACGCCTACAACCACGCGCTCTGGTACGTCAACGACGTCCTCTACTACGCCGCCACCTACAGCGGAGGGGACGTCGCCGAGAACCCGTGCGTCACCGACGACACAGCCACCACCGGCACGCCCCTGACCGGCACCGGCCCGGCGACGGACGCCGTCAACGCCGCCCTCCGCTGGCTCGGCACCCGCTACAGCTGGGGCGGCGGCACCCCCAGCGGCCCCTCAACTGGCATCTGCTGCTCACCCGGCGGCCAGGACGGACGCATCGTCACTGGGTTCGACTGCTCCGGACTCGTGCTGCACGCC
This sequence comes from Propionibacteriaceae bacterium, assembly GCA_032229785.1. GTDB lineage: Bacteria > Actinomycetota > Actinomycetes > Propionibacteriales > Propionibacteriaceae > Propioniciclava. Next base: position 153,950 of record JAVTWJ010000051.1, read on the forward strand.
TACGCCCAGATCGGCGTCCGTCTGCCACACCTGGCCCACGACATCACCTACAACTCCGGCGGCCAGGTGATCCCGCGGGACTTCGCCCAGATGAGGCCGGGCGACGTGATCGGCTTCTCCTACAGCCCTGGAGGCCGCGTGTTCCACGCCGGCATCTACATGGGCGACGGCCGCATGGTGAACTCCGACGGCAGCGGCGTATCCATCGACAGCCTCACAGGGGGGTACTACAGCCGACTTGTGTGGCGCGTGGTGCGGTTCGCGGCTTGACAACTTCCAGACACGCGAAGGCATGAGAGTGCCGCGGAGAGTCTATATCGAACAGATGTTCGACTGGTGTAGGATGGGTGTGTGGCAGACAAGAGCTCGATTGAGTGGACCGAGGCGACGTGGAACCCCACGACAGGGTGCGACCGAGTCTCAGAGGGCTGCGACAACTGCTATGCGCTCAACCTGTCGAAGCGCCTTAAGGCCATGGGTAGTGCCAAGTACCAGAAGGATGGTGATCCCAGAACGAGTGGTCCCGGCTTTGGTGTCACTGTGCATCCAACGGCCCTGGATATCCCGCGCATGTGGAAGAGGCCCAGACTCGTCTTCGTCAACTCGATGAGCGACCTCTTCCACGCCCGTGTGCCGAAGTCCTTCATAAGCGATGTCTTTGACGTCATGGCAGACACGCCGCAACACACTTACCAGATACTGACCAAGAGAGCACGTCGTCTTGCCCGCTTGGCCCCTCAGCTTGAATGGCCGTCAAATGTTTGGATGGGCGTGAGTGTTGAATCCTCCTCCCACTTCGATCGTGTGCGAGATCTTTCAACCGTGCCTGCAGCAGTGCGCTTCTTGTCGTGTGAGCCACTTCTGGGCCCGCTTCGAGACCTTCCCCTCGACGGAATCGATTGGGTAATCGCGGGGGGTGAGAGCGGAAGCAACGCTCGACCCGTTGACCCAGCCTGGATCAGGGAGCTCAGAGACTCCTGTGTGGGTGCGCGCACCCCTTTCTTTTTCAAGCAGTGGGGCGGCATCCGTGCGAAGGCCGGGGGGCGGGAGCTCGACGGCGTGACGTGGGATTCGATGCCCGACTCTAGTCAACGGCGTGCAATTTGAGCTTTCTGAAGTGAACCCGTAGGGACGCTCTGTATCTCCGTGAGCGATTTGAGTGCTTTCCTGATGTGGGTCTCGCGAGCAAGGCCAAGGGTCCGTCCCAGTACCTCGTTCAGCTTCTCCTCGACGCAGAACTGTGGCGTCGTCGCGAGCAAAGACCGAACGTTCGCTGCGATCTCCTCCACCCATGCGAATTCGTTGTCATCCCAGTCAAGCCCTCGAAGTTCGCCCTGGCCGCCATGAGCCTCTACCGCTTGGTCCACGAGACGCTGACGCCACGCCTTGCGGGCCATCGACATGGCCCCCATCATCTTCCACAAGCCGTCTGGATGCCGCGTGAAGAGAATGAGCTCGTAGACAGGGGAGGCGGTGAGTGAGTCGGCAACCTGGGCGGTAATGTAGTCACACTGCGCTCGTTCGGAAACGCGGCTGGCGTAGCCTGAAAGCAACTGGTCGACCCATCCAACCTGCTCCTCTGCCGCAAGGGGCTGCCACCAATCGCCCCCGAGCGCCTCGTTGAGAGCGTTTATCTGGCCCTGCTTCGCCTTGTACTCCTTCTCACTTCGAAGAGCGCCCGAGATTCGCCGAACCGCCTCGTACGAGAAGTTGACGAGTAGTTCTGTTTTCGGTTGTTGCTGAACTGGCCAACCCGGCTGCAGGCGCGAGGCCATGATGTGAGCGACCCGATCTAGTGAGACCGTAAGCCCATATGGATCCAGGAACACAAACAGAGGGAGGTTCTTTGCCAACCTCAAGACATCATCAAGGTGGTTCTCAACGGGACCCTCTCGGATTTCGTAAGTGCTCTGGTCGACACCCTTCTCGGTCATCAGTTGCTGCAGACGCGTGCAATAGCGGCGATCCTTCTCGCTGAACACAGTGAACACAGATCGCAGGCCGGCCATGGAAACCGCCGTGTCTACTAACAGTTCGGGTGATCCTGGCTCGGAGTTGTCGTACCGGCCCGGCCCTGAATAAGCGTCGTAAACCACGACGCGTCGACCGGTAGATGTCGAGCCGACCTTGCCCGCCCAAGCTGGAATATAGTTCTTCAGCAGCCCATGCTTGTAGATTGCTGCTCCCTGTGGCGACTGGAAGAAGTTGTCGTTGTCTACCACGTTCCGGCTCGCTCTCGTCCGCGTTGTTCGGAAGAAGGATAGCGGGGCCCGTGGTCGCGCGTTGTCCGCCGTCCGCTATGTACATCGTGCCGCTGGCCGCAGGGGTGAGATGATGAAGATGTGGGTACCGACGCGTGGAAGAACTGGCGCGGCTTCCTGGCTGACCTGCCAGAGCGGGAGTACGTCCACGAGGACCTTCACTCAGACCGCCAATTCGCCGCCGGCCCGGTGATCCTGGGTCCGTACAAGCTATCGACAGTGATGAGGGCGGGGCCACCGACGAGCGTCCAGCCCGTCGGTTCTGCGGTCCGACTTCTACTTGGTGTCCATGCAAACCTCGTCCCGGAGGTGGTGATCAACGGCGAGTTGGCCTCGGCAAACTCGGACTCCTACCACGGCGGAGGCATCGGTGACGAAGTCGCCGCACTTGTCTCCCTGACCCTGGGTGTGCGGCTCCGGCTGGCGGGGACCATCCAGATGTCACTCATCCATCAGCACGGCAGCCCCCGCGAACCTATCCACCTGGAAGTGACGCCGTTGGCGCACCCGGGGGTCATGGGGAAGGAGTCCATCCCGGCAGCGCTGAGCAGACCGGCGGACTTGCGGCTACTCCAACGCCTCGAGCTGTTCCCGAGGCTCAATGAAACAGCACAGATCGCACTCGTCAAGGCGGCAAGGGCCTACGCGACAGCGTTGTGGTGGGCCAATGAGGATCCGAACCTGGCTTGGCTCCAGCTGGTCACGGCGGTGGAGATCGCCGCCAGCCAGCGCAAGGGCGCGTCGGCCGACCCCATCGAGCTCGTACGTAGCCTGTGGCCTGAGCTGTGGCAGGCTTTGGAGCCGGCGTCGGACGTGGCCCGCGAGCGCGTATGCATACTGCTGGCGCCGCAGATCCGCGCAACTCGCAAGTTCATAGACTTCCTTGTGGAGTACGCGCCGAACCCCCCACCAATTCGTCCGCTCCACGGCGGCTTGAACTGGGCCGACATGGAAGGCCATGCGCGGCTCATCTACGGCCACCGATCCAAGGCTTTGCATGAAGGCAAGCCCTTCCCGCTTCCGATGCTTGAGCTGCCGCGGATTGAGGAGAATGGGGCGAGCCAAGAGGTTCCGTTTGGGCTCAACTCCGGCGGTCTCGGCGGCATCTGGGATGCGGCCGAGGCGCCAATGCTTCTGTCGACCTTCGAGTTCATTGCACGCGGAGCGCTCCTGCGTTGGTGGACCAAACTCGCCGGGTGACCCAGGCCAACTCGGGCCGATGCTCGTCTTCAACTCCGCGCATCACGTCGATGGATGGCAGGCGCCCCCGGGATCGCTTCATTCGCTTCCCCCCCACGACGGAGCCGTCTCGCCGCCGCTCTCAAGCCTCTGGGCAAGGACGATCTTGGCCTGACACAGGCTAGGCCAGGACTCGCCGTCATTTGATCGCTCCAGCAGCGTTGACAGCCGAGGCAGCGAATCTCTCGTGTCCCCGAGCGCATCCCTCGACCCGTTAGGTGTCGTGAGGCGGAAGGAGCTGGCATGCAACAGGAGCGCGCGCATGACCATTACCCATGGACGTGGGAGATCCCATTGGCCATCCTCTGCGGGATGCTCGTCGTGGGTGTCGCAGGTTGCCAGCTGGGTCGATCGCTCGCGAACCTGTTCGCCGGGGGTGGCTGGCTCTGGCCCACACCGGACAAGCTTGTGATCAGCATCCCGGCCTTACTGGCCGGTGACGCGGCCGCCGGACTGTCCGGGGTCCAGCACGCCGCCAGCGCCGCCGCCCTTTGGGGGTGGCTGACCGTCGTCGGCCTGCTCACGATCACGGCGTCCACCATCGCCTGCGTGTGGGCGTGGCGCCAGTGGGGGCCGGGACGGATGCGCGGCATGGCGACGATCGCCGAAGCCCACGAACTCCTCGGCGAGGATCGGCTGTGGAAGGTGCGACATGTGGTCCGACCTGACCTGTACCCCTCAGCCAGGAAGGCCAACAGATGACCGCCGTTCAAGCCGTCGAGCCCCGAACCAACCGGGCCAAGCGCTTCGATCCCGCCCAGGTGGGGTGGCGCATCGGCGTGGGATACCAGCCGAAGTCGGGGGACTTGTGGTGCCCGTGGGACCGGACCGCAGGCGTCATCGGCCCGCAGGGGTCCGGCAAGACGCTGGACCTGCTTACACCGGCGCTCATCAACGCCCCCGGCGCTGCGCTCGTCACCCTCACCAAGCCTGACGACCTGCTTCTGTCGCTGCCCGAACGTTCCAAGGACGGACGCCCGTGCGTCGTGCTCGACCCGTTCGGGCTAGTCCCAGGCCTGCCGGAGCTCGTTTGGGACCCGATCGCCGGGTGTGTCGACCGCATGGTGTCGGAACGCCGCGCGAAGGCGTTCACGGCAGGGACCATCCATGGGACGAGCCACGGGTCGGGGGACGCCGCGGCTCGGTTCTACGCCGCCGAAGCCGCGAAGGTACTGATGGCGTACTTCCACGCAGCAGCGCTCACCGGCAAGACCCTGGATGACCTGCTGACGTGGGTGGCCAAACCGTTGTCGACTTCGCAGCCCGAGGAGATCCTACGCCGCCACCCGCACTCCGATCCCTTGTGGGCCGGGCTCCTGCAAGGGGCGCTGCGCGGTGACGAACGCACGAGCGCGAACACCATCACAACCGTCCAACAGGCCATGTCTCTGTTCTTCCAAGACGACATCCGACGCCGATGCGTGCCGACGGTGGGGCGACCGGCCACCGATGTCGCCGAGGTGCTCCGCAGCCGGGGGACCATCTACCTGTTGGGCCGTGAAGACCCGTACGCGTCGGCTTCCCCGTTGATGACCGCCGTCGCCGAGCATGTCCTCGACACCGCCATCCAGCAGGCCAACACCAGCAGGCACGGGCGCCTGTGCCCGCCCATGCTGGCCTGCCTGGACGAGCTGCCCTCCACGGCTCCGCTGCCCACGCTCCGGACGCGGATGGCGAACGAGCGGGCCCTCGGGTTGTCGTTCATCTACGCGGCGCAGACGTTCCGGCAGTTAGCGGCGATCTTCGGTGAGCAGGAGGCCCGCGCCCTCGTGGGGCTCACCAACGTGTTGGTGTGGTTCGGCGGCTCGAAGGACGTGTCGTTCAACCAGGAGGTCTCCGACCTGGTCGGACGCGTCCGTGTGCCGCGTTCGTCGTGGCAGATGGGCGGCGGAAGGGGACGCACGATCCACTCCGAGGAGATCCCGATTCTGCGTCCCGAGGAGCTCCGGCAGCTGCCCGACAAGCAGGCGCTGGTCATCGCGGAGAACGCCCGACCGATCATCGCCCGCCTCCACCGGTGCATCGAGGGACGCGGCGGCCGACAGCTGCTGGCCCAACAGCGAGCGCTTCGGGAAGAGCTCACGGCGAGCCGCGCAGGTGCTCTGGACGTTGAGACCCGGACGGCCGCCGCCCTCGTGGAAGCGCATCGCCATGGCTGGTGAACAGGCGACCCAAGTCGCCCCGCTCGTGGCGGGCTTCCCGGCGCCGGGCAGTCGGGTCCAGAAGGCCTACCACGATCTGTGGGAGGCCCAGAACGGCAGCGAGGAGCGCAAGAAGAAGCTGGGTAACCCCGCCAACCTGCCGCGCCCGTGGGACCCGACCACCTGTCTTGACCGCGGCCTTCGGTGGGAGGTCTGGCTGTGGCTCGACCAGGTGGCGGAGTGGATCAACACGGAGTACGTGTGGGAGGGCTCGGGAGGCGGGTGCATCCCGCACTGCTGGCCGCTGCATCCGCATCTGGTCCACGAATTGGCCGTGGTGGCCGACCAGCGCCGCCGAGCCGGCCACGCGCCGACGTCGGACGTCCTCGAGAACTGGCACCGCTACGTTCTGCCCGGTTTCATCGATCGGATGCGGCAGCGGCTCAAGCAGTCCTGCGACGACGAGCACCAGCCCTGGCCCAGCCGCAGCCGCTACACCCGCCACACGAGCGAAGAGGCGTCTGCCCAGCGACTCCGAGCGTTCGAGTCGGACCTTCTGGCGCTCGCCAACGACGAGGACTTTCGGCTCTCCCGGCGACGACTCACCCTCCTGGACGGCGGTGACCTGATCGACCCGTCCACCGGCGAGGTCTTCTAGCATCGCCAGACGTTGCGACGTTCTCGTACCTCCGCGAGGACACAGTCGACCTCGCGTCGGGTCAGAGCACAGATCGATGGGCGAACCGCGACCACCCCCGGCCCGGATCAGTCCGAGTCAGCTCCAATGCTGGCACAGTAGGGGGACAGCCCCCGACGAAGAGAGCATCCTCAGCGTGACCATCAATGGCAATGCCCAGCACCTGACCCAACCCGAGCTAGAGCGGACGCTGTGGGCTGCAGCGAATGCCTTGCGCGGCCCGGTGGACGCAGGGGACTTCAAGGCATACGTCTTCCCTGTCATGTTTTTCAAGTGGGTGAGCGACAACTGGGACTACCGACACGCCCGGGCGGTTTCTGATTGGGGCGACGACCTGACCCCGGAGATCGAGTACGCCGACTACCAGCCGTTCGTCGTCCCGAACGGCTGCCACTGGTCCGATGTCCATGGAACTGCGGTCAACGTCGGTGCGAAGCTCGGCGACGCCCTGGATCGCATCCAGGAGGCCAACCGTGACCTGGCCGGCGTGTTCGGCGACGTCCAGTGGGCCAACACCGACCGGCTCCCGGAGTCGGCGCTGACAGCGTTGCTCGACACCTTCCATCCGGTGCGGCTCGACCCCGATCACGTGTCCGGCGACCTGCTTGGCAACGCGTATGAGTACCTGCTGCGGGAGTTCGCGGAGGCGTCCGGCAAGAAGGCCGGGGAGTTCTTCACCCCGCGACATGTTGTGCACCTGCTGGTCAAGATCCTCGACCCGCAACCGGGCGACGAGGTAGTCGACCCCGCATGCGGATCCGGTGGCATGCTCGTCGAGACGGTCAACGCGGTACGTGAGTCGGGCGGTAACCCGGACTCTTTGCGGCTCCACGGTCAGGAGATCAACTTGACCACCTCGGCGATCGCCAAAATGAACCTGTACCTGCACGGCCTGGAGGATTTCGAGATCCGCCGGGGCGACACCTTCCGTGATCCGAAGTTCACCGAGCGTGGCCGGTTGAAGAAGTTCGACGTGGTGATCGCCAATCCGCCCTTTAGCCTGCAGAACTGGGGTGCTAGCGCGTGGGCGAACGACCCGTGGGGACGCGTGCTGTGCGAGGTGCCGCCGGCGAAGAACGGCGATTATGCGTGGATCCAGCACATGATCGCTTCGATGAAGGATGACACGGGACGCGTCGGCGTGGTCATGCCACACGGGGTCCTGTTTCGCAGCGGCAAGGAGGGCGAGATCCGCCGTTGCCTGCTCGAGAAGGATCTGCTCGAGGCTGTCATCGGACTGCCGAGCAACTTGTTCTACTCGACCTCGATCCCGGTGTGCCTGTTGATCTGGCGGAAGACCAAGCCAGAGGGACGCCAGGGACGCGTGCTGTTCGTGGACGCCTCGCAGCGGTTCATGCCCGGCAAGAACCAGAACTCACTGTCGGACGCCGACGTCGAAGCCATCCACGCCGCCTACGCTCGCGGGGAGGACATCGACGGCGAAAGCTGCGTCAACCTCCGACTGGTTGACATGGCCGAGGTCGCCAGCAACAACTTCGACCTCAACATCGGCCGGTACCTGCAGTCCGCCGCGACGGCCGAGGTGGACGTCGAGGCGGCTTTGGCCGCCTACCGGGACGCCCGCGAAGCCCTGCGAGCAGCCGAACGCGTCCTAGACGCCAAGCTGAAGGCGGCGGGATTCGATGCGTGAAGGGTGGCGTGAGGTAGCAGTCGAGGATGTTGCTCGCGTCGTAGGCGGGGGCACCCCTCGAAGCAACGTCCCCGAGTTCTGGGGCGGACAAGTTCAATGGTTGACACCCAAAGACCTGTCTGACCGTCCAGCTCGCTACACGTCTGTAGGGTCGCGAACAATCACGGAAGCTGGTTTGAAGAGTTCTGGAGCTCAGGTCCTTCCTGCTGGCGCCGTGCTCCTGACGAGTCGTGCTCCTGTCGGTTATGTCTCAGTCGCGTCTGGCCCTATCGCCACGAACCAAGGTTTCAAGAGCCTGATTCTAGATGACTCGCAGCTACCTGAGTTTTGGTATTACCTCCTGCTGCACTCCACCGACTATTTGAAGGCACACTCAGGAGGTTCTACATTTCAGGAGATGAGCGGAGGAGTCCTGAAGAAGCTTCGGTTCCTGATCCCGCCGCTCCCCGAGCAGCGGCGCATCGTGGACCTCGTCGCCACACTCGATGATGTCGTGGCAGCCGCCAGCTTGGCTCCGGCCCGCCGCGCCTACGATTCTGTCCTTGCGGCGATGGCGAGCCAGCCTGGAGGTTTGCAGCTCTCCGATGCCCTGCGCCCCGGTGGAGTCGCCCGTGTTGTGGAACCAGATGAGGAGTATCGCATTCTCGGCGTTCTACGGTCCGGTGAGGGTTTCATAGAAAGGGGCCAGATTCGGGGCCGTGGGACGGGTTACAAGAAGCTGTTCAGGGTCGGTGCTGATGAACTTGTCTACAGGAAGCTGACCGCATGGGAGGGGCCGATCTCGGTTAGTACCGAGGCTGAATCTGGCGGCTGGGTCAGTCCCGAGTTCCCCATCTTCAAGATTGACGACGCCGTCCTGCTGCCCGGTCTTATGCGGCACTTCTGTCGCTGGCCGGGGTTCTGGCGGAAGATCGAGGACCGCCTTGTGGGGTCGGTGCAGCGGAGGAAGCGGCTCAATCCGGATGCATTGTTGGGTATCGAGCTACCGATGCCATCACTTGAGGTATAGGCTTCCTGGCTCGATGCACTCGATTCCATGTGGGAGTCGGTTGGGGCGAGATCGGCGACGGTTTCGGCGCTCCAGCGCACCAGAGCCCACTTGTTGGCGGCTCTCATGTCGGGGGAGCACGAAATTCCGGAGTCGTACGACGAGTTGATGGGGGTGGCGTCGTGACGAACGTGTGGGTGGTGCGGGCGGGTAATCGTGGCCAGTCGGAGGATTTTAACTTCGAGCGAGGGCGCGCCACGATCGGCTGGGAGGAGATCGGGGACCTGTCGGGATGCTCGTCGCGGGAAGCGGTGCGGCTCCTCGTGGATGAGGCCTATCCGGGCGACAATCCCCAGCGGCTGGCGGTGTACACCGGCCAGTTGTGGGCGTTCCGTCAGGGCGTCCAGCCGGGCGATTTGATCGTGATGCCGCTCAAGACCAAGCCGGGGTACTTGGCGTTCGGGCGTTGCACCGGCGGATACGCGTATGACTCAGCAGCCCCCAGTGACCGACGCCACTTCCTGGCTGTCGACTGGCAGCCTGAGCCGGTGTCGCGTGCGGTGTTGAAGGACGATCTGTTGGCGATGGTGAACGGCGCGATGACGGTGTTCAGCCCGTCCCGGAACCACGCGGCGGCTCGACTGGAGGCGGTCGCGGCGGGTGGCGCAGACCCGGGCGTCGGCGTCCCAATGCCTGTTGCGAGCCCGTCGCGGTCGTCGGCTGACGTGGCGGTGGCCGATCCGCCGCAGGTCCCGACGTTGGATGCGATCCGGGACCGTGTGAGAGCGCGGATCGTGGAGGATTTCGGCCAGCACAAGCTCACCCATCTGGTGGCCGACGTGCTGACGGCGCTGGGGTTCGTGTGCGAGGTGTCCCCGACTGGCCCCGATCAGGGCATCGACATTCGCGCGGGTCGCGGTCCGCTGGGCCTGGACACTCCCATCATCGTGGAGGTCAAGTCGGAGCCCACGGCGGTAGGTGCCCCGGTCATGCGCGGCCTGCACAGCGCGATGAGCAAGAACAACGCGCCGCAGGGGCTTCTGGTGGCGATGGGTGGCATCACGGCCCCCGCGAAGAAGGAGTTCGAGTCGCTGCGCACGATCATCCAGGTCTGGGACGCCGAAGCCCTCCTCGACCAGTTGTTCGCCATGTACCCCCTGCTGCCCGACTCGACCAAGGCGGCCCTGCCGCTCAAGCAGGTCTGGGTGCTGGACGACGACACGGAGGCCTGACGTGGCCGGCATGACCGAACACAACTCCGTCCAGCAGCCGCTTGTGGACGAGCTTGTGCGGCTGGGCTGGTCGTACTTCTCTGGCAAGACTCTGGACCGCCAGTTGGAGCAGGTGTTCGTCGAGTCCGAGGTGGTCGATGCGCTGGTGCGTCTCAACCCGGACGTGGCGGAGGTGCCTGCAAGGGCGTCCGAGGTGGTGAAGCTGCTGAGGAACTTGACGTTCCAGGTGGATGACGAGGGTCTGGTTGAGACCAACCGTGAGGCGATGTCCTGGCTGCGGGGGCTGCAGACGCACAAGTTCGTTGGCGCGGACGCCTTTCGTCCGGTCCGGCTGATCGACTTCGAGAACCCCGCGAACAACCGGTTCGTGGTGGCGGATGAGGTGTCGTTCGGGTCGCCGGGGAACAAGGCACGGTTCGACATCGTCCTGTTCGTCAACGGGTTGCCGTTGGTGGTCGGGGAGACGAAGACGGCGTTCAAGCAGAAGGTCAGCTGGATCACCGCCGCGAACGAGGTCGCCGACCACTACGAGACGAAGTTCGCGCCGTTCTTCACGACCAACGTGTTCAGCTTCGCCACCGAGGGCCGAGAGCTCATGTACGGGGCAACCGGAGCGCGGGTGGAGCACTGGATGACGGCGGGTCCGACGAAGGACCATCCTCTGCTGACCGACGTGCTGGCTGCAGCCAGGTGGCTGTTGGCGCCGGCGACGGTGTTGAAGTTCCTGAACTCGTTCACGTTGTTCGAGACCCCGGAGGACAACTCGGGGTCGGCGTCCTTGATCAAGTTGATCGCCCGGTACATGCAGTTCGAGGCAGTCGAGCTGATGGTGGGTCGCGCCCACGAGGCACAATCGCGACGCGGCCTGATCTATCACACGCAAGGGTCGGGGAAGACGCTGGCGATGGTGTTCGCGGCCGGGCAGCTGTTGCAGGATCCGGTGTTGGCGAATCCGACGGTTGTGCTCGTCGCCGACCGGGTCGATCTGGTGCGCAACGCGTGGGACCAGTTCCGCACCACCCACATGCCGCGGCTGCTCGCCCCGGCGACGGCGAAGGCGTTGCAGGACACCCTTGGTGCGGCGGATCGGCGGGGCCTGATCTTCACGACTGTCCACAAGTTCGCGGGGGCGGCATCCGACCTGAACACTCGCGGCAACATCGTCGTTCTGGTCGATGAGGCGCATCGCACTCAGGAAGGCAACTTGGGGTTGACGATGCGGGCGGCTCTGCCGAACGCGTTGTTCTTCGCGTTCACGGGGACGCCGATCGCCAAGCTGGACCGCAACACGTTCGCGACCTTCGGTGACCCGGCCGACGAGAAGAAGACGCTGCACGCCTATACCTCGGACCAGTCGATCGCGGACGGCATGACGGTGCCGATCCACGTGGACCCGCGGCTGGTGACCTTCCAGCTGGATAAGGACGCGGTCGACGAGGCGTTCAAGGAGTTGACCGACGCCGAGGACCTGGACGAGGAGTCGGCCGAGGTGTTGGTCCGCCGGGGTTCGCGCGTTGATGTCGTGTTCGCGAACCCGGCGCGCACAGAGGCTGTCTGCGCTGACATCGTCGACCACTTCTACTCGACGATCGACCCGCTCGGGATGAAGGCGCAGGTCGTCGTGTTCGACCGGGCAGCGTGCGTGGCCTACCACAAGCAGCTCACCTACCTGCTGGAGCAGCGGCACGCGCAGGGCCATCCCTTGGACGAGGCGGCCGTCGTGATGCACGTCACGAACGGGAAGGGGGAGGACGAGGGGTGGGGGCAGCACCGGCGCAGTGAGGCGGAGGAAGCAGAGTTGTTGCGGCGGTTCCGCACCCACGGTGATCCGCTGAAGTTCCTGGTGGTCACGTCCAGGCTGGGCACGGGTTTCAACGCTCCGATCGAAGCGGTGATGTATCTCGACAAGCCCATGAAGGACCACACGCTGTTCCAGACCATCACGCGTACCAACCGGACGTGGCGCAATCCCGAGACCGGCCAGGAGAAGCGGTACGGGTTGGTCGTCGACTATGTCGGGTTGGGGTCGGGCTTTGCCCGGGCCATGGCGCCCGCCAACGGCGATCAGGATCCGCGCAGCGTCGAGGTGGACGCCCTCATCGATCAGTTCGAAGCTGAGCTGGACGCGACGATGCGGTGGTTCGCGGGCATTGATCACACCGTGATCGCGTCGACCACGCTGTTGGAGTGCCAGCAGCGGATCGCGAAGGAGAAGGACCAGGAAGCTTTTGTCACGAGTTTCCTGCTGCTGGAGGGCATCTGGGAGGCTTGCTGGCCACACCTCCGGCTGCGGACCCACACGGAGGCGTACCGGTTCCTCGCCAAGATCTACGCGTCGATCGCACCGGTGGGGCCGCGCGTCGACCTGGTGTGGACGCGGCTGGGCGCCAAGACCCTCGACATCGTCTTCGAGCACATGACCGACGTGAAGGTCACACAATCCAACGCGGTGGTTGTGGCGGACGCCGACACGATCCGCAGGCTGGAAGAGGAAGGGCTCCTGCCGGGCCTGGAAGAGGTTGAACACAAGACCGCCAACGAGGTCCTCGACACGCTGTACGCGCGGCTCAAGAAACGGCTGGAGGGCCCCAACGGGAACCACCCGGTCTACCAGTCGCTCGCGGAGCGTCTGGAGAACCTGCGTCAGCGGACCATCGCCGAGGCTCAGCAGTCGATCGAGTGGCTGCGTGAGGCGTTCACTCTCGCCAAGGACGTCACGGCCGCAGAGAAGGCGGAGGACGAGGCAGGAGTTGATGGGCTGAACCTGCTGCCCGACCCGAACTTGTTCGCCCTGACTCAGATCTTCCTGGAGTACTCGACTCCGGACATGCCGGTCATGATTGAGCGCGTTGTCGAGGAGGTGGACTCGATCGTCAAGGAGGTCACGGCGGGCAACGCTGGCTGGGCCTCCACCCAGAAGGGCGACATGGCGGTCCGTAAGGAGGTCCGGCTCGTGCTGAAGGACAAGGGCCTCCACACCGTGCCCGGCCTCTTCGACAGGGCCTACGAGTACATCGCCGAGCATTACTGACGGCGGAGCGCGGCCTATCCCAGGAGGGAGATGGCGACCAGCGCGCCAGCAGCTAACCATGGCCCGAACGGGAAGTTGGCTCGCCGGCGGCGGAGGGGCGTGGCGATGATGGCCGCGGCACAGGCGATGAGGAAGGCCCACCACTCGATGGTGAGGCTGACAGCCGCGGTGGCGGCACCGATGATGGGGACGTACTTGCCGTCGCCCCAGCCGAAGCCACCGGGGCGGAGTCGATCGAGGATCCAGAAGACGGCGAACGCCACTGCACCACCCAGTGCGGCTTGGATCGCGATCATTGGATCGTTGGTGATGAAGGCGGCGGCGCCCACCCCGGCAGCGACGAAGCCGGCGTGGGCGGCGAGCAGGCGATTTGGGAGCCGTCGGACGTCGAGGTCGATCGCTGATAGCCAGGGGCCGAACCAAGCGAGAGGCAGCGTGGGCAGCAACAGTGGCCACCGGTCGATCCCGAATCGCCAGGCGAGGAGACCGGACGCCGCCGCCACCGCGAGGGGGAGCCACCAGCGAGACCCGGGCCGGGGTTCGCCAACCTCCTCGTCGCGACGGTAGTGGAGGGCGTCGAGCCGCCACCTGACCATCAGCCCGATGACCACGCCGAGCACCGCGAACGCGGCGGTGAGGAGCGGGTCGTAACTGGACATTACTGCGACCCTTGCCGCTGCCTGTGGCTGGATACCGGGGCCGCGCTCGACGCGACCACCTGGCCGGCGTCGAAGGCTGGCCAGCTTCGGGTTGCGACATCCTCGACAGGGTCTGGCCTCTCGAGGGAGCCAGCCGGACTTACCCGCGGGCCGCCGAGCTGAGTGCGCTGAATGGCGGGCAGGTTTGGTGCGTCGACGTCCCACCTAGGCAGGTCCCACACCCCCGCTCAGCACACGTGTGGGGGCCGAAGCACTCCTCACTGCGAGTGGGTCATCGGGGTCTTCGAGGATGCATGTCGCCCCGTGGACCCACGCCGCAATCCATGAAGGATCCCGATCGGGTGAAGTGGCATCCATGACGGCCTCTGCCACCACGCAAGGTCCGTCCGCTTGACGAGCATTGCGATCGATCGCCTCGACAACAACAACGAACCGCGGCATCTGTGTAAGCCTGAGCATCGCAACCGTGACGTTGCTGTGACCCCGCGACGCCAAAGTAGCCGTGTAGTCGCAAGACCGCGCGACGTATGTGCGAAATGTCAGAGCACTCTGTGCCGCCAGATCAGCGAGGGATGGCACATCTTGCGACAGCTTCGTCGCGAGTGGAGAGGCTAGAGCCGACGACCCCGCAAGTAGCCCGACACCTCCCTTCTTCTCTGCTGCTTCAGGCAGCAGCCATGCGGTTGGGGGCATGGGCACATGCAATGTGCGCCATGGTCCGTAGTCGCGAGGCGCACCAGTGACAGGATGTATGAGGCTGTCACTCAAGGGATCGTTCACGGGGAGGTACGGTCCCTGCTGATCGTCGTGGCGCACCAACCGAATCTGACCCGCCTCACGCCACCAGCCACAGAGAACGAATGCGTGGTCGCGAGTCCCGACCAAGACCGGGAAGCCGCCGTTCAGGTGTCGGCATGCCGTCGAAACGATCCGCGTGTCCCACGTCCCAGGATCGGCCCCCGGGACACCGGCTGGCGGGGGGAACTGGCCGGGCAGTTCGGCGTGCGGCAGCATGCCGATCATGTAGAACATAGGTGGCGTTCCATGCCGGCGAAACAGATCGCTGAGCTGTTGAACCGTGAGTCCCTGGTTCGGGAACGCGCGATGTGGGCTCAGGCTGGCATCAGCGGTTTCAGCGAGCTCCGCGATCGTCAAGGGTGCGCAGTAGCCCCTCAGTGCGGCCGTGTAGTGGCAAGACCATGCGGCAGCATGGGCGCACACGCCAAGCGTGGTGTCTTGCTCCGCGAACGGAACTGCTACCACTGACAGTTCCTGCCCGAATAGGTGGATCGTCTCTGCCACGGCAGTGCGCACTGCCAGCCTGAGGTCGGGGGGTGGCACCAGCATCGCCTTCACCACGGCACTCAGCCGAGGGGGTCTGACCACCACGTACCCCAGATACCCCACCTCCTCCGGCAGCGTTGTTAGCTGGCTGACGTCCAACTCGGAGTCGAAGAAATGGATGCGGTGCGCCCAATCTGGTACGTGGGGGAAGGTGCGGCTGTGCAGACGGGAGTACTCACGGCGGTAGTCGGGCCCCAAGTACCGTGTCTCGATGACCGCGCATCTGGCGCCAGATAGCTCGGCCACCTGGAAGCACCGAAGAAGCGGAAGGTCGTTCAAGCGTCCGCAGTAGCCGACCTTAAGTTCATCCCACCCGGCGGGATCGAGCCTCACGATTCGCGCAGGCGCTGTCACGTCCCAGTCGCTCGTCCTCACTGTGCCAACTTCCCTTCAGCCAGCGACGACAGCTCTTCGCGAGGTGAGCTCTCCTGGTACTCGTCAAGCTGGTCAACTAGGCCGAACACGAAGCCGCGGTCCTCGCGGCTAAGCTCCATGAACGTTGTGGAGCAGCTGATTGTGAGGGTGCCACCCGACCGTAGCTGAACGGTGCGCTGCTCGGCCGCAGTGCTGGACGGCTGCGTGTCCTCGGTGGTTAGGATCGTCGCGGCCTTTGGGCGGGTGCGCCTTCGAGGAGTGCCGTTGGTCGCGCGACCGGGTTGCGGGCTGCGGAAGTGGGGACTGAGCTCGATCTCCGCGGCTGCACAAGCGTGCAGGAAGAAGGTGATGGCCTTGCGTAGGGTGCTGCCTTGATACCCGCTGAGTGAGAAGGACTCCGCGAGTTGCGCTGCCGTGCCCTGCTGGGATGAAAGCGCCAGTTGTTCGGCGTAGAACTGGCGGACAATTGTTGCCATCTCAGTCTTGAAGGAGGCCTCATCGCGGGCGAGGGCGACGAGCTGGCGCGAGGCTCGCCCCTCCCCATCGATGAGCTCGAACAGGCGAAGCGTCTGCAACAGATACGTCTGCGTGCCACCGGCCATGCCGACCATCAGGGAGCGGTCGATGCGCGCCGGGATGCGTTCGGGGTTCAGCCCGGCCAGGAAGTTGCGAAACGTACCGAATGCCATGTACGGCGGCACGAACTCCGCGTCAGACATCTCATACTCCTTCCGACAGCGCGCGTCGCCACGGTGGCGCGCTTCTGCCATGAAGTATGCCACTGCTCTGCTGGCATAGACAAGTCCTCACGGCACACTTGCTGGCATGCGTGGCATGATTGATCCTTGGGTCTATGGATCAGATCGATTTGAAGCCGGGGATGAAGGTGCTTGCCCACACCGCTCTGGACGCCTGGGTGCCACTGACAGCGGCAACGCCGTCTCAGCAGGGCCGAGACTTTCAGGTGGTCTGGTTGTGCGAGGACGACGAATGGGATCCGGATGCGATGCAGCCCCCGGCCGACGTTATCCCGTGGCCGATTGAGGAAGTGAGGGCGCGCCCATGACAGACGTCACGATGGACTTGCTGATTGGCGCGGAAGATCGAGAGCTTGAGCTCGGTCGGGATGCTGCGCAGGACCTGTTCGAACCGCCCGATCCTCACAGGCTTGCCGCCGAGCTCCAAGACATGGCTGACAAGAGGAGTCAAGTTGCGGCCGAAGCTGCGGCTCTGCGGTTGGGGTAGCACAAGAAGGAGTCCGGTTGGAGGGGCGAAGGGCATGGGGCGAACGCCCAGCGGCTGTCCGACACGAAGAGGTTCTATAGGCGGCTGCGCCCCTTTGACCTTGGGTGAGACGGGCTCCGGAATCAAGCCGGCGATCTAGGTGAGGGCGTGTTGCACGGCCAGCCACCCAAGCCATGACATCACGGAGCCATCGGCCCCCGGTCGAGGTACTGCCGTTCGGGGATATGAGGGCCGTCCGGCGCATCTACGGCCATCGGGGCAGCCGGCTCCGAGAACGGTTCGGGGTGGGTGATTCGCGCCAGCCGACTGGCGAGGTCGTCGGCGGGTGCGTCCGCGTTGAGGGGTCCGTCTTCGAGGGCGACGGTGAGGGCGTCCGGCACGTCCACTCGGCGGATATGCGCGTCGTGCAGCGCGGCGGCAAGCGTGCGCCAGTGGGGGTCCGCCACCAGGCGGGGGTCGATTCGGCTGGCGAGGGTCTCCCAGCGGCGTGCGTTCGCGGCTGCGGTCAGCCGGTCCCGGACTTGGCTGGTCAGGTTGAGCTGATGGTCGACGAGGCGGACTGGGTCGGTGTGCCAGGCCCGGATGAACGCCGCGACGCTGCATCGGATGACGTCGGCGTCGACGTTGATCCTCCCCGCCACGGTGTGAACGCCGGGTTCCCAGGCGTCGACGTATTGGGCGGCGATGACGGGCGCTGCGGCGAGGGCCGCTTCGACGGGGGGCAGGTTGGCAAGGCGCTCGTCGATGAGGACATCTGCCAGAGGGCGAGCTTGGTCGAGGGCATCGACCAGCCGCGGGGCACTGCCGGTGGCCACGAGTTCGGCTGGATCGGAGCCGTCAGGCAGGGCGGCATAGCGCGGCTGGAGGAGCTGCAGGGTGAGGATCCAGTAGTCCCGCTGCGCAGCAACCTGGCCCGCGACATCGGCGTCGGTGGCGATGATCGGGTCGACGCCGTAGCCGCGGAGTTGGGTGGCTTGCTCGCTGGTCAGGTTGGTGCCGAGCGGCGCGACGCCGACGTAGCGGCCCTCGCTGGCGAGCGTGACGGCGATGGCGTCGGCGGGTCCCTCGACGACGACGGGGATGCCGCCGGCGGTCAGATGGCGTGCTCCAGCGACGAACAGCTGGGCTCGCTTGTGGAACAGCAGCGTCTCGGCGGTGTTGAGGTACTTCGGGCCGGCGTGATCGACGTCTGTCGCGTGGGGGTGGCGGCGTCCGACGAACCCGACGACCTTCTGGTCGTGGACGATGGGGAACACGGCCCGGTCGCGGAACCGGTCGATGAGGCGTCCGGTCGAGGCGGTGACCGCAAGCCCAGCGGCCAGTAACTCGTCGTCGGTGATTCCCTGGCGGAGGAGGTGAGTGACCAAGCTGGTCCAGCCGACGGGGGCATAGCCCGGGCGGACGTCCTGGTCGTCGGCGATGTCGGAGCCGAAGCGTCCGTTCAGGTAGGTCTGGGCCCACGAGCCGCGGTAGAGGTCTTGGTAGAACTCCAGCGCGAGCTCGTTGACGGCCGCGAGGCGCTCGGGGGTGTGGGGGCTGGAGCGCCAAGCGTCGGCGCGGTCGAGTTGCGCGTTGAGGGCCGCGGCGGAGATCTCAGGCGGCGTCATAATCCGGCGCTCGATGGCTTCGAACGTGAAGGCCAGGTTCGGTTCGACCTCGTCGATCTGGTATTCCTCCGTTGTCGCGCCCGCTGCGTGATCCAGATCGGCGTGCGCCGTCCAGTGCTCGTCCGGGGCTGCGTCGGCGGGGTCGGGTGGCAGGTCGTCGATGTCGGGGAGGGGGGCGAGCAGGACGCTGGTTCGCCACACGAGGGCCTGGCAGTCGTCAACGTCAACTGCACCCTCGGGCGTGCTGATGAGATCGGTCAGCTGCCAGCCGCGCGCGAGCGCCTGCTCGACCGAGACGACGAGCGCCGGCCACCAAGGCGAGGCCTGCAAGGCGGCTGCCCGTTCCCGGCCGACGTTCTGCTCGAGATCAGCCAGCCAACTGGTGGTGACGACGCTGTGCTGGTCGGCGAGCTGGGTGGCGACGGCGGGGGTGAGGTGCCGGCAGATCCGCCACCACAGGGCTGACGCCGCGTGGTCGTCGGGGAGCAGGCCTTCGTTGGTGGCCGCGTTGAGGAGCCGGTGGGCGTCCAGGCCGACGCCGGAGATCTGCGCGAGCCGTTGCGCCAGCACGGGGAGGTAGGGGTCCCGGTCGGCGGCGGGCGCGAGTTCGTGGAGCAGCGGCGTCCATTCGGCAACGGCGGGGGCGAGGTGGTCGATGATGCGCCGGTCGAGGCGTGCCTGCCAGGTGGCCTCGACGGCGGCGTACTGCCGCTCGCCGGTCGGTCGGGTGTCGGTGGCAGGCGTCCGGTGCGCGGCCCGCCACACGGTGAGGTCGGCGACAGTGGCGGCGTCGGGACGGAAGCTGCCCGCCGGCGCCCACGCCGGGAGCTGGGTGGACGCCAGCGCCTGGTTGCGCACCTGGTCGGCGAGTTCTGCCACGATTTCGTGGCGGCGTTGCAGGTAGTCGCCCCAGTCATGGTGGTGGGCGAGACTGATCGGCAGGCCTGGGAGCCAGGGCAGGGGTGCGGGCTGGGTGTTTCGTCCGGTGGCGGGTTCGAGGCGCCAGTCGAGGACGGCGGCCGGGTCGGCGGCGCTGCCCAGCTCACGGGCATGGACGGCCTCTGTGAGCGCCCGGACGGGGTCGGTTCCGGACGCGGCGATCAACAACAGGTGGGCGCGGAGCGTGGGCCACGCCGGAGCATCGGTGAGCCCGTCGACGAGGTCGTCGGCGGCCTGTTCGACGCGGCGACTGAGGTCGGTGCCTGCGGTCTGTTCGGCGGCGTAGCCGAGGGCGTCGCTGTAGCGGGCGACGGCGTCCGCGAGTCGGTTGGCCGGGTCGGCGAGGGTGCGGGCGGTCGTGGTGGCGGAGGTGTTGTCCTCGTCGCGGGCGAGGATGCGTTCGAGGAGGTCGGTGGCGGTCGGCGGGATGATCGCCTCGGGCCGGATGAGGGAGTGGGCGTCGCCGTCGCCGACGACTTCGAGGTGGACATGGTTGGCGTACCGGCCGCGAGTGAGCATCGTGTATAGCTGCTGCCGCGTCTCGGCGCCAGTGGCGATGCCGTGCAGGACGTCGGCGGTGACGCCCTGGGCGCCATGGATCGTGCAGGCGTAACCGAGTTCGACGGACTCGGCGACGTAGACCGCGGGCAGGATCACGGCCTGCCGGTTGGTCTGGTGGATCGCCCGGAGGTCGCCGTTGGTGGCGATGCCGGTGATGGTCCAGCGGTCGCCGTTGCGGACCCAGTCGGTGCCCGTGGTGCGCAGCCTTCGGTCGTTCTGCCGCGTGATGATCACGTCGCCGACCGCGGCGTGGCTGCCGTCGGCGAGCGCGACGGCGCGGGTGGGCTGGACGCCGTCCCGGAGGTGGGCTTGGGCGCGGCTGTTGAGTTCGGCGACCAGCGTCCGGGTGGGGGCGACCATGAGGGCGTCCGCGCCGGTCTGGCGGGCGACGAGCCAGGAGCCGAATACCTGGTCGGCGCAGGTGCCGAGGTCGCCGACGTGGACGCGGTGGTTGTCGAGGTAGAACCCCAGGGCTTCGGGGTCGCCGGCGCGCAGCGCGAGGCTGGCGGCGCCTTCGGCGGGGTCGGCGAAGCGGACGAGCTCGTTGAGCTGCACGGCGCCGTGCTGGGCCTGGATGTCGCGGAGGACGCCGCCGGCGCCGATCGCGGCGAGTTGCTGGTCGTCGCCGATGAGGCGCACCGATCCGCCGCGGTCGAGGACGAACTCGACGACCTGATCAAGCGAGAGGGTGTCGGCCATACCGGCCTCGTCGATGATGACCAGGCTCGTCGGCCCGATGCGTTCGGCCCACGCCGGGAGCGGTCGCCGGTGGTTGAGGGCGTGGGTTAGGAGGGCCATCGTGTCGGCGTGGGTGTCGATCTGGGCTCCCAGTTGCGCGGCTGCTGCGGCTGACGGGGCGAGGCCGACGACGGTGCCGCCGCCGTTGCGCCAGGCGGTCGCGAGGGCTCGCATGGCGGTGGTCTTGCCGGAGCCGGCGGGGGCGATGGCGAGCTGGAGGCGGGCGCCGCTGGTGGCCATCTCGCGGACGAGCGCGACCTGGCCGGGGTTGAGCGGGGTGCGGTTCGCGACCGCCTCGATGAGGGCGACCTCGACGGCCGGGGTGGGGACTTGGTGGCCGCCGCGGCGTCCGGCTGCATCGACGAGGCGGTGTTCGGCGGCGACGATCCGGCGGGAGGTGTGCCAGGTGGAGCGGGCGACGGTGTAGACGCTGTCGCCGTCGGTGCGGCGCAGCGCGGCGGGTTCGGCGATGCCGTCCGCGGGTGCCTGCAGGGCGACAGAGTGGCGGGTGAGAGCGGCGTGCGTGAGTCGCGCGACGACGTCGTCGACGCGCCGACGGGGCACGTTGGCGGCCCGGACGATCCGGAGTGCTTCGGCGCGGACGTGCCAGTCCTGCCATGTGGAGCGCGAGCCTTCCATGGTCGCGACGATCTGCGCGGACTGGGTGCGCACCCAACCGCGGGTGACAAAGACCGGACGCCGGACTTGCCCTGCGGTGAGGGCCGCGGTGAGCATCGACCGGACGCCGTCGGCGCCGCCCAACACGGCTTCGGCTTCGGCGCGCCAGCTGGCGCGTTGCTCGGCCAGGGTGCGGGGTTCGTGCTTGGCCTCCCGGGTCTCGAGGTTGGCCTGCTGCGCCAACGCCCGGGCCTCCACCATGGTCGGGGGCCGGTGGTGCTCGCGCTGGAAGTCGGCCGTCAGTTGGGTCTGGCGGTGCTCGATGGACGCCCGACGCTGCGACCAGCGGGCGTTCAACGCCGAGTCGACGCCGACAAGTTCGCGGACCGGGCGCTTGCCGGGGTCGGTGGAGGGCCGTTCGGCGAACCGGACGGGGAGGGCTTCGGAGAGGCGGCGTTCAAGGGCGGTGTTGTAGACCTCGGAGGCGGCGACGATGGCCTTGAACAGGAGGCGTCCGTCGATGGCGAGCCAGCGTCCGTCGAGGGTCTGCACCTTGTTCGCGACCGGGACGTGGGTGTGCAGGTCGGGGTCGCCGGCGCGGCTGTCGCGGTGGGTGAACCGGGCGGCGACCAGCCCGGTCACGTCGACCTGCCGGACGCCGTTGTGGCCGGTCCGGGTGTATAGGGCATGGGTCTCGATGAACCGCAGCGCGTCACCGATCGCGGCGAGGTGGGCGCGCTCGATGGTGGCTGCCGTGGCGAGGTCGGCGAGGGCCCAGAGGGTCGAGACGCTCTTCACGGGGGAGAAGGTGAGGTCGTAGCCGGCCACTGCCGTGGTCTGCGGGCGGGACGCCGTGGCGATCAGCCCGGCGAGTTCGCGGGCGTCGACGGGGTCGCGTCCGAAGGTGGCCCGGAAGGTTTCGCGTCCGACCTGGGTGCGGATGGCGGCGCGCACCTGCGCGGGGACCGACGCGTCGTGCGGTGCGCCGACCTGGACGTTGTAGGCGGCGAACCGCTTGGCCACCTCGATCCGGAACTCAGGCATGTCGTGGGCGTAGACCTTGAACGGCTGGCCCAGCCGGATCGCGTCGCGGGCCTGGGCGGCGGTGGCGTCCGGCGGCAAGGCCTCGCCACGCTGACGGGCGAGGGGGTGGTGACCCGATCCGAACAGGAACCGCATCTGCTCGGCGGTGACCGGGTCGCCGGGGTCCAGGCCCTCGATGCCGGCCATCCCGGAGCCGACCCACACGCCGGGGGTCTCGCCCTTCTGCGTGTAGTAGGACGCCAGCCCGGTGTGCCCCTTCTCGGTGGAGTCCATCGCAGCCACCTGCCGGGTCAGGTACTCGTACCCGTCCCCGGCGGTCAGCTTGTGCAGACTCATCACACCCGCCTAACGGGGCCTCTGACGCCTCGGCGGACAGCGCCCTCTGATGCCTTCGGACGTTCTCGGGTGACAGGTGGTGCGATTGGCCCCTGACTAGGGGAAACCTTCGATGCAACAGGTGTGGAGGTCTCGAGGTTGAGGGGTTATGAGGGGGGTCGGACGGGCTTCTTCTCGTCGTCGGCGAACGACTGCGGGGACATGATCGGACGCGGTGGCGCGCTCGGTTGGAGACGGTGGCTCGGCGGCAGTACTGAGGGACCGGTTCGGAGGGGGGCGACGGGGTCGAGCGTGATTGCGATGTTCGGGTACTTCGAGTGGTCCCGGTGCCGGCTCCTCGCTGGGGGTCGCTCAGTGTCCACGAGGCTCGGCGGCGTTCCGTTAGGAGGGTGAACGAGAAGGAACCGGCCGACGGCGCGGGAGGGGCGACAGCGATGGCGATGAACGAGATCCGGCAGCAGGCACGCAAGAGCGCCGCGGAACGGGTCGCCCGGTTGCGGCAGCAGCGGGCGGACCTGGTCAAGAAGCAGGAGGAGCTGTCGGCCACGGTGATGACCGCGCTGGCCGAACGCGACGCAGTGATCGCGGACGCCGAACGGCGGGCCGGCGCGGCCCTCAAGGAACTGGCGTCCAGTGGCCTGAGCATGGCGGAGGCAGCCCAGTGGTGCGACCTCGTCGGTAAGGACGCCGCACGGCTGGTGAAGCTCGCCGCCCAGTCGGCCACCCCTGAGGGTGCCTCGACGGCGAGGGAAACCGTCAGTGGCGACCGGTAGCTTCACGAGTATCGGGGGTCGAGGAGGACCATCATGACGACGTCAACGGATTACCCGTTTCGAAGCGGCCAGCTCCGCCGAGCGGGCGTGCTCATGAGGTTTCCGCGGGTGCTGATCTCCGCGGTGGTGTGGCTGTTGGTCATCGAAGCGCTCCCCGTTCCTGCGGCGTGGGGCGTCCTGGCAGTCGTCGTCGTCGGCACGGTCGCGGGGGTCGTCGCCGAACCGGTGATCGTCCGCCTGGTGTGGTGGGCGCGCCGCCCTTCGATCCCACTCGCAGTGCCGGGCGACTCGGGGGTTCGGATCTGGGTCACCGGTCGACGGGCCGCCGGCATCGGGCAGGCCGGACGCCGCCACCTCGTCGTCCCCGCGGCTTGGATCGGGGGGACCGACCTACCCGCGCTGCTCACCCGAGCGCGGCAGCGTCAGGTGGTGTCGGCGGGACGGTTCGACGTCGCCTACCAGTGGTTCACCTGGCCGTGGCAGCTGCTCGCCGCCCTAGTGACCGGGTTCACCCACGGCATGGCCCGGTTGCCGCTGATCGGGTTCGCCTGGCGGATGCGCTTGGTTGTCGCCGGCATTGCCCTTTGGCAGACCATCGTCGCCGGCCAGCACGCAGCCACGGTGGGGATCGTCGTGGTGATCGGACTGACGTACCTGCTGCCGCGGACGCGTACCCGCCATGAGCGCATGGTCGCGCAGGCGCTCGCGGACCTCGAATGGCGTTCGGCCACGCCCGCCGCGCCGGCGACGCGGCGTCCGATCGTGCTACTCGTCCGGACCACCGCGACCCACGCCGGACGCCGATCCTGCACCTCCGCGCGGCGGCGTGGCCC
>JAVTWJ010000052.1:0-34294 GCA_032229785.1 Propionibacteriaceae bacterium
GTCACCGGCCCACCACACCACACGGTCCCTCGCGGAACTGAATGGTGTTGAAACATCGAAGGCGGCGGCGTCATGAGCGGCCTGCAACTGATGGTCCTGGCCGGGGCGCTCGTGCTCGGTGGCCTCAGCGCGCTCGTGTTGTTCTTCGCGCCTGCCGAACCTCACCTCGGCGACGCCCTCGCCCGGATCTCGACTGTCCACACCTCCGCCGCACCGCGTGCTCAGCCACACGCGGGGCCGCCTGCGGACCTGACCGAACGGGTCGGCGCGCTGGCGCTACGCCTCCTCCCGGCCGGGGTGTGGGTGCGGACGCCGGCCCGCGAACTCGCGCTGCTCCGCAGGTCTTTGGTGCGTTTCTACGGCGAGAAGGTGCTGTTCGCGCTTCTTCCGCCGGTCGCTGTCCCGCTGCTCACCTGGCTGATCGCGCTCACCGTGCCGCTCCCGGTCACCGTCCCGGTCGTGGCGACGCTGGCGTGCTCGGTCGGAATGTGGTTCCTGCCGAACTACAACGCGATCGACGACGCGAAGCGGGCCCGCGCCGACTTCAACCGTGGCCTGGGTGCCTACATCGACCTGGTCGCGCTCGAACGCAACTCCGGGTCCGGCCCGAGGCAGGCCATGGAGATCGCCGCGCAGGTGGGTGATTCGTGGGTGTTCCGGCGGTTGAGCGAGGAACTCGCCCGCTCGCGCTGGTCCGGACTCGCACCATGGGACGCCCTCCACAAGCTGGCCGACGAACTCGGCCTGCCCGACCTGGACGATCTCGCCGACATCATGCGCCTGTCGGGTGAAGAGGGAGCCCAGGTGTACAAGACCCTCCGGGCTCGTTCGGCGTCCATCAGGCAAGCCATGCTCACCGCCGAGCAGGGCAAGGCCAACGAGGTCGCCGAACGCATGGTCATCCCGGCCAGCCTCCTCGGCGTGGTATTCGTCGCGATCCTCGTCGGCCCCGCCATCCTCCGACTC
Source organism: Propionibacteriaceae bacterium (assembly GCA_032229785.1). Taxonomy (GTDB): domain Bacteria; phylum Actinomycetota; class Actinomycetes; order Propionibacteriales; family Propionibacteriaceae; genus Propioniciclava. The sequence continues at coordinate 967 of JAVTWJ010000052.1, forward strand.
CTCAACCCCTGACCCCCTCAAGGAGAAGCCATCATGAACGACACCGTCCTCAAGCTCCACGCCCACGCGCTGTGGCACACCATCGGGGCACGCGCCAAGCAGGAACTCGACAGCCATGACGAGCGCGGATCGGTGACGATGGAACAGGTGCTATGGGCCGTCGCGGTGATCGCCATCGTCGCGATCGTCGTCGCCGCCATCACCTCCTTCGTCAACGCTCAAGCGGCCAAGATCTACTGAGCGGCCGGCACCGCCATGGTCTGGCTGATCGGAGCGTCCCGGACGCCAACGACGGGCGTCCGGGACGAGCGCGGGTCGGCGTCCGTGCAGCTCGTCGTGCTGCTGCCCATCCTTATCGGCATCGTGTTCCTCGCCCTCCAGGGCGGCCTGTCCTATTACGGCCGCACTGCGGCGCTCGCCGCCGCCGAGACCGGCGCCCGCGCCGTCGCCGCAGAGAACGGCACCACCAGCCAGTGCCAGGCGGCCGCAGGTCGGTTCCTCGAGCAGGTCGGGGACGCCCTCACCAGCGCGTCCGTGACCTGCACGCGCACCGGCACCACGGTCACGGTCGAAGTCCGTGGCCAAGGGCTGAGTGTGGTCACCGGCTGGCAGCAGACCATCACGCAGTCCGCCACGCTGCCCGTCGAGAGGATCACGGGATGAACCGCCCCCACACCCCGGCGCGCCGTCGGCGCGACGAACGCGGCTCGGCCGCGGTCGAGGCCGTGATCGGCGCGGCCGCTTTGACGCTGTTCGTGTCGTTGACGATCCTCGGCGGACGCGTCGCGGTCGCCCACCAGGCCGTGCAGGCGTCCGCCGCCGACGCCGCGCGCGCCGCCAGCATCGCCCGCACCGCTGCGACCGCGGCCACCGATGCGCGCAGCGCAGCCGCCGCGACGCAGGCCAACCAGCAATTGCGCTGCGCCACCCACGAGGTCGCGGTCGACACCAGCGGATTCGGCGTCCCCGTGGGTTCACCGGCATCGGTGACGGCGACCGTCACCTGCCAGGTCGTGGTGGCCGACCTCTTCCTGCCCGGCGTCCCGGGAACCATCCAGGTTCAAGCCTCCATGATCAGCCCGCTCGACACCCACCGAGGACGGTGAGACCTCATGCCCAGTCCCCACGACGAGCGAGGATCGGTCACCGTCTGGATGGCTCTCGCCGCCCTGGCGATGGTTCTCATCGTCGGGATCGCCGTCGACCTCGGCGGACAGATCCACGCCCAACAACGCGCCAGCGACATCGCCGCCCAAGCGGCGCGCACGGCCGGAAACCAGGTCCACGCCACCACGGCGATGCGCGGCCAACCCGTCACCGTCGATGCTGACCGCGCGCGAACCGCCGCCGAAACCTACCTCCGGACGGCCGGCGTCACCGGCACGGCGCGCGTCAGCAATGCCGACCTCCACGTCACCGCGCAGATCACCTACCAGCCGGTCTTCCTCGGCGCCGCCGGCATCGGCCCGCAACAGGTCACCGGCGAGGCGTCCGCACGCCTGGCCCGAGCCGTGGAAGGAACGGAACGATGAGACTGCGCGAACGCCTCACCGCACTCGCCGCGCTGATCCTCCTCGCCGGCCTCCTGGTCGGCATGCCGATCCTGCTTCTCGCCGTCGGAGCGCTGGTCCGCCCGCCGGCGACCGCGACCCTGGACGATATTCTCGCGATGCTGCTCCGCCCCGACGATGGCACGCTCGCGCTCGTCGTCTTCCAGGCCCTCGCATGGGCCTGCTGGGCCCTCCTCGTCGCCCTGGTTGTCGTCGAGATCGCGGCGCACCTGCGTCACGTCACAGCGCCCAGAATCCGCGTGATCGCCGGCCCCCAGGCAGTCGTCCGCAGCCTCGTCGCGACCGCCGCCACCCTGTTCCTCGGCACGGCCACCATCCAGCCGATCGGGACCGCGATCGCCGCACCCATCACTGCCACGCCCCACGACGACGCGCAGACCGGGTCACTCGCCGATGCACGCGAGGAGAACCGATCCGAGCCGGCGTCGGTCACCTACACCGTGCGGCCCGGCGATAGCCTGTGGTCGATCGCGCAACGGCACCTCGGCGCAGGCGAACGCTACCCCGAGATCGTCGCCCTCAACCCGGGACGGCTCACACGACCCGACTTCCTCCAGGTCGGCTGGACCCTGACCCTCCCGACAACGGACGGGCCGGCCAGCAACGCCGGTCTGCCCGCCGGTCCGTACGTCGTGCAGAAGGGCGACACCCTCCGCCGCATCGCCCAGCAGCACCTCGGCGACGCCGACCGCTACACCGAGATCTTCGACGCCTCGACGGGCACCACCCAACCCGACGGACGCCGACTCGCCGATCCCCACCTCATCCACCCAGGGTGGCTCCTCAACCTCGGCGTGCCCACCACTGCTCCATCGCCCGCCAGTGGGGAGCCGGAGCCCACGGGTGTTGAAGGCCCTGAAGTCGGGGTCATGAACCAGGACGCATCTGTGGCTGACGGCGCAGACTCGGTTGCGGGCGCCGATGCGGAGACTGTTCTGCCGTCGTGGGCGCTGGTTGGCCTCACCGGTGCGGGCGCCGGATTGGCGGCCTCGCTGTTCGTCATGCTGCGGCGCCGACGGGCCAGTCAGCACCGTTGGCGGCGTCCCGGGCGCAGCATCGCGCTCCCGCCGCCCGACCTGGCCGATGCCGAGAAGACCATCGTCACCGAAGGAGCCCGCGCCGAGGCATCGATCGAGGTGCTCGACGGGGCGCTGCGCACGCTGGTCGCCGACCAAGTCGCCGACGGTCTCCCGATCCCCGACGTGGCCGCGGTCGAACTCACTCCGGAGCGTTTCGTTCTGCACCTCACCGATCCCTGCACCCCCAGCGCCCGCTGGGAAGCCGACGGCGCGCAACGACGCTGGCAGGCCATCACCCTGGACGACCTCGTCGACCAGAGCGGGTGGGAACCGGACGCCCCGGCACCGTACCCCCAGTTGGTCACGATCGGTGCCGGCGACGACGGCGCCTGCTGGCTGCTCAACCTTGAGATCGCTGGCATCATCACCCTGACCGGCGACCCCGCGCGCGTCGACGCCTTCCTCCGCTTCGTCATCGCCGAACTCGCCGCGAACTCCTGGTCCCGCGACGTCCATGTCGACTGCCTCAGCATCGGTGACGAACTCGAACGACTCGAACCCCGACGTGTCAGCGCTCACCCGGACCTCGGCGAGACCATCGACCGCCTCGTCCTCGATACCGAAGCGACGCTTCGACGACTCAACGGCCACAATCTCGGCAGCGTGCACACCGCCCGCGCGCTCGGCGTCGACGACGACCTCTGGGACAGCCGTGTGCTCATCATCGACAACCAGCCGGCCGCCGACCTCGACGAACTACTCCAACTCGTCGACACGACCGAGGCGATCGCCGGCACATCGATCGTCCGGCACGGGGCGGCCCTGGCGCACGTCGGCGAAGTCATCGAACTGACCACCACAGGGCGCCTCCGCATGCCCGGCAGCGGACTCGACCTCGCCGCCGTCGGACTGACCAGCGGCGAAAGCGACGACATCGCAGGCCTCCTGAACGTGGCCAACGACTGGAACAACGTCCCCATCCCGGCGATGGACGCCGAACCCGGCACCTGGCAGCAGTTCGTCGACCACGCCGGCCATCTCCACACCGACCTGGCCATCCCACGGGCCGAGGAACCGCCGGCGGAGGCCGCGTCGTTGTTGCCCGAACCGGACGACGCCTACCTCGAGGTGGCCGCCACCACGACCGACGACCTCGCCACCCTGGCGCCCCACATCCCCGCCGACATCCGCGACGCCGTCGAAGCGGCCGACCCCGACCTGGACGCGGACCTCGAACGCTGGCGCCACGACCCCGACACGCCCAAGCTCACGATCCTCGGCCCCATCAAGGCACGCGTCGGTCGCCAGGGCCGACCCGCCGTCGTTGCCAAGCGCCAGCCCTACTACACCGAGATGCTGATCTACCTCGCCACCAGGCCCCACGGAGCAACCACCGAGGAGGCCGCCGAAGCCTTCGGCATCAGCACCAACCGCGTCCGCAAAGACATCTCCGTGCTGCGCGAATGGCTCGGCACCAACCCCCGCACCGGGCAACGCCACATCCCCGAAGCCACCCGCACGCGAGCCGCCCAACGGCGCGGCGTCGGCGCCTACGAAGTCGAAGGCCTCCTCGTCGACGCCGATCTCTTCCGTCGCCTCCGCGCCCGCGGCGAAGCCCGAGGCGGTGAGGCCGGCATCCAAGACCTTCAAGCGGCCCTGGACCTGGTCTCAGGCGAACCGTTGTCGCTCCTCAAGGACGGCGGACGCCCCTGGCTCGCCGACGGACCCCGGCTCGACCAGCACCTCATCTGCGCGATCGTCGACGTCGCGCATGTCGTCGTCACGCACGCGCTACGTGAGGGCGACCATCAGACCGCACGGCGCGTTGCCGAACTGGCCGACCGCGTCGCACCCGACGAGCTGACTCCCCAAGCCGACCTCGCCGCCGTGACCGCGATGGACGGCCGTCCGCGGGTCACGGATGCCCACGACACCTGGCAGCCAGGCCAACACACCGCAGGTCAGGACGATGCCGCCGATGACCTGCCCGAGCGTGTGCTTCAGCTCCGGCGACAGAGCGGCTAAGAAGCTCCCGCGAGCCCGTCGAGGCGATCTCCGTTAAGGTTCCCGAGTGACCGTCGTCGAATCTGGACTTGCTGCGAGCGGTGCCCGATGAGCAGCCTCGGCAACTTCGTGTGGTCGATCGCCGACCAGCTCCGGGGCGTCTACAAGCCGCACCAATACGGCAACGTGATCCTGCCGTTCACCATCCTGCGCCGCCTGGACTGCCTCCTCGAGCCCGACCGCGAGACCATGCGCAACCTCGCGGTGGTGTTCAAGGGCGGCGCTCTGGACGCGCATGTGCGGCAGCAGACGGGCCGCCGGTTCTACAACACCAGCGCGTTCAGCTTCGCGAACCTGCTCGCCGACCCGGAGGGCTTGCGGTCGAACCTGATCGACTACATCAGCCGGTTCTCCGCCAACATCGACGTGTTCGAGCGGTTCAAGTTCGAGAACGAGATCGCCACCCTCGACGAGAAGGGACGCCTCTACCTCGTCGTCTCCCGGTTCGCCGAGATCGACCTGCACCCAGACACCATGCCCAACGCCGAGATGGGCGACCTGTTCGAGGAACTGATCCGCAAGTTCGCCGAAGCGTCCAACGAGGAGGCCGGCGAGCACTACACCCCACGCGACGCCATCCGCCTCATGGTCGATCTGTTGTTCGCCGGCGAGAACGCATCCCTGCTCGAACCTGGCGTCGTGCGCTCGATCTACGACCCGACCGCCGGCACCGGCGGCATGCTCTCGGTGGCCGAGGAACGCCTGCTGGAGCGCAACCCAGGCGCACGGCTCGCCCTATATGGCCAGGAGATCAACGACCAGTCGTACGCGATTTGCAAGTCCGACATGCTTGCCAAGGGCCAGGACGCCTCGAACATCCAGCTCGGCGACACCCTCATCGACGACCGTTTCGCCGGACGGACCTTCGACTTCTGCATGTCGAACCCGCCCTACGGCGTGGACTGGAAGGCCGCCCAGCAGTCAGTGAAGGCCGAAGCTGCCGCGATGCCCAACGGCCGGTTCGGACACGGGCTGCCGCCGGTCTCAGACGGCCAGATGCTTTTCCTGACCCACCTCGCCTCCAAGATGCGTCCCCTCCACGAGGGCGGTGGCCGGGCCGGGATCGTCCTCAACGGCTCGCCGCTGTTCAACGGTGGTGCGGGCTCGGGGCCGAGCGAGATCCGACGCTGGCTACTGGAATCGGACCTGGTCGACGCCATCGTGGCGCTACCAACCAACATGTTCTTCAACACCGGCATCGCCACCTACATCTGGATCCTCGACAACGACAAGGCCCCTGAACGCAAGGGCAAGGTCCAGCTCATCGACGCCACCAGCTTCTGGACCAAGCTCCGCAAGAACCTCGGCGCGAAGAACCGCGAGGTCGGCGCCGAGGATCGCGAGCGCATCCTCACGCTGTACGACGCCCCCACCGATGTGCACAGTGCCGAGACCGAGCACTCCAAGACCTTCACCACCGCCGACTTCGGCTACTGGACCATCACCATCGAGCGCCCCCTCCTCGACGAGAACGGAAAGGCCGTCACCGACCGCAAGGGCAACCCGAAACCGGACACGAAGCTGCGCGACACCGAGAACGTCCCCTTCACCTACGACGGCGGTATCGACGCCTACTTCAAGACCGAAGTGGCACCCCATGTCCCGGGCGCGTGGATCGACCAGAAGAAGACGAAGGTCGGCTACGAGATCCCCTTCACCCGCTACTTCTACAAGTACGTCCCGCCACGACCCCTCGCCGAGATCGACGCCGACCTGGAGGCGCAGGTCGCGAAGATCCTCAGCCTCCTCCGCGAGGTGGAGAGGTGAAAGAATGGCAGCGTATCCGTTTGAAATATGTGGCAACGGCGAATGCCGAAGTGCTACCTGAGAACAGCGCGGACGGCCTCGCGTTCACGTACGTTGACATCAGTCATGTATCTCAGGGGTCGATGAATACTGGGTCGCAGCCGATAACCTTCTGCGAGGCGCCTTCGCGAGCGCGACGCCTTGCTGAACCAGGCGACACCGTTGTTTCGACCGTTCGAACCTACCTTCGTGCAGTTGCAAACGTGCCTGAGGCGGACAGAATGCTCGTCTTCTCTACTGGGTTTGCGGTCCTGCACCCCAAGCGCGAGGTCTTCCCGCGATTCCTTTCGTGGTACCTCCAGGGCGATGGGTTTGTGTCCCGAGTCGAGGCCAACTCAACGGGGGTGTCCTATCCCGCAATCAGCGCCAGCGAACTCATGTCGATGGACCTGCGCCTACCGCCACTCGCGGAGCAGCGGTCCATCGCCGACTACCTCGACCGCGAGACCGCCCAGATCGACGAACTCATCACCGAGCAGCAGCGGTTGGTTGACCTGATGAGCGAGCGCCGAAGGTCCGTGCTGGACGCGATCACCTCGGAAGCGGCTGGCGCCTTGGTGAGGCTCAAGTACCTCTTCACGCCTTCCTCGGATGCTGACTTCCCGGAGGAGGAGGTGCTGTCGGTGTACCGGGACTACGGCATCATCCCGAAGTCATCGAGGGGCGACAACTTCAATCGAACCCCCGAGAACGTCGCACGCTACCTTCTGGTCCGGCCAGGCGATCTTGTGGTGAACAGGATGAAGGCATGGCAGGGCTCGCTTGGCATCTCGAATCACCGGGGGATTGTCAGCGGTGACTACGAAGTTGCCCGTCCGTCATCAGATCGCTTGCTACCAGAGTTCGCCCACCTGTTCCTCCGCAGCCCGAAGATGATCGCCGAGTACGCCATCCGTTCCACGGGTATCCGGCCATCTCAGTGGCGTCTCTACTGGGACCAGATGGGAGAGATCCTCGTTCCAGTTCCTTCTGTGGCGACTCAGGAGGCATTGGTGGCGAGGCTGGAAGAGCAGATCGGCCGAATCGACCTGCTGCTGGAGGGGACCGAGCGCCTCATCGAGCTCGCCCAGGAGCGACGCTCAGCACTCATCACAGCGGCCGTCACCGGCCAGATTGACCTTCGGTATGGCTCCCAGACGAAGTCCACTACGAGTGCCTTCGATTCCATGAAACAAGCGGACGACACGCTGACCCGCCTCGTCGACGAACAGGAGGTGGGGGTCTGATGGCTGAGAGCGAGGAGATCGGCCCCGAAGTGCCGAACAAGCTCACGCGCCTGCTCCAGCGCCTCGTCGCGCTGCCCAAGGAGACCCCGTGGGTGGAGTTCAAGCACAACGACGCCGAACCGAACGTGGTCGGCGAGTACTTGTCCGCCCTCTCGAACGCCGCGGCGCTCGACCTGAAGAGCCACGGCTACGTGGTGTGGGGTGTCGAGGACGGCACTCATCGAGTGATCGGGACGACGTTCCGCCCGACGAGGTCGAAACGGGGTGGGGAGGATCTGATTCCCTGGTTGACTCGGGGGCTCTCGCCCAAGATCCACTTCTCGTTCGACGAACTCGATGTTGATGGGTGTCGTGTTGTCATCCTCCAGGTGGAGGCTGCGCGGACGCGTCCGACTCAGTTCGACGGACAAGCGTGGATCCGGATCGAGTCCTACAAGAAGAAGCTGAAGGACTACCACGATCACGAGCGTCGGCTATGGAGGACCTTCGACTCGCTGGCCTTCGAATCATTGCCGGCGCTCAGCCACCTGTCGGAGGACGACGTCCTCGAGCTTCTTGACTATGAGTCGTACTTCCGGTTGATCGAGCACCGTCAACCGGCGGATCGGAGCGAGATCCTCGCGCAGCTCAAGGGTGCGGAGCTGGTTGGGTGGGATATCGCCGACGAGTGGAGCGTCACCAACCTGGGCGCGCTGCTGATCGCCAGAGATCTCTCTCGGTTGCCTACGCTCTCACGCAAGGCCCCACGTGTGGTGCGGTATGAGGGTCGGCTTCGCCTGCAAGCACTCAATGAGCAGGTGGGCCAGAGGGGGTACGCCAACGGCTTCGAAGGACTGTACGAGTACGTGATGGGCCTGGTGCCCAAGACGGAGACCTACGAGACCGGCCTTCGGGAGAGCCGACCCAAGTACCCAGGCTTGGCTGTCCGTGAGCTGCTGGCCAACATGCTGGTCCACCAGGACTTCAGTCTTCCGGGGTCGGGTCCGATGGTTGAGTTGTTTGAGAACCGTCTCGAGATCGCCAACCCAGGGCTCCCGCTGATCGACAAGGCCCGTTTCATCGACAGCCCACCGTTGTCGCGAAACGAGAAGCTGGCTCGGGCGCTGCGACAGATGGGCATCTGCGAAGAGCGTGGCAGCGGCTGGGACAAGATCGCGTTCGAGGTCGAGGTCAACCAGCTGCCTGCCCCCATGGTCGAGACCACCGACACCCACACCCGCGTCACTGTGTACGGCCACAAGGCGTTCCAGTCGTTGACGCGGGACGAGAAGATCCGGGCGGTCTATCTGCACGCGACGCTTCGTTACCTCGCCGGTGAGCAGACCACCAACACCTCGGTGCGCGAGCGTTTCGGTCTTGGCGTGAAGCAGACTTCGGCGGCATCGCGTCTGCTCGCCGAAGCCGTCGATCAGGGCTGGCTTGCACCGCATGATCGAGACGCCGGGAAGCGAGCCATGGCGTACGTCCCGTTCTGGGCCGGGCAGTCAGCTGGCGAGGCCGACGGAGGGCCGGCATGAGGCAGCCGTGTGAGGGGCGCTGGCCCCTCCGTTGTTTGCGCCAGTTTGCGGATTCGGCGCCAGCCAGCCAAGAACGTGTCGTTGACAAGGGTAAAGACAAGGCTCGTTGTCTGCGCCGGTTTGCGCCTCTGCCCTGTAGTGAGCTTGGCTCCAGCCTGCTGAGCCGGGGCGGGAGGCGTGATGGCTGACTACAACGAGATCCGGTTCGAGCAGGAGATCGCTGCGCATCTCGCTGAGCACGGCTGGCTGTACTCGCCGAACGACGACGGCTACGACCGCGAACGAGCACTGTTCCCTGAGGACGTCTTCGGCTGGCTGTCCGACACGCAGCCCGACGAGTTGGCGAAGGTGTTGAGGCAGGGCACCGCGGCGGAGCGAGGTCAGCTGCTCGATCGGTTGGTGAAGGTGTTGGCGATGCCCCTGGAGTCGGGTGGTGGCACGTTGAACGTGCTGCGGAAGGGTTTCGCGCACATCTCGGCGCGGTTCGACATGTGCCAGTTCAAGCCGGAGTCGACGCTGAATCCGGCCACCGTCGAGCGGTACCGACAGGTCCGCGTCCGGGTGATGCGGCAGGTGCACTACTCGACCGCGACGAACCATTCGCTCGATCTGGTGTTGTTCGTCAACGGGCTTCCGGTCGCGACATGCGAGTTAAAGACCGACTTTACGCAGTCGGTCGCCGACGCGATCCAGCAGTACAAGACCGGCCGTCCGGTGAAGGATCCGGCGACAGGCAAGCTGCAGCCGATGTTCGGGTTCGGGACGCGGGCGCTGGTGCACTTCGCGGTGTCGAACGACGAAGTGTGGATGACGACCAAGCTCGCCGGCGAGAAGACACATTTCCTGCCGTTCAACCGCGGCACCCTCGATCGCGGCGCGGGAAACCCGCCGGCGTCCGGTGGGAAGTCAGCGACGGCGTACCTGTGGGAGGAGATCTTCCAGCGGGACACGTGGTTGAACATCATCGGCCGGTTCCTGCACTTGGAGACCAAGACCACCCGCGACCCGATCTCGGGTGCGGTGTCGAAGTCGACGACGCTGCTGTTCCCGCGCTTCCACCAGTGGGACGCCGTCACGAAGCTCACCGACACCGTCGCGGTTGAAGGGCCGGGCCATCGCTACCTGATCCAGCATTCGGCGGGCTCCGGGAAGACGAATTCGATCGCGTGGACGGCGCACCGGTTGGCGCGGCTCCAGGTGGACAACGAGAAGGTGTTCGACTCCGTCGTCGTGGTGACCGATCGTAACGTGTTGGATGCCCAGCTCCAGGACGCGATCAAGCAGATCGACGCGACCGCCCAGCAAGGGCAGGCGTACGCGGGGATCGTGGCGGCGATCGATATCGATGAGGCCCGCAAGCAGGGCGCGACCTCGAAGTCGGGGCTGTTGGCGAAGGCGCTGACGAACGGGAAGCTGATCATCGTCTGCACCATCCAGACGTTCCCGTTCGCGATGAAGGAGATCCGGGAGAATGCCGGGTTGAAGGGACGCCGGTTCGCGGTCATCGCCGACGAAGCGCACTCCTCCCAAAGCGGGCGCACTGCCGCTGAGCTGAAGGCCGTCCTCACCGCGGAGGAACTCGCCGAAGTGGAGGAAGGCGGCGAGGTCGATGTCGAGGCGTTGCTTGCGGCTGAGGCGAGCGACCGTGCGGCGTCCGAGAACATCTCCTACTTCGCGTTCACCGCCACGCCCAAGGCGAAGACTCTGGAGTTGTTCGGCCGGGTACCCGACGGCGGCGACCCACCGGTTCCGTTCCACGTGTACTCGATGAAGCAGGCGATCGAGGAGGGCTACATCCTCGATGTGCTGCGCGGTTATCACTCGTTCCAGATGGCGTTCAAGGTCGCCGGGACTGCTGGCGCTGAGGTGGAGGTCGATCAGGCCGAGGCCACCATGCGGGTCAAACGTTGGGTGAAGCTCAACCCGCAGACCATCGCGCAGAAGGCCGCGCTCATCGTGGAACACTTCCGCGAGAACGTCGCCGCCCTGCTCGAGGGCCACGCGAAAGCGATGGTGGTCACCGACTCCCGCCTGGCGGCCGTCCGGTACAAGCGGGAGATCGACAAGTACGTCGCCCACAAGGGCTACCACATTGGGACGCTGGTGGCGTTCTCTGGTTCGATCAGCGACGCCGAGTACGGCATCGAGGACGCCACCGAAGCCTCGCTGAACCCCGGCGCCGGTGATCTGCGCAAGGCGTTCCAGCGCGATCGGTACCAGGTGATGATCGTCGCCAACAAGTTCCAGACCGGCTTCGACCAGCCGTTGTTGTGCGCGATGTACGTCGACCGACGCTTGTCGGGTGTCACGACGGTGCAGACGCTGTCGCGGCTCAACCGCACCTACCGGACGCCTTCGGGTCAGGTGAAGGACACGACAATGATCGTCGACTTCGTCAATCCACCCGAGCAGATCCAGGCCGACTTCCAGCCCTACTACACCGACGCCTTCCTGGAGACCGCGACCGACCCGAACCTCGTCCACGACATCGCCGCCAAGCTCGATGCTGCCGGCCTTTACGAGTCCGGCGACCTGGATGCGGTCGTGGAGGCGTGGGTGAAGGGCAAGGGCAACCAGGCGCTGGATTCGGCGTTCGCGCCGACCCTGACCAGGTTCCATACCCGTCACGCCAACGCGATCGTCGCCGACGACAAGGCCGAACTCGACGCGCTGGCCACCTTCACCAAGGATCTCGGCACCTTCGTGCGGGTCTACGACTTCATGAGCCAGATCGTCGACTACGGCAGCGCCGAGTTGGAGAAACGCTCCGTCTTCTACCGGCTACTGTCCAAGCGGCTGCACAACCCGACGGACGCCGACGACATCGACCTGTCCAGCCTGTCGCTCGTCGCTGTGCGTCAGGTCGACAAGGGACAGGCCGACCTTGGACTCGGCGAACGCGTCGGGCTCAAGGGCATGACCGAAGCCGGCTCGGCCGAGACGAGAGACCCCAAGCTGGTCGCACTCCAGGAGGTCATCAACCGGCTCAACGACCTGTTCGGCTCCGAAGAGTTCACCCAGTCCCAACCCGAGTCGTTCGTCCGTGGCCTGATCGAGCGGATGCTTGAGAATGCGGCGCTCGTCCAGCAGGCGAAGGTGAACTCGGTCAAGCAGTTCGCCGAGAGTCCGGACTTCGACGAAGCCGTCGTGGACGCCGTCGCCGACAACCAGGGCGCCCACAACAAGCTAGCCGACTACTTCTGGTCCGACGCCCCTGGACGCGCACCCCTCATCCTCGCCCTCGCCGCGGCGTTCCACGAGTTCGCGACGCAACCCGCCTAATGGTCGAGCAGCGGCAAGGCCAGTAGGGAGGTTCCACCGTGGCGCCACCGTCGCGTGAGTCAGCCGCTGGTCATGCCGTCGCGCCGTAGCGCTGGCGGGCAGCCTCGCCGCTGGTGCCGATCGCTTCGCCGACTTCGCGCCAGGACAGCCGCTGCTCACGCGCAGCGCGCACGGCTTCGACAAGCTCCTTCTCGGCCGTGTCGCGTCGCCAAGCGGCGAGCTTGACCGCCATCGTGGGCGGGAGGCTGGCGTCTTGGTCACCGGGCTTCGGGTCGTAGTTCTCGAAGGCGTCGGCGAACTCGTCAGCACGTGCCTTGATGTCTTCAATGGAGCGTCGAGTCATGATGGTTCACCTCAGATACTTGGGTCGGGCCGGGCGCATGGCGTGGGCGATCGCGATGACACCGTGCCACTCGATCACACCGACTTCCACGAGGGTGCCGGTTTCATCGGGGCCGATGAACATCGTCATCGAGTCGTCTTGGACGAAATGGCGAGCAGTGAAACGGAGCGCATGGAGCATGGCCGCATCCGTGACGCCGTGCCGGTGGGCACTGTCGAGGATGATCGGCTCGGGCTCCATGTCACAAGGTTACTTGCCGCAGGCTAACTCGCAAAGTGACGGTTCCATCACCGTAGCCCTCGCCCCCAACGAGGAGGTCGAGTCCGTTCTCACGGGAACCCGCCCCGTTGAGGAGCGTGTCTATTTGCGGGGGGACAGTGCTACTGGGCTTGTGAAGCGCCTCTTGCCCGCGTCTGCCTGTGGATGTCCCCCCGGCGTCCCCCTTTGCCTGGGGACAACCGTGGGGACACCTGTGTCGTGGGGTTTCGTGTGTCACATCACACGGAAGGGCCGAGGGCATGAGCGTGGAACAACAGTCGGGGTTGACTTCGACGTCGGTCGAGGAGCTCGTCAGCGAGCATTGGCAGCGATGGGTGGCGGAGGCGCCGGCTTTGGCCGCAGTGCCGGCGCCGGCTCGGCTTCGGGAGTGGGTGGCGACGGCTCCCGGCGATCGAGTGGATGCGGTGCAGTGCGCGCTGGCCCGGTTGGGCGCGATCGACGGCGGTGACGATGCTGAGGCCGCGTTGTTGCTGGCGGCGTTGATGTTGCCGGTGGCGGCGAGGATCGCCGCCCAGTATTCGCATCTCTCGCGCGACATCGACGCGCTGGTGGCCGGCCAGTTGTGGCTGGAGGTCCGGACGTTCAACTGGCAGACCGGTCATCGGTTCGCGGGCAACGTTGCCTGGCGGGTCCGGATGGGTGTGATGCGCGAGGCGGGCGTCCTGTTCGAGAGGGCGACGCCGAACGAGCGGTTGAACGCGACCGCGGTCCGGTTCGGTGCGGAAGCGGATCTCGGCGCGGCCGCCGCGTATCGGGTGGTGCCCGTGGGGAGCGATCCGTACGAGGACCTGCTGCGTGTCCTGCGCTGGGGGCGCGCTGAGCGACTGATCACCGCGGCCGACGAGGCGTTGCTGCTTCTCCTGGTGAAGACCGCGCGGGAGGTGCACCCGCCGCCCCGTCAGTGTCAGGCCCCAAGGACGGGTCTGATGTCCGAGCAGGCGGCCAGGCACGCGGCGTCCGTGTTGGGTGTGTCACCGCGCACGGTCCGCCGGCATGCGCAGCGCGCGCTGGCGCGTCTGGCTGCGGCGTCCCATGAGTACCCCGCCAAGTCGGCCTGACCACACCTGTCCCGGTCGGCGCCGCGTCCGACCTTCCCTCCGTTGAAAGGAAGCAACCATGAACCCCCCTGTCTTGACCGCTGGCGTGCCGCTGCTGATCCCGATGCAGGTCTGTCCGCTGGCGCCGCCTGGTGTGCAGCTGTATGTGGACCAGATCACGGGCTACGTCCTGTTCGGGGTGATCGCTCTCATGTTGATCTCCGTCCTGGTGGCCATCGGGGCGTTCGTCGTGGGCAAGTCGTTCGGGATCCCTCGCGCGACGCACGTGGGTGTCGGCGGTGTGGTCGTCGCCGTGCTTGGGGCGATCTGCTACCAGGTGGCGCCCGGCATCGTCTCCGGGATCCTGGGAAGCGGGTGCGTGGGATGATCCGCCTCGTCGATCCCAGGTCGGCCCGGCCTGCCGACCCGCCGGTGGCGTGGTCGCGGGAGAGGCTGCTGTTCGTCGTCGTCGCGGCACTGCTGCTGGCGCTCGTCCTGGCCGCTTCGTTGGTGGTGTGGCTGGTCGACCTAGCGCGGACGCCGCCGGCCGACGGGCCCGGGCCTGCGGGTCATCCCGTGACCGCGGAGCAGCGCCGGGACGCGATCGCGTCGGCTCCGATGGTGTCGGTGGATCCTGGCGCCGCGTTCGAGGCGGCACCCGCCTGGACGCCGGCACCGCCGGTCTACCTTCCCGACGCGGACGTTCTTCGTGGCCCGACCGGCGTCCCGACCGGGTTCCCGCACACACCTGAGGGCGCGGTGGCGCAGCTGGCGGCGATCGATCGGACGGTCCTGGAAGCGATGTCGCTTCCGGCGACGGCCGAGGTGTACACCGCGTGGGCGCTGCCGGGGACGCCCCCGGCGGAGTCGTGGGTGCTCGCCGCGCATGTCCGCAGCTTCCTGGCGTCGGCGAGGCAGGCCTCGACGAAGGACGCGGTGACCGTGGTCGAGGTCGTCCCGGTCGGCGCGATGGTCAAGGGCACGGATGGGCCGGACTGGGTGCTGGCGTGCGTGCTGTATGACGTGCGCGCCTCGATTCGCACGACGTCGCGGATGGGGTACGGCCGGTGCGAACGCATGCAGTGGAGCGCTGACCGTTGGCAGATCGCTCCCGGTGTCTCGCCGGCGGATGCCCCGTCGGCGTGGCCGGGGTCGCAGATCGCGAAGGATGCCGGCTGGCTCACCTGGACCCCCGCCTGACCCCCCTGATGGAAGAGGAGAAGCCATGTTTCCGTTCGATCCGTTCGGCGCCCTGGCCAGTGAGGCTGGCCGGCTTGTCGTCGACGGCTGGATCGGCATGTGTCTCGGGTTCTGGGCTGCCGGCCTGTGGCTCCTTCGGCTGGCGCTCGGCTTCCTCGACGGCCTGCTGACCCCGGACATTTCCGCGACCGGGCCCGGCGCCGAGATCTATCGGTACACATTCTGGTTGGCCGGCGCTCTCGTCTTGGTGCTGTCGATCGCGCAGATCGGCGCCGCCGCGCTGCGGCGTGACGGCCGCGGACTGGGCCGTCTCGCGCTGGGCATGGCCCAGTTCATGATCGTGTGGGGTGGGTTCCTCGGCTACGCCGCCGTGCTGGTGCAGGCGTCCGGCGGGCTCACTCGCGCCCTGATGGAATCGCTGCTGAAGGTGACGACCTTCCGCGCGTGGGAGCCGTGGACGCCGTTCGAGGTGAAGGACATCACCGACGGCGCGATGGCCACGGTCTTGTTGATCGCCGGCCTGTTCCTGATTCTGGCCGCGATCGGGCAGTTCCTGGTGATGCTGATGCGCTCGGCCGCGTTGCTGGTGCTGATCGCGGTCGGTCCGATCGCCGCCGCCGGCCTGGTCAGCGACCTGGGCAAGGCGTGGTTCTGGAAAGCGTTCCGCTGGTTCCACGCGGCGGTCTTCGCGCCGGTGCTCATGGTGCTGGTGATGGGCATCGGCGTGAAGTTCGCCGAGGGTGTCGCGATCGGTGGTGCCACCACGCTGGAGGGCTCGGTCGGGACGGCGTTCGCGTCGACGGTCCTGATCGCGGTGTCCGTGTTCAGTCCGGTTGCCTTGTTCAAGTTGCTCGCTTTCGTTGATCCGGGCACCTCGAGCGGCGCGAACATGCGCGCCGGCTGGTCCGCGGTCGGCGGTCTGCAGGGCGTTCTGCGCGGCCGGGACGCCGGTACGAGCGCGGCGTCCGCCTCTGGGTCGGACGGTCGCTCCGCCGGCGAGACCAGCGCCGACACCACAATGACCACCCGTCTCACCAACACGCTCAGCACCGCGGCAGGCGGCGCGCTCACCCAGACGGCGCGAGGAGGCAGCCCCTGGCTCGGCGCCGCGGGCGCGGTCACCGGCGGCGCGATCGTCCAAGGGCTCGGCAACGTCCGCAAGAAGGTTGGCGGTGCCGCCGCAGGCGCGGTGGGCGGTGTGGCGGGGTTCGGAGCGGCCGCCACAGTTGTCGGCGCGGACATGAGCAATCAGACCGGGGTCGGGCATCACGTCTATCACCCCGACTTCAGCGGGATGGGCCGCGGGCGCAGCCCTCGGACGCCGCACCCCGCCACGCGCGACACCGACCCTTCGGCCTTCTCAACCTCACACCAGCGGCAGCCGGTGCCCGACCGGTCGGAGCCTCCCATGGACCACGCCGACGACGCCGACGAACCCGCGTAACCAAACCACCCCCTGATCGAAGGATGCCCCCTCATGACCGTCTACCACGACTACTCTCGCGCCCGGATCGGCTGGTTCTTCGGCCTGCACGGCTGGCAGGTCGCCTCCCTGAGCGTATCCGCGATCCCGCTGGTGAACGCAATCGGCGCCGGGCGCTGGCTGGCGTTCCTCGGCCTCGCGACCGCCTGGGCACTGCTCGCCGTGATCGTGGTCGTGCCCGTGCACGGCCGTCCTGCGCTGGGTTGGCTCCTCGCCACCGTCTCGTTCGCGGTCGGACGCCTCGCGGGCTGGACGGCATTCCGCAGCAAAGCGTCGCGCGGCCGCATCGCCAACCTGGAGGATCCGGATCTTCCCGGCGTCCTGCAGGGCATCGCCATCCACGAGGGCCTGGCTCAGGGTCCGTCACGTCGACGGGTCGCCATCATCCAGAACCACGCACGCCGTACCTGGGCGATCACCGCGGCCATCACCCACCCCGGCCTCAGCACCGCCGGCGTGGACGAACGAGACCTGATGGGCCGCGGACTGTCCGACCTGCTGGACGCCTGCTCCCGCAGCGAGACCGTCGACGAGCTGATCCTCCTCGTCCGCACCGTGCCCGACGACGGGGCGGAACGGCAGCAGTGGATCAGCCACCACCGCAGAGCCGGCGCCCCGCGCCTGGTCCGGCAGGTGAACGACGACCTGACCCAGAACTTGACCCGGGCATCGGTCCGCACCGAGCAGTTCGTCACCCTCGTCGTCCGCGAAGGCAAGCTCGCCCGGAACGCGAAGGAACTCGGCAAGGGCCTCGAAGGACGCGCCCGCATCCTCATGCTCGTCATGGCCGAGGTCGAAGCCCAACTCCGCGGCGGCATGGGCTGCACCAAGGTCAGCTGGCTCACCTCGCCAGAACTCGCCGCGGCGACCCGCACCGGGTTCGCACCCGGCGATCGTGCCGGCATCGTGGACGCCCTCGCCGCCGCCGAGCAGGACCCGACCGTGAACGCCGACGTGCCGTGGGCGATGGCCGGCCCGTCCGGAGCGGACCTGGTCGCCCGGCACTATTCGCACGACGCGTGGAACAGTGTCTCGTCGACGATCAAGCTCCCCGCGCGCGGCGCCGTGATGGGTGCTCTCGCACCCGTGCTGACCCCGCAGGAGCCCGGCGAGCGCCGCTCCCTGATGGTGTGCTACCCGATCGTGTCCCAGGCCACCGCCGACAAGGAATCGTCCAAGGCCGACTGGACCGCCGACATCGGTGAAGGGCTCCGCCAGAAGGCCGGCGTCCGGCTCCGCGAACGGGAACGGGCCGACCTGACCAAGGTCCGCAACCTCGACGTCAAGCTGGCCCGCGGCAACTCCCTCACCACGCCGTACGCGGTGTGCGCCGTCACCGCGCCCAAGACGCAGCGGATCGCCGAGTACGGCCGGCGTCTCGACGCGGCCGTGCGCCGCGCCGGCTACGTCCCCATGCGACTCGACCTCGTCCAGGACACCGCGTTCATCGCCGCCACCATCCCGCTAGGCATCGCGCTTCATGGAAGGAGGGACACCTGATGTCCCCCCGCCACCACAAGGGGCGTAACCCCAACGGGCAGCCCCTCAGCACCTGGCTCACCGAACACCCAGGATCCGTCCACGTCACGACGCAACCCCCTGATGAGCCGCGCGGGCGGCGTCCACGGCTGTTCAACCCGGCCCCTGTTCGGGGTCGGGCGCGTGCGGGCGCGGGTTGGTCGCCGGCGAGCGTGCCGGCGTCGGTGTGGCGGATGACGTCGGACCAGGCGCCGGTGTTGTGGCCGTTCGTCGCCGGTCCCGGTCTGCCGCCGACCGGCGCGCAGATGGGCATCGACTACTTCAGCGGCGGCAGCTTCTACGCCGACCCGAACGGCTGGGTCCTCGACGACCAGATCCCGGTCACGAACCCGAACATCATCAGCTTCGGCAAGCCCGGCCAGGGCAAGTCGTCGACGACGAAGGCGTTCTGCCTGCGGATGATGGACTTCGGCTATCGCAGCCTGATCCTGGGCGACACCAAGGACGAGTACGAGCCCCTGTGCCGGGCCGTCGGCGTGGAACCGTTCGCGATCGGGCACGGCCTTCCCGCCCGGATCAACCCCCTCGCGTTCGGGCCCCTCGGGCAGGGCTGGGCCGCCCTCGACCGGGCGGAGGCGCAGCGACGGACCGCGATCGTGTTCGGACGCTGGCTCACCCTCGTTCGCGGACTGGTCGGCAGCCAGAGGATCGGCGACCGGCATGTGCCGTTCGGTCCCAGCGACGAGACCGTCGTCAAGACCGCGCTGCGCACCCTCACCGGCTATACGGTCGGGAACACCCACCTCGAAGAGACCACCATCCCCAGGCTGTGGCAGCTCCTCAACGACCCCACCGACGATCTGGTCGCCGAGTGCCGCTACGAGAGTGTCCGGCAGTTCCTCGACGACACCCGGCTGCTCCGTGACGCGCTCGGGCAACTCGTGTCCGGGGCGCTGGCCGGATTGTTCGACGACCACACCACCATCCAGGTCGACTGGACCGCACCCATTCAGTCGTTGAGCCTGTCGCGGCTGGAATCCCTCGGTGACGAGGCGGTCGGGATCGCGCTCACCTGCCTGAACTCGTGGGGGCGCGGCATGCGGGAACTCGCCGCACCAGGGGACCACCGGATCGTCGTCCGCGACGAGTCCTGGAAACAGCTCCGTCTCGGGCCGGACGCCGTGAAGAGCTTCGACGCCGACCTCCGCCTGTCGCGACGGGATGGCGACATCCAGTTCGCGGTGGCGCACAAGCCCAGCGACCTGCTGTCGGCAGGCGACGCCGGCTCCCAGGCCGTCGCCATCGCGAAAGACCTGCTCCACCTCGCCGACGTCAAGATCCTCCACGGACAGGACCCCGCCGTCGCCGCTGAACTCGAGCACCTCCTCGGGTTGGGGCCGATCGGCCAGAACGTCGTCACCGACTGGGCCCGCCAAGACAAAGGCCGCGCCCTGTGGCTGGTCGGCGACCTCCTGTACAAGGTCCAGACCGTCCTGCACCCGATCGAACGCGCCATCACCTACACCAACGCCGCCCTCGACGGACGGCCACACGGCGGGAGCCCGCGATGAAGTGGCTCCTCGCGATCGTCGTACCGGTGGTGGCGATCCCGCTCGCGCTGGTGATGGTCGCCGCGACCCTGGTCGCGCCGGCCGTCGCCGAAGTAACGAACCAGCGCTGCACCATGGTCGCGGCCAACCCCGCCCTGGCGGTCGGCATCACCGAAGACCCGGTGACCGGCGCCGAGGGCGGCGTCGGGTTCGCCCTCCCTCAACCGGGCGAACCACGACGGGCCAGCCTCCGGAACCCGGCCCAGCCCATCCCCGACGACATCCGCGCCCTGTACGTACAGGCGGCGTCGGCCTACCAGCTGCCGTGGACGCTGCTCGCCGGCATCGGCATGGCCGAAACCAACCACGGACGCCTCACCGCCACCAGCAGCGCCGGCGCCCGCGGACTGATGCAGTTCATGCCCGCCACCTTCGCCAGCCACGGCATCGACGGCAACGGCGACGGCCGCGCCGACATCTTGAATGGCGCCGACAGCATCTTCTCGGCCGCGAACTACCTCACCGCGATGGGCGTCACCAAAGGCGAGACCGGCGTCCGCAAAGCCCTGTACGCGTACAACCACGCCGACTGGTACGTCAACGACGTCCTCACCTACGCCCACGCCTACGGCGGCGGCACCGTCCTCGGCGACCCATCCGACTGCGGACCCGGGCTCGGCGAAGGCGACCCGAGCCTGCCCGCGCTCACCGATGAACGCGTCCAACGCATGCTCGTGTGGGGACGCGCCCAACTCGGCAAACCGTACGTGTTCGGCTCCACCGGCCCGAACTCGTGGGACTGCTCCAGCTTCACCCAAGGCGTCCTGCGCTCAATCGGGATCAGCATCCCGCGCACCTCCCAAGCCCAACGCGACTGGCTCGCCAAGGGCAACGGCTACCGCGTCCAACCCGGCCAGGAACGACCCGGCGACTTCGTGTTCACCAACACCTGGCGCGGCCCCAACCACGTCGGCCACGTGATGCTCGTCTACAACCCCGCCACCCACACCAGCATCGAGGCCCAGAGCAAGGGCGTCGGCTACTACGACTACACCATCTGGTCGAAGCGCACCATCTACGAGATCTGGCGCCTCGGCAACCTCACCGACGAAGGAGCCACCCGATGAAACTGCAACAGCAACAACGCGCCGCGCCCTACCCCTACACGTGGGAGATCCCCGCCGCCATCGCGCTGACCGTCGGCTACGCCCTCACCCTCGGCGTCCACCTCGGACGCGCGCTCGCCGCCCAGCCGACCTGCGGCGCCTGGCTGTGGCCCGACGCCCGAGCCTGGTTCACCAGCCTTCCCGCCGTGTTGGCCGGGGACGCCGCCGCGGGCTTGTCGGACGCCGAGTGCGTCCAGGCCGGCCCGGGGCCGCTCATCGCGTGGATCATCGCCAGCGAACTCGTGCTCCTCGTACTTCTGGCGCTCTGTGGGAAGTGGCTGCTCGACCACTGGGGCCCCGGACGCCTCAAAGGCATGGCCACCCCCGACGAGGCCGCCCAACTCCTCGGTGTCGCACGCCTGCGCCGTGCCCGGCACATCATCCGCCCCGACCTCTACCCCCGAAAGCGAGCACAACCATGACCCTCCAACTGCCTCTGCGTTCGTCCGCGAAGCCCCGGTTCGATCCGCGTCAGGTCGGCTGGCGGATCGGGAAGGCGTCCGAACCACATGCTGGCGCACTGTGGTGCCCCTGGGACCGCACCGCCGGCGTCATCGGACCACAAGGCTCCGGCAAGACCCTCGACCTGCTGACCCCCGCACTCCTGGACGCCCCGGGCGCCGCCCTGGTCACCCTCACCAAGCTCGACGACCTGCTGCTGAGCGTCGGCGCCCGCAGCACCGGCGGGCGCCCGGTGTGCGTGCTCGACCCGTTCGGGCTGGCGCCCGGACTCCCCGAGCTGGTGTGGGACCCCATCACCGGCTGCGTCGACCCCATGGTCGCCGAACGCCGCGCCAAAGCCTTCACCGCCGGCAACATTCGTAGCAGCAGTCACGACGGTGACGGCGCTGCTCGCTTCTACGCCGCTGAGGCCGCGAAGGTGCTCGGCTGCTATCTGCACGCCGCCGCGCTCACCGGCCAAACCCTGGACGCCGTCCTCGCCTGGGTCGCCCACCCCCACGGCACCCCCGAACCCCTGGAGATCCTCCGCGAACACCCACACGCCGCCCGCTTCTGGGCTGGGTTGTTGAACGGCGCCCTGTCGGGCGACGACCGGACCGCTGGCAACACCATCGTCACGGTCCAGCAAGCCATGGCCCTGTTCTTCCAACCCGACCTCCGCGCCCGCTGCGTCCCCGACGGCGGGCGTCCCGCGACCGATGTAGCGGACGTCATCCGTCGAGGGGGAACCATCTACCTCCTCGGCCGCGAGGACCCGTACGCGAGCGCGTCCCCGTTGATGACCGCGGTCGCCGAACATGTCCTCGACACCGCGCTCGCGCTCGCCAACGCCAGCCCTTGGGGACGCCTGTGCCCGCCGATGCTCGCTTCTCTCGACGAGCTGCCTTCGACCGCGCCGCTGCCGACGTTGCGGACGAGGATGGCCAACGAGCGTGCTTTGGGCTTGTCGTTCATCTATGCCGCGCAGACTTGGCGACAGCTCGCGGCCGTCTACGGCGAACAAGACGCCCGAGCGTTGCTCGGGCTCACGAACGTCCTCGTCCTGTTTGGCGGCTCCAAGGACGTCGCATTCAACAAGGAGATCTCCGACCTCATCGGCACCGTCCGCGTCCCCCGCACCACCTGGCAACACGGCAAGAACGGCGGACGCACCACCACCGGCGAAGACATCCCCATCCTCCGCCCCGAAGAAGTCCGCCAACTACCCGAGAACCACGCCCTCGTGGTCCCCGAGAACGGACGACCCATCCTCGCCAAACTCCACCGCTGCATCGAAGGACGCCCCGGCCGCACCCTCCTCGCCGCACAGGCCGCAGCCCGAGACCATGTCGCGTCCGCGAGGGAACACCGGCTCACCGACGCTGCGCGAACGGACGCCGCCCTGGCCGCCGCCCGGCAGGCAGCGCTCGTCGACCAACCCAGCGGCGGCTGACCCGTGGAGACGCCGAACCCCGATGCTCTGGTGTGGGCGTTCCCGATGCCCACCAACCAGCGGCTCCGCCTCGCCTTCCAAGAGCTGTACCTGGCCGCGAACGGCACCGACCGCGAACGCCTCGCCATCGGCGACCCCGCTCAGCTGCCCCGCCCGTGGGATCCAGCCACGATCACCGATGCAGCCCTCCGCGCCGCGACCTGGGTTTGGCTCGACGATGTCGTGACCTGGTTCAACCACGAATACGTCTGGGACCTCAACGCCGGCGCCATCCCACCCTGCTGGCCCCAACACCCCCACCTCGTCCACGAAATCGGAGTCCTCGCCGACCAGCGCCGCCGCGCCGGAATCGCCCTCACCAGCGACAACCTCGAAGACTGGCACCGCTACACCGTCCCCGGCTTCCTCACACGCATGAAAGAACGCCTCCATGGTGCCTGCGAAGACCACCACCAACCCTGGCCCGCCCGCAGCCGTTTCGCTCGCCATGCCGGTGTGGACCACGCCCGAGCCAGATTGGAGAGCTTCTCCGGTGATTGCCAACGTAGGTGGCGCCCGGCTGAGATGAGCCCGTCACAAGGGTAGACGGCTTGGGGATGAACGGGGGACCGGGTTCCACCCCGATCCCCCGCAGCCGCACCGTGTCGTCCCGCCGTCGCCCGGACACCTGCCCCGGACCTGGGCGGTCACCTCGGTATGCACGTGTGTCAGCTCCGCGGTGGCGGCCTACCGCCCATAGCGCTCCTCACCCCGGCTCCAGACACTTACCCTAGACTCGTGGGCGGGTCCCCATGGACTCTGAGATGCAGCATATCCGATTCGAGGCGCGATACCCACATCC
Organism: Propionibacteriaceae bacterium; assembly: GCA_032229785.1. Classification (GTDB taxonomy): domain Bacteria; phylum Actinomycetota; class Actinomycetes; order Propionibacteriales; family Propionibacteriaceae; genus Propioniciclava. The sequence continues at coordinate 24,724 of JAVTWJ010000052.1, forward strand.
ACAAGGAGCTTTATGACCCTTGCGTCCGCGGCATCTCGTTAGAGTCAGTAGCGGTACCGCCTTAGAATCGTGCTATGGTGTTGTTTGTTGCGAGTTAGCTAATGCCTTAGAGGTCCGAACTATGAAGGACTCATCGATCACGTGTGGAAGCTACCGAAGGGAGCGAGTTCGTGTCTAGCGCAGAAGACCTGTTCGCTAGGTTGACTGAGGTCGAGGCTCCCCGCGTGCCAGATCGGTATCAGGACCTACCGTCGATAGAGCCCGCACTCAGTGCAGGCGCAGCGATGACACTCCAGTCGCTGATCGACACGAGCGGCCAGCGGACACACGCTCTGGTGCGCAACTCGTTCGTCCGAGGCGAAGAAGGCCAAGAGTCACCGCTTGCCCGACTAGCTTCACGCGGTGGCCGCGGCGGCACAGCGGTAGCGATCAAGCTCTACCTCGTGTTGCTTTGGCGATGCGCCAAGGACCCGTTCGAGACTGCGGTGCCGGCGCGGACCTGGGCCAGCCTTCTCGACCTGCCAGAGCCAGCTCGTCTCGGTGCTCGACGGGTGAAGGACGCGATGCGCATCTTGACCGAGCTGAGACTCATCAACGTCGAGCTGCGACGGGGCGCCCCCTCCAATGTGACGCTTCTTCGCGAGGATGGGTCTGGGAGGCCATACTCTCTGCCCTACGACTCCTACCGGCTCGCACGCAATGACGCGAAAGCCCCCCACGCATACTTCAAGGTGCCGGTCACGTTGTGGACGAGTGGACACATGCAGGGCATGAGCGCGGCCGCGACAGTCATGCTGCTGATCCTGCTGGAGGAGACCAGGTCATCAGGCGGCGAACAGTGGTGGAGCATATCGACCTTCGCCTCGCGGTTCGCCGTAAGCAAGGACGTCCGGGCAAGAGGAACCAAGGAACTCGTCGCGCGCGGGCTCCTCGTGGTCACCAGGATGAACCTACCCCCAGTCCCGGGCGTCACCACGGCGTTCGGTCAAGAGCTGGTGCGCAACAAGTACCGGCTGATCGGCGCCGCGCTGGCAGCAGATCGTGGCAGCGACGCATAGCGCTGCGGTCACGGCCTCTGCCGGACAAGTCTGCTGGTAGCGTGCCGACGGCGCCCCGAACGCCGGTGCACGCGAACAGGAGCCGACTGACCAGGCTGACAACCATGCCGTCTGACCAGTGCACGAACTACGTGGATGCCCTGATACGCGTTGTGGAGTTCAACGGGCGGCTTGGTGACCGGGTGGTCACGGGTCGGGATGGCGTCTCCCGTCGGACGGGTGCGCTTCTAGCTGGTTTTCATGCTCACGCACATGCGCTGGCCGAGACGACGATCCCACTGTGGGCCGACGAAGTCCTCATCGTGGCTGCTCGTCCCCTTGCCCGCAGCCTGTTCGAGACGGGAGTGCTCGCGCAGTGGGTTAGCCTCGACTTTGATGCGGGTGCCGCGGTAGTGGCGGCCTACAGCGAGAGTCAACGCAAGCTCGCGGACAACTTCAAGCTCGCGCGACGTCTGTCCACGCTCGCACCGGGTGTCGAAGCCAATAGGCCTCAGGTGGAGTCGCCGAAGCGTGGGGTGGCGTCGTCGTTCAGGAACGTCACGGATCAGTTCGAGGACGGCGACGAGGTTTACGCGTACTACCGTCTCCTGTGCGGACACACGCATGCGGGAGTCGAGGTTGCTGATCAATGGCTGGAACTGGCAGATGACGGCCGTGCGTTCAGCGTTCGTTCCGCCCCGAGACCTCAGAACGCGATGCTTGTAAGCGTCGCGCTGATGGGTCTTCTGATGGCCTCCTCCGCTTTTGAGGACAACACCACCACGGCCGACGGACCGAACGTCTCCGAGTTCCTGGACCTGGGTATCGGACGAGGCCGGAGTCATCCGATCCCTACAGTTGAAGCAGCCGCGTCGGTTGGAGTAGCGAGGCACGACGGTCCTGCGGCTGTACGCGATACCTCCGGGCCGGAACGGGGCTGGCCGATGAGCCGGCGTTGAGGTCCCTAGATGATGGCGGGCCTCGGGACGCCTGCACTTGGCTCGGGTGCCCGGCCCGGCTCCAGCATCATGCGTTGGTTCGGCTTCCGGTTGGGGTCAGCGACATGTGTGGGCCGCGCAGCCGCTGTGGCTGCGTAGTCGCGTGGGCTGTAGTTCCACGAATGCACGTGCTCGGCAAGGACTCTCTCCACGGTCGCCTGCGGGATCACCAAGCGGCTCGCCACAACGTTCGCCGCCGGCACCCAGTGGTCTGGGTTGCCAGCTGCGATGACTTGCAGCGCTTCGGTCATGGCTCTCTTGGCGTCAGCGTGAGCAAGGCGGCGCGCAACCAGCGTGGAGGTAAGGCTCGTCGCGCCTACCAATGCACGTCTGAGCTCGGACCCGCGGCCTTCGCTGACGATGCTGGCGGGATCCGTGCCTTCGCCCAATAGTGCGTGCCGCGGGTCGAGGTCGTAGGGGGTGAGAAGCCAGTAGGCGCGCTCAGCTGCGTCTCTGCCAGCCTGGTCACCGTCGGTTGAGACGATCGGGCTGACCTGGTGCGCGTACAGCTGACGAGACTGCTGCTCCGTGAGTGCGCTCCCCAGGGACGCGACACCAACGAGGTGAGCGTCACCGCAGAGCTGAACCGCGATGACGTCCATCGGACCCTCGACGATGACGGGTGTACTGCCCTCCTCGAGTCCAGCTGGGCTCATGTACAGCTGCTCACCTTTGTGGAAGAGCGGGGTCTCCGGCGTGTTGAGGTACTTCGGGGTCTGCTTGTCGTCGTCTCGGGTGGGGTTACGGCGTCCGACGAAGCCAAGCACATCGCCGTCGTGGACGATGGGGAAGACGACGCGGTCGCGGAAGCGGTCGATGAGGCGTCCGGTGCGGGCGGTGGTGGCGAGGCCGGCGGCGAGGAGTTCTTCGTCGGCGACGCCGTGGTGGCGGAGGTGGTTGATGAGGCCGGTCCAGGCGTCGGGGGCGTAGCCGGGACGGAACGCGGCGAGTTGGTCGTCGACGTCGCCGAAGCGTTCGTGGAGATAGCGGCGGGCCCAGGAGTCCGGGTAGCGGCGTTCGTAGAAGTCGGCGGCCATTTCGTTGATGTGGACGAGTCGTTCGCGGGTGGCTGGGCAGTCGCGCCAGGCGTCGGCGTGGCGAATCATGCGTTCGATGTCGGCGTCGGTGGGTTCCGGCGCCGTGGCCAGGATCGCTTCGCGGACCATCGCGAGGTAGGCGAGGTTGTACCGCGGATCGTCGAACTCGTCGACGTCCTCCAACACCGGTTCAGCAGGCGCCGCAACGAGAACGCCTGCTGGTGCTGGGGTCTCGGGAGGTTCGTAGCCGTCGTGGAGGTCGTGCGGTGCGGGATCCTCGTCCGGTTCCGGCTCGGTGGCGGGCGGGGGTGGGTCGGTGATCATGGCGATGCGCCAGGCCATGGCCTGGCAGGGGTCGTTGTGCCCGGTTTCGACGGTTCGGTGCTCGTCGAGGAGTTGTTCGAGGGGCCAGCCGCGCTGGTAGCCGTGCTCGATCGCGGTGACGAGGGTCGGCCACCAGCTGCTGTGTTGGAGACGCTCGGCTGCATCTTCACCGATCGTGCTCCTGAGGGTGTCGAGCCAGGCCTCGGGCAGACGGTGGGCGCCGGTCAAGGCACCCGTGGCGTCTGGCGTGAGGTGGCGGTCGATGCGCCACCAGAGGGCCGCGGCCGCATGGTCGTCCGGCAGCCGCCCCTCCTCGGCCGCGTCTCGGACGAGGTGCGTGGCATCGAGTCCTGCGGCGGACAGTTGGGCGAGGCGTTGGGCGAGGACGGGCAGGAAGTCGTCGCGCTGGGTCAACGGGTCGAGCGCCACGATCAGCGGCTGCCATTCGGCGACGGCTGGGTTCTGGTCGGTGTTCAGCCGCAGGCGCAGCTGCTGTTGGTGGCGGGAGAGGGCACGGCTGGGCTGTGCGCGTCCGAGTGGCCGTGCGTCGCCCGGGTCGGTGCGGGTTGCGGCCCGCCAGACGGCGATGTCGGCGAGCGTGCGTGGGGTGAGATCGCCCATCCTGACCACAAGCCATCCCGGTTGCCGTGGGTCGGCGAGGACTTGCTGGTGAAGGCCGTCGGCCAGTTCGACGACGAGTTGGTGTCGCTCGTGGAGGTAGGTGCCCCAGGTGGGGTGTTCGCGGAGTGTTTCGGGGATGCCGGGCAGCCATGGGAGTGGGCCGCGGCGTCCGAGGGTGGTGGTGTCGAGGCGCCAGGCGAGCACGGCCGCGGGGTCGTGGGCGTCGCCGAGGGGCCCATCGGCGAGGGCGCGGTCGAGCGCGGTGTAGGGGTCGCGGTCGTGGGCGGCGATCGAGAGCAGTTGTGTGCGCAGGGCGGGCCAGGCGTCGGCGAGGGTGATGCCGGGCACCCTCTGGTTGGTGCGGCGCTCCAGTGTGTACAGCTCGAGTTCGCTGCGGAGGCTTTCGGCAGCAACGCCGAGGGCGTCGTAGTACGCGGCGGCGGCGTCGCCGAGCCGGGGGGCGAGGTCGTCGATGCCGCGCAGCTGGGTGCTCGCCGAGACGGGGGCGGTGTCGCGGGCGAGGATCGTCTCCAGCAGGTCGGTGGGCGTGTTCGGGTTGAGGGTTTCGGGGCGGAGCAGGCTGTGTTCGTTGCCGTCGGTGACGACTTCGAGGTAGACGTGGTTGGCGTGCCGGCCGCGGGTGAGCATCGTGTACAGCTGCTGGCGTGATTCGCCGGCGGTGGCGAGCCCGTGCGTGGTGTCGACGGATACGCCTTGGGCGGTGTGGATGGTGCAGGCGTAGCCGAGGTCGACGTTGCTGGCGACGTAGTCGGCGGGCAGGGTGATGTGGAGGCCGTGTCCGGTGTGGCGGGCACCGAGGGTGCCGGCGACAGGGTTGATGGCGGTGATGGTCCAGCGGTCGCCGTTCTTGACCCAGTCGGTCGCCGAGAGCCGGAGCCGGCGGTTGTTGGCGCGGGTGATGATGGTGTCGCCGACGCTGGCGCGGCTGCCGTCTGCGAGGAGGACGTCGGCGTCCGGGATCTCGCCGTTGAGTCGGTGGGTGCGGGCGCGTTGGTTGAGGGTGGTGACGAGGTCGCGGGTGGGGGCGAGCATGATCGAGTCGCGTCCGGCGGTGCGGTCGGTGGTCCAGGCGGTGAAGACGTTCTCGGTGAGGGTGGCCAGGTCGCCGACGTGGATGCGTTGGTGGTCGAGGTAGAAGCCGAGTCCTTCGGGTCGGCCGTCGCGGATCGCCAGCGAGGCGGCGCCTTCGGCGGGGTCGACGAACCGGACGAGTTCGTGGAGGCGGAGGACGCCGGGGGTGGCTTCGATGTCGCGCAGGACGCCGCCGGCGCCGATCGCGGCGAGTTGCTGGTCGTCGCCGATGAGGCGGACGCTGGCGCTGCGGTCGATCAACCAGGTCAGGGCGGTGTCCAGGGTGAGGGTGTCGGCCATGCCTGCTTCGTCGATGATGACGAGTGTTTGCCGGTCGATGGTGGTCGCCCATTCGGGGAGGCGTCCGCGGTCGAGGCTGTCGACGAGTTTGGCGAGGGTGTCGGTGGTGGCGCGGGTCTGGTCGCGGAGTTGCGCTGCTGCAGCGGCGGACGGGGCGAGGCCGACGACGGTGCCGCCGGTGCTGGTCCAGGCGCGGGTGAGGGCGTCCATGGCGGTGGTCTTGCCCGACCCGGCTGGCGCGATCGCGACCTGGACGCGGGCGCCGCTGGTGGCCATCTGGGTGACGAGGTGGGCTTGGCCGGTGTTGAGTTCCACCCGGTTGGCGGCGGTTTCGAGGAGGGCGAGGGTCACGTGTTCGGTGTCGATGGTGTGGCCGTCGGTGTGTCCGGCGTGGGCGAGGATGCGAGCTTCGGCGTCCAGGATGCGCCGTGACGTGTGGAGGGTGGAGCCGGCGACCTGGTAGACGCTGGTGCCGTCGCGGCGGCGCAGGGCGTCGGGTTCGCTGATCTGGTCGGCGCGGGTGAGGGCGATGGAGTGCTGGTCGCGGGCTCGGTCGACGATCCGTGCCACGGTTTGGGTGATCTGTGTCGGGTGCAGGCGGGCGGCGCGGACGCGGCGGGTGGCCTCGGCGTGGAGGTGCCAGTACTGCCAGGTCGACCTGTTCCGCTCCACGGTCGCGACCACCCGGCGGGCGGTGTCGTCGAGCCATTCCTCGGTGACGGTGGGGGCAGCAGTGTCGTCGGTTGGGCGGAGAGCGGTTCGGATCATCCGATCGATCGCATGCTGACTGCCGAGGGTGTCGAGGGCCTCGCGGTGCCAGGTGGAGCGTTGTTCGGTGAGACTGCGGGGTGCGTGTTTCGCGTCGCGGGTTTCGAGGTTGGCCTGCTGCGCCAACGCTATCGACTCCGTCGGCGACGGCGGACGCCCGTGAGTCGCCTGGAAGGTGGTAGCGAGTTCGCTGCGGCGGGCCTCGATCGCCTGCCGGCGCGCGGACCAGCGCTCGTTCAGGCTCGGCTCGACGCCGACGACCTCACGCACGGGCCGCTTGCGCAGATCAGGATTGGGACGCTCCGCGAACTCGACACCCAACATGCTGGCGAGGTGCTTCTCCAGGGCCGTGTTGTACGTCTCGGACGCCGCCACGATCGCCTTGTAGAGCACCCGCCCATCGATCGCGAGCCAACGGCCGTCCTTCGCGTCTTGGACCTTGTTCGCCACCGCCACATGCGTGTGAAGGTCGGGATCGCCTGCGCGCGAGTCGCGGTGGGTGAACGCCGCCGCGATGAGTCCACGCGTGTCGACCTGACGGACGCCACCATCCCCGAGGCGGGTGTACAGGGCCTCGCGTTCGATGAAGGTGAGGGCGTCGGCGACAGCCTGGTCGTGGGCGCGTTCGATGGTCGCGGCGATGTTCCGTGGGGCGAGCGCCCACAAGGTCGAGACCGACTTCACCGGGCTGAACGTCAGATCGAAGCCGGCCACCGCGGTCGTCCGCTGCCGCGACAAGCGAGCCAGGTTTCCAGCTCGTTCGCGCTCGTCAAGGAGGTCGCGTCCGTTCTCACGGATGAAGGTCTCGCGGGCGACCTCGCTGCGCATCTGCGCGCGGTCATCGAGCGGGATCGGCGCACCGTCGTGGCGTCCGCGCTGCCGGTTGAACGCCGCGAACCGGCGGGCCACCTCGACCCGGAACTCGGTCACATCGTCGTTGCGAACCCGGAACGGCGTCCCCAACCGCGACGCAGCCGCCCACACTGTCGGATCGTCCTCGCGTGCGGCGAGGAGTTGCTGTTGCCGTTCGGCGGCCTGCGGGTGGAACCCGGCGCCGTAGAGTGCCTGCATGTGCGCGGCGGTCACCTCGTCCCCGGCTTCGAGCGGCCGGATGCCGACGCTGTGGGCGGTGAGGCCGGCGAGCCCAGAGCCGACCCAGCGACCGGGCACTTCGCCCTTCTCGGTGTAGTAGCTCGCCAACGACGGGCGTGCCCCTTCGGTCGAGTCCATGCGCGCCACTTGCCGCGTCAGGTAGTCATACCCCGACCCGGCGGTGATCTTATGCAGAGACATCGTCACGGTCCCGTACGCGTCGAACCGGCCGCCCACGGCCACGGTTGGCGGTCACAGCCCGGTCGATCGTTGCGCTGCGGCGCGGTTGGACCCAGGGAACTGATGACAGACCGCGGCTCGGGACCGCACCGGCCGCATGCAAGAGGTGTGTCGCACTTGGTCGGTGAGTTCGGATCGGGGGGACGTGGGGGCGTTCGGTGCGGCTGCGGTGGCCGGGCCTGGATGTGCGGTCGTGGTGAGCGAGGTGTCGGCGTCACGAGAGTTCGGGTGGCCGTGGCGAGCGCGGTTTCGTCGTAGGGGTTCGACGACGATCCAGAGGAGAGCCGGCGCCAGTCATCGAACTGGCGGCATGGCGCCTCAACCAGCGGCGGCCGGTCAGTCTGAGTGACGACGCTGCGGACGCCGGACAGCGGCGGGAAACGTAGACGTGGCGCGTCATGAGTCACGAGGGCCTACTACTGTCACGCGTGCGGTGGCGGAGTGGAGCACTTGAATGGACGGGGATGACGTGAAGCACGTCTGGGCATGGCGAGTAGTCATCGCCGCCGCAGCTGCGGGTGCCGGGCTGGTCGGCTGCACCGGCATCCCCACTGAGCGGCCGTCGCCGGAACCCTCCCGGGCGGTCACTGTTGAGCCCGCGCCGGCGTCCAGTTCGGCCGTGTTCGTTTCGGTCGTTGACGGCGACACCGTCAGGACCAGCGTGGGCGTGGTGCGCCTGATCGGGATCGATACCCCCGAACGGGGCGAGTGCGGCCACCAGGAGGCCTCAGCGACGATCGGACGCCTGGTGTCGGCCGGAGACCCGATCACACTGGAGCTACCGGCCGGTCAGCACGACCAGGACCGGCACGGCCGGCTTCTGCGCTATGTCACGACGGACGCCGGCATCGACCTCGGCTTGGCGCAGCTCGTCGAAGGCCACGCGGTCGCGAGGTATGACTCCACCGACGGCTATCCCGCTCATCCGCGCGAGGCCGCCTACCACGACGCGCAGATCGCTGCTCTCAGCGCCGACGGTGTCGTCCTTCCCACGAGCTGCGAAGGTCCGGCTAGCGGGTCGGTGGCGCCACCCGATGTCGACCGGTGGTGGGAGCGGTACTCCTCGTGTGGCCGGTTGAAGAAGAACGACGTCGGTGACCCGACCGGCCCCTTCCGTCGTGACGATCCCGCCGAGGCCGAGATCTACGCCTGGTTCACCGCCGGCACCGGCAACAACGGTGACGGAGACCGCGACGGCCTCGCCTGCGAGTAGGCCGAACCTCTGGATGGCGGCCGAGCCGGCTTGGTGACCTCCATGACCGCGGCCAGCTGGATGAAGTCACCTCTAGCACGCGCGCACCTGCGGCTCGTGGTGAAGGTACGAAACCCGACAGGTTGTTGTCTGCCTGCGGACCTGCGGCCGTGACCGGCGCCCATCCGCTGTAGGGAGTATCCGGAACCTCAGGAGGACCACATGGGACAGTCAGCACGCGTGACGGCGCGTCAGGCGGCGTTGCAGGCGCTTCGGCAGCGGCGGGAGCGGCAGGCCGAAAGGGAGAAGCAGATTGACGCGAGCGTGTACGACCTCGCCTACGCGTTCACCGAACGCGATCAAGCGATCCGTGACGCGGACGCCAAGGCCGCCGTCGCCGTCGGCCGACTCGTCGCACTCGGGCTTACGCACGCCCAGGTCGTCGACAACGCCGGCGGCGTGCTCACGCTCAAGGATGTCTCCCGGTTGTTGGCGCTCGCCGAACTCACCAAGAATGACGACGGTGGTGACTGACACGATGGCGAACATGACCAGGCGCGTCCGCTGGGTGCCGGTCTACGTGCTGGCGCATGTCACGCCGGTGCTGGCGAGCACCGCCGTGTGGATCATCGTGTGCGCGGTGCAGCCGCTCGTCATCGTGATCGGGTTGACGGCTGGTGTGCTCGCGTTCCTGGCGAGGAACAGCGCGCTCGCCCCGTACCGTGCCGGTGCGTCGGGCGTCCGGGCCGTCGTTGCCGGCTACTGTCTGCCCTGGCTGCTCGCTGCCGCCGCAGGCGCGTGGTTGCTGGATGCGATGAGCTGAGGGATTGATTCCGGACCACGACCCCGATTGGTAGGATATCGGGAGAT
>JAVTWJ010000053.1:0-5258 GCA_032229785.1 Propionibacteriaceae bacterium
TCTCCATGTTGGAGAGCATGCCGCCGGGGATCTGGCTGGAGAAGATGTCGGTGTCCACCAGGGTCGCCGACTCGAACTCGGCGTACTTCGGGCGCACCTTCGCGAAGTGGTCGCGGATGCGGAGCAGGCGCTCCATGTCGAGCGCCGTCGTGTACTCGGTGCCCTCCAGCATCGCGACCAGCGACTCGGTCGGGTTGTGGCCCGGGCCGAGGCTCATCGAGCTGATCGAGGTGTCGACCACGTCGGCGCCGGCCTCGATGGCCTTCATCAGGCTGACCAGCGTCACGCCGGTGGTCGAGTGGCAATGCACGTTGATCTGGACGTCGCCGTAGGTGTCCTTGATGCCCTTGACGATGTCGTAGGCCGGCTGCGGCTGCAGCAACGCGGCCATGTCCTTCAGGGCGATGGACTGGGCGCCCATGTCCAGCAGTTGGCCGGCGAGCGTGATGTAACCCTCGGTGGTGTGCAGCGGAGAGATCGTGTAACAGATGGTGCCCTGGGCGTGCTTGCCGGTCTTGGCGACCGCCTTCATCGCCCGCTCCATGTTGCGCGGGTCGTTGAGCGCGTCGAACACGCGGAAGACGTCCATGCCGTTCTCGGCGGACTTCTCCACGAAGCGGTCGACGACGTGGTCCTCGTAGTGTCGGTAGCCGAGCAGGTTCTGGCCGCGCAGCAGCATCTGCAGGCGGCTGTTGGGCATCAGCTCGCGGAACGTGCGCAGACGCTTCCACGGGTCTTCGTTGAGGAAACGGATGCAGGAGTCATAGGTGGCCCCGCCCCAGCATTCGACACTCCAGTAACCCGCCTGGTCGATGTCGGTGCAGGCATCGACCATGTCCTCCATGGCCATGCGGGTGGCCATCAAGCTCTGGTGCGCGTCGCGGAGCGCGACCTCGGTCACGCCGATGGTTCGAGCAGTCATGCAGGCTAGTTTGGCACAGTCAGTCCTACGGCGTGTAGGAGTAGCGAAATCGGCGCCGTCGCGTCGCCATTCGAGGCGTCCGGGAGGGGCCCTCAGGCGGACGGGGACGCCGACGCCGCGCGGCGGACGGCGCGTCGGCGCAGGTGCCAGACGGCGCCGAGGCCGAGGGCGATCACCACGTCCGCCGCCAGCAGCGGCACCGCGAAGCGGAAGCCCGGCACCTCGAACCGCACGGACACGGGTGCGTCCGTCCGGCCCGCCGGCACCTCGATCTCCAGCAGCCCCTCGGGCGTCTTCACCATGGGCAGCGGCTGGCCGTCCAAGGTGGCCGTGTAGCCCGGCCAGTTCAGGCGCGCGAACAGCAGACGTCCGTCGTCGGCGCCGGTCGACACCCGCAGCGTCTCCTCGGTCGGAGTGGACGCCGCGTCGACGACCGTGACGCCCTCCGAGACCGCGGCCAGGCGGGAGCCGGGCCAGGGCAGATCGGCCGTCCGGCGCAGGACCGTGACCCACTCGTTGCGCTCCGCGACCGACCAGCCCACGGGCGCGGCCCGCTGCGCCACGTCGGGCACGAGGGCGTTCTGCACCACGACGCTGCGCACCTTGAGCGCGTCGGCCAGCGGCACCTGGAGGCCGGCTCCGGCGGGTTCGAACAGGCGCGTCAGGGCGTCCGCGCAGGTCGCGCCCGCGTGGTTCATGCACAGCGTGCGCGAGAACTCGTTGTGCCCGATGCCGGTGTAGCTGCTGGTGGATTCGACGCCCATGCCGCCCGCCATGCTGCCGAACAGGATCCAGGCGCCGGCCTCGGCCCGCCGCTCGATCGGGATCAGATCGGGAGTCGCGACCTGGGCGATCGGGCCGTCGAACCGCTCCTGGTAGGCGCGCTGGGCCGCGGCGTCCGCCGGGAACCACCACTGGGCGACGTCCCGGTTGTACGGGGCGACCCCGGCGTGACCCACCGCCACGATCGCGGTGCCGGCCACCATCACCGACGCGACCGCACGCGGGGCGCGCAGGATCGCCGCCACCAGCAGCGCCACCAGCACGAGGTGGACGGCCACCATCGGGGCGTGCCGCAACGAAGGAACGGCCGAGTAGGCCAGCCAGCCGCCGAAGAGCACCACGAACGCGGACGCCGCGGCGCGCACCCGCCACCACGACGTCTGCAGCCCCCGCGAGACCAGCACGGCGACCATGAGGAAGACGACCATCCACACGTATTCCAAGAGCCGGGCCGGCCACCGGAACAGCCACAGGTTCGACGGGCCCAGCGTCAGCGCCAGGTAGGCGACGCCCACGATGGCCAGGCCGGACAGCGCGCGGCACTCGTCTCGCAGCACCCGCCAGGGCAGCCACGGCAGCAGCGGAACGAGGAACCACGCCGAGTACGCCATCGGGACCGTGCTGCCCGACCCCGCCCACAGTCTGATGAACGGACGTGCGCCGGGCGTGCTGGACCCGACCAGCATCGTGAGGTCGGGGACGAGGAAGCCGTCGTTGAAGATGCCGGACGCCTCGCGCCAGCCGGCGCTCGAGCTGAGAACCAGCGGCAGGAACGCCGCGATCGTCGTGCCGCCCACCAGCGCGCCGGTGACGAAGATCGTCCAGAACCCACGCGCGTTGCGGTTGACGAGGGCCTCGACGGCGGTGGCGCCGAGCACGATCACGGCACCGAGCGCGCCGTAGGGGTTGCCGTTGGTGACCAGCAGGTACCCGAGGACGTACATCGCCACGGGGCTGAGCCGGCCATCCATGCAGCGCCGGGTCGCCCACCAGAACCACGCCGTCCAGGCGAAGGCCATCAACCCGGCGATCCAGGTGGCGGTGTCGTAGTAGAGCGTGAACCCGTTGAAGGGCAGCGCGATCGCCACGGCCGCCGCGATCGAGGGACGGACGCCGTACTCGCGGGCGAGGGCGTACACCCCCGTGGCCAGCAACACCTGGAAGGCGATCTTGATGACGACGGACGCCACCACGAGGTCCCCGATCAACGCCGTGCCCATCATGACCAGGAGATTCACCGGGCTCCACAGGCCGAACTGGGCCTCGACGGCCCAGTTGCCGCCCATCCAGAAGTCGGGCCGGAACGCGGGCCAGTGGCCGGCGAGCAGGTCGAGGCCCGCCGCGCGCCAGGTCGGCAGGAAGACCGCCGCGCTGTCGTCCCAGAAGTAGAACGCGGGCACCCGCAGCACGGGCACCAAGCCGAGGACGACGACCGCCACGGCGACGACGACGGGTGGCAGCCAGACCGGCCCGCGGCGTCCGGCCGGAACCACCGGCACCTCGGGCACCTTCGGCACCTCGGGGCGCTGCGCGCTCACCGCTGCGTTCACGAGGTGGCCCCTGGCTCGGCGTCCTCACCGGCGTCCTCGCGGGCGGGCGCGCTCGCGGCGTCCTCACCCCGCATCACCTCGGCGATGCGTTCCTTGGGGTCGCGCTCGAGCAGGATCTTGCGCGACAGCAGGAAGGTGACCGGGATCGCGAACACGGCCGCCACGAGCGGAGCGATCCGCGTGTCGAGGGCCAGCCACTCGACGAGGACCACCACGCCGACCGTCTGCACGACGTAGTTCGTCAGGTTGGTCAGCGGGAAGATCGCGAACTTCTTCCACGTGGGCTTGGTGCGGAACGTCCAGTAGGTGTTCAGGAAGAACGACCCCACCATGGCGAGGGCCGTGGCCAGGAGATGGGCCACCAGGTAGGGCATCACCATCTGCATCAGCAGATAGAAGCCGTAGTAGACACCGGTGTTGATGAAACCGACCACGGTGAACTTGGCGGCGTGCCGGATCATGCTCATGAGGGGTCGCGCGGCCCTTCCGCGGGGGGCAGCGCCAGGTCGGTGGGGCTCGCGTCGGCCACCAGGAACGGCGGACGCCGCTTCACCTCGTGATAGATGCGGCCGACGTACTCGCCGACGATCCCGATGAAGACCAACTGCAGGCCGCCGAGACCGAGAACCGCGGTGATCAGCGTGATGTAGCCGGGCTCGTCGATGCCGTGCATGGCCCACGACACGAGCACGTAGACGATGTAGAGCGCGCCGAGCCCGAAGACCGTGAGCCCGATGTAGACGGCGACGCGCAGGGGCGCGCTGTTGAACGACATGATGCCGTCGAGGCCGTAGTTGAACAGGCGCCGCAACGACCACTTCGACGTGCCGCCGCCCTGGCGCTCCTGGTTCTGGTAGTCGATGGTCGTCTGCGGGAAGCCGATCCACGAGAACAGGCCCTTGGAGAAGCGGTTGCTCTCCCGCATCGAGACCAGCGCATCGACGGCGCGCCTCGACAGCAGCCGGAAGTCGCCGACGCCGTCCTCCATCTTCACGTCGACCAGCGCGTTGACGATGCGGTAGTACAGGCGAGACAAGGCCGTTCGCACCGGCGGATCGCCGTCGCGGGTGCGCCGCGCGATCACCTGGTCGTAGCCCTGGCGGTAGAGCTCCAGCATCTGCCCCACCAGCGCCGGCGGGTGCTGGAGGTCGCCGTCCATGATCACGACGGCGTCGCCCTTGGCGTAGCTGAGGCCGGCGAACATCGCGGCCTCCTTGCCGAAGTTGCGGCTGAAGCTGACGTAGCGCACGCGGGGATCGCGCTCGTGGTGGGCGCGCATCATCTCGAGCGTGCGGTCGCGACTGCCGTCGTTCACCAGCACCAGCTCGATGTCGACGCCCAGCGCCCCCACGGTCGTGGTGACCTCATCGACCAGCGCGTCGAGAACCGATTCCTCGTTGTGGCAAGGAACCACGACCGACAGGAGCATGTTGGTTTACCTCTCGACAACGGCGGCGGGCCTCACAGGGGGCGACCGGAAACCCTGAACCACTGTATACCCCGGCCATCCGAGGGGCTGTGAGGGCGCCGGGCGCGTCCCGGCGTCCGCCGTCGTGGCCCCGTTCACGCATCCGGGCGTGCAGCGCCTAGAGTGGGGCGTCTTCCCACCGTCGTCCAGAGAGTCTCTGCATGCCCATTCGCGCCGACCTGCGCAACGTCGCCATCATCGCCCACGTCGACCACGGCAAGACCACGCTGGTGGACGCCATGCTGTGGCAGTCGGGGGCCTTCCGCGAGAACCAGGACGTGGAGAACCGCGTCATGGACTCCATGGACCTCGAACGCGAGAAGGGCATCACCATCCTCGCCAAGAACACCGCCGTCGAGCACACCATGGCCAACGGCGCCACGGTGACGATCAACATCATCGACACCCCGGGCCACGCGGACTTCGGCGGCGAGGTCGAGCGCGGACTCGAGATGGTCGACGGTGTCGTCCTGCTCGTGGACGCCTCCGAGGGCCCGCTGCCGCAGACCCGGTTCGTGCTGCGCAAGGCGCTGGC